>JANYIL010000084.1 GCA_025362075.1 Chloracidobacterium sp.
GCCTCCGAACGCCCGGCTCCGACCAGCCCCGCAAAACCGAGGATCTCGCCTTTGCGAACGTCAAACGAGACCGAAGATGCTGGATAGCGGCGGGTGCGAAGGTCGCTGATCTCGGCGAAAGTTTTTTTAGCGGTCGTTGCCGCCGGTGTGTGAAAACGCTCTAGGTCGCGGCCGACCATCAGTTTGACGATGCTGTCGTGGTTGATCTCGTCACGCTCAAGCATGCCGGCGTTTTTGCCGTCGCGAAGGACGACGACGCGGTCGGCGATTTGCTTTATCTCGCCGAGGCGATGCGAGATGTAGATGACGCTTACACCCTGCGAGCGAAGCTCTTTTATGACCTCCAGCAGACGTTCGGTCTCGGTCAGCGTGAGGCTTGATGTCGGCTCGTCCATGATGAGGATGCGGGCGTTCAATGAGAGCGCCTTGACAATCTCGACCATCTGTTGCTGGGCGATGGATAATTCACGCAGGGGCTTTCGTCCGGGTACGTCGAGGCCGAGGCGTTTGAGATAGATCTCGGTATCGGAATTGAGTTTTTTGCGGTTGATCAGAAAGCCAAATTTTCGGGGTTCGCGGCCGAGAAAGACGTTTTCGGCGACCGTGAGATTGTCGAGGACGTTCAGCTCCTGATGAACGAAACCGATCTGCTTTGCCGTGGCATCCGCTACGACACGAATAGTGGTCCTCTCGCCGCTGACCCTAATAGTTCCGCTCTCAGGGTTATAGACGCCGCCGAGGATCTTCATCAGCGTCGATTTTCCGGCCCCGTTCTCACCCGCCAGAGCGACAACCTCGCCTGGGAAAACGCTGAGATCTACACAGTCCAGGGCAATGACGCCCGGGAAACGCTTGCTGATCTTTTGCATTTCGAGGATCGGTTCCATAAATCATTAACCACGAAAAATCACGAAAAACACTAAAAAGATATTTTCTATTTTAGTGATTTTTTGTGATTTTTCGTGGTTCCTCTTAACTCCGACCGCGGAGGGCGTTGATCTTTTTGGTGAATTCGTCAACCGAGTCTTTTTTGATCACGAGCGTCGGAACGTTGATCTGTTTGTTGGCGGGGATCACGGATTTATCGCCCTTGAGGATCTTGGCCAGGAGCTGGACCGACTGGTAGCCGAATTCGAACGGCTGCTGGACGACGGTCGCAAAGATCGCACCAGCCTTGACGCCGGCGAGGGTTTCATCTTCCTCGTCAAAACAAATGATCTTGACCTTGTCGACTTTGTTTGCGTCTTTGATCGCGTTGAGAATAGCGGGGCCGTTGTAGCTCCAGAGGCCGACCATGGCGGCGACATCGGGGTATTTGACGAGCGTGTCGGCCGCGTTTGTCTTTGCACGCGCACGATCCGTGTCGTCGGTGCGGAGGTCGATGATCTCGATCTTTGAGCCTTGCAGAGCTTCCTTCAGGCCCTGATAACGCTCTTTAGCATTTCGCGCGTCGCTTTTGCCGACGAAGACCATGATCGTGCCGCCGTTTGGCAGGGCTTCTTTGACAAGCTCACCGGCCTGGCGACCGGCGGCGACATTGTCGGTGCCGATATAGAGGGCACGATCGCTGGTCGGAGCGTCCGAATCCTGCGTGATAACGAGCGCCTTTTTGGCCGTATCGTTAATGAGCTGCGTTTGGTTATCCGGATCGACGGGGCTGACGGCTATGCCGCGAATGCCGGTTGAGACAAGATCGTCGATGATTCGTTTTTGCTCGTCGGCGGCTCCGCTGCCCGGCATCTTAAAGTCGACCGTTACGTCATCCATTTCGGCGTCCGCTTTTTCGACGCCTTTGCGGGCGATGGTCCAGTAATCGGAGGCGTTGTTTGTGACAAACGCCAGCTTGATCGCTTTCCCAAAGGCAGCACCGTTATTGGCGCTCGGATTGGCCGCAGGTTTGCACGAACCAAAAAGAAAAGCAGACAGCAGAATCGCAAAAACAGCAAAACTTCGATTGATCATAAGGTCTCCAGATAGTTTGAATAAGGTCCCGGCCCGCCCGCGCTATCGGAAAAATGGGTTAACCGCTTTCCAAGCGAAAAAATTTTATGGCTGCGAACGCAAATTTCGGAACTCGAAAGCTAACAAAAAAACGCTGGGGTCGATACAAAAAATATACGCGTAAATGCCGGTTTCAGCAAGTTTTAAGTGATCCGTCCGGTTATGTGTCGCGGACTTCTCTTAAGCTGCGGAGCAGCGGCCGAATTTTAGCCCGAGGTCGAGCGAAGCGGAACCTGGGGTTACTAGCAAAAATTGATTCAAAGCCCGTTGCGCGGGCGACAGCGATGCGCATAAATCTAATGACTATAATATTTAAGCGAACGTCTGTCGCCCACTCCGTGGGCTTAGATAATTTTTTGCATTTTAACCCCAGGTTCTGCTCCGCTCCACCTGGGGCTAAATTCCGTCGCTGCTACGCAGCTTGGCGCCGAGCCTAAGATATCCAAAGGCCGCGCAGCCCGGTGAGGAGCCGTGGAAGATATACGGCGCTTTTCCCGTTTCGGCAGCGAAACGGGTGGCGAGATCCATGATTACGGAGCGGCTGCCCCGGCGGGCGAGTATGGCGACGGTGCCGCCGCTGCCGCCGCCGGTGATCCGGGCTCCGAGGAGGCCATCGTCGCGGGCGTCTCGTACCATCTCGACGATCCGATCGGTACACGGTTCGGTCAGCCCGCAGGCGGCGTAGCTCCGGTGCGATTGGAACATCAGCTCGCCGAGCCTGTTTTCAGCGTCTTCGCTGACGGATTTGGTAAGGAGCCTCGCAAATTCGCGAACGCGGGACGATTCGTAGATTGCGTGTTCGGCGGGTGCGCGGACGGCGTAGGTTTTGGCCGGGTCGATGGTCGTGACGGCGTCGGTTGTTCCGTCATGTTTTTCGAGAAAATCGCTACCGAGGATTGAGCCTGGAATTTGGGACGAAAACTCATGCTCGTATTCCGCCGGATCGATATTGGCAAGATAGCCGTGCCATTGCGGGTCGTCGATACGAATAAGGCCGGGGCCGATTCTCTCAGCAGCTAGACCGGCGAGATCGGCGATGATCCGATAACCCATAAACGCGCCGACGCGGACCGAGCTGTAATTGGAACCCGCAACAGCATGGCGGACACCGGAATCGATGCCCCAGAATTCGAATTCATCGGGGATTTTTACTGGCTCACCGATTTCGGCCGGTTGACACAGGAGCGAGGTCAACGCGCCTTCGACGCCGCAATGAGCGGTGATCTGATCCATCACACCACAGGCGGCGCCGACGATCAGGTTCTCGACCTTTTGGCAGAGTATCGCCAGATCACGTGGTGCTATGTCGATGTTGTACGCCGCGCAGATGCCTTGCATGACGGCGACTTCGAGGGCGGCGGACGAACTGACGCCCCTGCCGACCGGAACCTGGGACGATATGAGTATCCTGGCACCGATCGGAAAATCGACACCAAGCTCACGCTTCAAAACAAAAAAAACGCCTGCCGCATAGCTCGCCCACCGATATGAGTGTTTTTTCGAAAAGAAACTTTTTACCGCCGTGTAATCATCTCGAATGCCGCCGATCTCAAGATCGCCGAGTTTCATTTCGTAGCTCGAACATTTGCTGGAATTTACATGCAGGCTGACTATTTTTATTCGCCTGTCGTCGCTTTTTTGTATTGCGGCGAGCGTCGCCTCGGCGATAGGCATTTCGAGGACCAGCGAACCCGAATAGTCTGCGATGCCGCCCATTATGTCGAGGCGTCCGGGAGCACGGGTGACGAAAATATCGGAGTTTTTATTAAACAAATCGCGGAGCTTAATCGGCGGCTCATTTATCAAATCGATAAATTTGCCGACATCGGTCAGGTCACGAGAATCTCCAGCAAGAATTCGATACATAATGGACGCTTTAAGAATTGGCACTAGTGTGGTAATTCTAACGCATCCCAACAATGGGTAATTTTTATTGGAATTGTCGTCAGATTTCTACGCTCGGGAATAACTGATAGCTGATAACTGAAAAGTGATAATTTCGGAGAGTGATTTGAGTTATCAGCTTTCAGTTATCGGCTATCATTTATTCCATTACTTTACGCTCCAGGGTCGGGTCATATGAGGCCGCGTTTTTTAAGCGAATCCTGGAGGTGCGGCTCAATCTGCTCCCGGATGCTGTAATTTGCGTAGCCGATCCACGCGACATCGGGTTCGACGGCGAGGCGTGAATCGAGCGGTCCGCCCATCGCATCCGTGATCACGACCCCCATCTCGCGGGCTATCAACTCGGTAGCCAAATCGTACGGGTGGCAGCAAATGCTTAGGTCCATTCCGCGCCCGCGCATAACTCCCGCCATCAGTGGCCTGAGGTCGGCGACAAAACGGTCGTGGCCGGCCATTAGCTCGTAAAGCTGGCCGCCGGTCGAAATATACTGGTCTTCGAAACACTGGGCTTTTCCCATTTTCGGTTTTCCGAGAGCGGCTTGGACGATCTCTTCGTCGATCTCGGCAAGCATGTCGCGGGCACCGGGGAAAAACCGTGAGATCATCGCAAATCCCTGTTCGATCGACGCGGCGGACGAGGGTTTCAGTTCCAGAGCGGTCGTTTCTCCGGTCAAACGGTTATATCTTTCCGCTTTTGCTCCCTGTCCGCGAAACGCCCAGAGGGTGTCGGAAAGATGCTGTTTTACGAGCGGGATCTCGGTCTGGATCGCGAATTCGATATCGCTCAGATTCGTCGCATCACCCTTATTTGGAGCAACGCCGGTCAATATCCAGGCACTGCGTTTTTGATACATCAGGCCGCGGGTGCCGTCTATCGGGTCGACGATGATCCGCCACACGGCGTCCGATTCGGCGGCGGAGCGGGGTAGGACGATCTGCCCTTCTTTCAGGCCCTCGGCTATCAGTACGACCGGTACTTTCGATGCGATCTCGCGTTTGAAAAAATCGATCAGAATGTCCTCGCTGACGCGGTCGACGGCAAAGATCGTATCGCCCTCGTCGTCGGCCACGATCGAGGAAAGCTGCTCGGAGGTCCCGGCTTCGCAGACCCCGACAACCTCGGCACGGATCGTTTCGTGGAGGCGTCTTATCGGAGCAAAAAGCGAGTTGATGTCGTTCAAGTCGATCCCTCCTGCTTGTAATGAACGTCGGACATTGACTGCAGCTCAGCGGCCTTTTCCTCAGGCGAAGTATCACTCAAAAAATTGCCGCCGCCGATCTCGGGACCGGCTAAATATTTGAGCAGATTGGGCTTGCGCAGAGGCGGGTGAAACTCGACATGAAAGTGAAACGCATCATAATCGCCGCCGTCCGTCGGTGCCTGATGCAGGACCATAACGTATGGAAACGGCATTCGCCACAAATTGTCGAGCTTGACGAGGACCGTTTTCAGAACCGATGCGAGATCTGTTATCTCGCCCGCCGACATAGCCGCGATGTGTGGGTGCGTGGCTTTTGGTGCGACAAAAACCTCGTAGGCGTAGCGGGCAAAATATGGCAGAAATGCTATCGCCGTGTCGTTCTCAGCAATAATGCGTCTGCCGTCTGTTTGCTCGGCCTGAATTATCTCCTGGAACAGGATGTTTCCGGTTTCGGCAAAATGCGCATGACTTGATCGCGCCTCGTTTGCGATAGTCTTAAAGACAAAATTATTGGCGTAGATCTGGCAATGCGGGTGCGGGTTTGAGACGCCGACCGCGTCGCCTTTGTTCTCAAATATCAGTACGTGCTCGATCTCGACAAGCGCGCCTAGATCAAGATATTGCGCCTGCCAGACGCGGATCAGGTTCTCAATTTCGGCGACGGAAAGCTCGGTCAGGGTGAGGTTGTGTTTCGGGCTGTAGCAAACGACGCGCGAGGTGCCGTGGGCGGGTTTTGCTTTGTAAACGGGCGATGGCGGTGTGGCATTTACCGGGGCGTTCAAATCAACGCTCGGGTGGTCGTTGTCGAAGACGAATATTTGATTGTAATCGGGATTGACGTTGCCGCTGACGCGTGTATTTTCAGGGCACAGGTAGCAGTCGGCGACAAAATCCGGCAGTGCTTTTTCCTCGACGGGAAACGTTTCGCCGCTCCACGGGCGGTCCTGCCGGTGGGCCGCGATCACGACCCACTCTTCACGCAAAGGATGCCAGCGTTCTTCCCAAGTCATACGCGTTTTTACCGAGCATAAATTACGAAATTCCATTGAAACTTTATCTTAATGCGGCGTTTCCGGCAACGGTGGTTAATCGGTTAAATGGATCTTTAAAATTTGCCTCGTATGTGGTATGTTTTACGCATCTGGTTTTACCAATTTTCGTCAGCGGCCATGGTTAGTCCATGTAACGGCGAACGAATTTGCCCGCGACCCCGAAAGGGGCCGCACCGTCCGGCCCGCACCGAAACGATTTGTTGTCTGCAAATGTATGAAAAGAAATACTTTTTACTGCAAGCCGCAATTTTCCTTGACACTTTAAGTAGGAGCCAAAGATATTCGACGACCACGATCTATAAGTTCTCGGCCAGGTAAACAGGAAAATGAAAACAATTTTAGCTATTTGTCTTCTTTTTACGGGCATTATGGATGCTCAGAGCGGTGGAGCTACCTTTACGCTGCCATCAAAAAACCCGTCGTCGTCTTCGGGAAAACAAGCCCTTACCGTTGACGGCTTGTTTTACGAAACCGCCGCCGGCAGAACCATGCTGCCGGCGACACTGACTGCAAAAATGGGCAGAAACGGCCAGCTTTTGGCCAATACAAAAATGCCCGATGGGCGGACGATCACGATTTCGGTCAAGCCTAACGGCGGCAATTTTGATATTGCTTTCACCGCCACTCCGGCCGACGGTATCAGGAAATGGGGTTTGATGATCGACGCCGGGACGGATGAATACTTCACCGGCCTGATGGAACGTGTGGTTGACGGGCCGCAGCAGGCGTCGTGGGCGCCGGGCATCAGGGAGGCGATGAATCTGCGTGGGCAGAAAGTGGACATGATCATCAAACCGACGACCTCGGTTTACGCTCCGTTTTACCTCTCGTCACGCGGGTACGGCGTCTTTGTAAAGGGCGACTGGCCGGGATTTTTTGATATTGCGGCGAGCGATCCGGGCAAGGTAAAGATCGAATTCGAAGGGCCGAAATTTGAATTGAAAGTTTACACGGCCGATAACCCGACGGCCATCGTCAAGGCTCACTCCGCCGATGCCGGGTTGCCGGTACTGCCGCCAAAATGGATGTTTACGCCGTGGCGTTGGCGCGATGAGCATACTCAGCGGACCGCATATTACGACGGCACGCCGGTTACCGGGCCGTTTAATTCCGAGATAATGGAAGATGTGCTGATGATGCGGGCCTACGGCATTCCGAACGGCGTCTACTGGATCGACCGCCCGTGGGGGCCGGGTAAGATGGGCTATGACGATTTTGATATCGACGAGACACGGCTGCCGCATTTTGACGCGATGGTGAAATGGCTGGGGTCGCAGGATCAAAAGCTGGAGCTGTGGATCGCTCCGTTTTTCCAGGGCAAAATGGCGGACGAGGGCACGGCAAAAGGATACACATTGAAAGGCCAGGTACGCCCGTCGAGCGGGAATAATTTTCCGATGGTTGACCTCAGTAATCCGGCCGCAAAAGCGTATTGGCAGGACGGTATCGCAAAACTACTCAAACGCGGCGTCGCTGGTTTTAAGCTCGACCGCGGCGAGGAAAATATCCCTGACGACGGCACGCCAAATATTTTTGACGGGCGGTCTTTACGCGAAAACCGGAATGCCTACATGAAAATGTACGTCAAGGCCGTCTATGACATCGCGAAAAAATATCGCGGAGACGATTTCTTCGCAATGCCGCGAGGGGCGTACACGGGTACGGCCCAATACGGCGTCAACTGGGGCGGCGACATTGGCGGCACGCAGGAGGGATTGCGGGCGTCGATCATAGCGGTTCAGCGTTCGGCGGTGATGGGTTATTCGAGCTGGGGTTCCGACACGTGCGGTTACAACCAGCAATTGATGGAGCAGGAAGTTTGCAGCCGATGGCTGGCATTCAGTGCGTTTACTCCGATCATGGAGGTTGGCCCGACGAAAAATGTCGCGTTTTGGAATTATCCACGAGAGCCGAAATACGACGCGACGTTAATAGCGATGTGGCGAATGTACGCCCGGCTGCACCAGCGGCTCGTCGATTACAGTCATGCTCAGGCGATCGTGGCCAATAAAACGGGATTACCGATGGTGCGACCCATGCTGCTGGCCGACCCCAGGTCAAAAGATGCATGGGAGAATTGGTGGACGTATCTATACGGGGGTGACATCGTCGTTTCTCCGATCTGGGAAAAGGGCGTGCGCGAACAGCAGGTCTATTTGCCAACGGGGGCCAAATGGCGTGACGCCTGGGACGGCAAGGTCTATCAGGGTGGCCAAACGGTCAAAGTAAATGCCGAGCCGCACCAGATACCGATATTTACTCGCGTTGGTTCAGAGATTGAGCTTGGCGATCTGAACAAAGAATGGAAAGAATCATGGAACATCGCTCAGAAACGACCTGATCTGAAGGCGGCCGAAACGGAAGTAAAAACATGGTTCGACGCTTATCAAAAGAACCCGAAGTAAAGACCTTTTTATGAAAGTAATATCGATCGTATTTGTCGCTGCGGCGTTGGCGGTTTCCGCTTTGTTTTTGGCTGTTGCCGAGAGAGCTTCGGCCAATTTTGCTGACGAAAAAGCCTTTTTTAACGTCAGGGACTACGGGGCCAAAGGCGATGGTAAAACTGTCGATTCTGACGCCGTCAACGAGGCTATCGACGCCGCGGCGGCAAAGGGTGGCGGTACCGTTTATTTCCCGGCCGGTACGTATCTGAGCTTTTCGATCAGGCTCAAGAGCAACATTACGCTCTATCTCGACAGCGGTGCTACGATTCTCGCGGCGGATCCGGTGAAAGACAAAGGGAAGTACGACCAGTGGGAGCCGACTGAATTCGACATGTATCAGGATTTCGGCCATTCGCATTGGAAAAATTCGCTGATCTGGGGCATCGGCGTCGAAAATGTCGCGATAGTCGGCCAGGGCAAGATCGACGGCAAGGGCCTGACGCGCCGCAGTCCGGGGCCGAGAAAACCGAGAACGGCAGGAGAAACTCCGGCAAGCATGGCGGCCAATCCGTCGCCGCTCGGCGAATTGTCACCGCTCACCGAAATGGACGGTCTGGGAACAAAAGCCATAGCGCTGAAACTGTCGCGAAATGTGACATTAAAAGATTTTACGATTTTCGAGGGTGGGCATTTTGCGTTGCTTGCCACGGGCGTCGATAATCTGACGATCGACAATCTGCGGGTCGATAGTAACCGCGACGGGTTCGACATCGACGCCTGCCGCAACGTCCGCATTTCCAATTCCTACGTAAACACGCCGAATGACGACGCAATTGTTTTGAAAAGCTCGTACGCCCTTGGGTTTAACCGGGCGACCGAGAATGTCACGATCACAAACAGTCAGGTTTCCGGATTCGATCTAGGGACGCTGCTTGACGGGACGTTTAAAACGACGCAGGACACGGCTCCCGACAAGGACAGGCCGACCGGAAGGCTAAAATTCGGAACGGAATCGAACGGCGGTTTTAAGAACATCACGATCTCGAACATTGTCTTTGTCCACTGCCGCGGCCTCGCTCTTGAGACGGTTGATGGCGGCTATCTTGAGGATGTTTCGATCACGAATATCACTATGCGCGATATTCTGACCGCACCGATATTTATCCGCCTTGGAGCCCGCCAGCGTGCCCCCGAGGGCACACCGATCGGCGGGGTGCGGCGTGTAAATATTAGCAATGTAGTTGTTTCCGGCGTCGAACCAAAATATGCGTCGATCATCGCCGGTCTGGCGGGGCACGACATCGAGGATATGAAGCTCAGCAATATCCGCATCCATTACAAGGGCGGGGGCACCAAGGCCGACGCGGCCCGCGAGATTCCTGAAAACGAGAAAAGCTATCCGGAGCCGAGCATGTTTGGCGTGACGCCGGCGTACGGTTTTTACGTGCGGCACGCTCGCGGCATCACGTTTGACAATGTCGAGGTCTCATTTGACTCGGACGACGCCAGGACCGCGTTTGTGCTCGATGATGTGAAAAACATCGAATTTTTTCGAACGAATGCACAGCTTTCGAGCGGGGTGAAGATGTTTTCACTGAAAAATGTGTCGAATTTTATCTCGTCGCAGAGCCGAACGATCGCGGATACTAAGGTCGAGCGGGCGGATCAAAAACAGTTTTAGGGCACTTTGAAAAACCGGGATAATTTCGTAATAAGTAATAGGTTAGAGGTGATAAGTGATAAGTTTGAACCTATCACTTAAAACCTCTCACTTTTAACTTATTCCGGAGATTTTGTGGCTATGAAAAGTCTTAGATGGGGATTGGTCGGTGCCGGCGACATTGCCCGAAAGCGGATCGCTCCGGCATTGCGCGATATACCGGGTGCGGAATTTGTCTCGGTCAGCCGCTCGCGGGCGAAACTTGCCGCATCTTTCGCTGAGGAATTTGGTGCGCGGAAATGGTTTGCCGATTGGCGTGAGCAGATCGCGGATACAGAGATTGACGCCGTTTATCTGGCCACGCCCGTTAACGTTCATGCCGAGCAGACGATCGCCGCCGCAGAGGCCGGAAAGCACGTCTTGTGCGAAAAACCAATGGCCCTGACCGTCAAGGAATGCGATGAAATGATCGCGGCTTGCAGTGCCAATAACGTCAAATTGGGCATAGCGTATTACCGCCGGTTTTATCCTGCGGTCATTCGGGCAAAGCAAATTATCGAATCGGGCGAGATCGGCAAAGTTTCGTTTGCCCAGATAAACGCCTTTGAATATTTTGACCCGGCACCCGATCACCCGCGGCGTTGGTTCGTCGAGAAAGAGAAAAGCGGCGGCGGACCGATGATCGATTTCGGCTGCCACCGGATCGAGATTTTTACGAATTTGTTCGGCACGGTGCGAAGGATCGAGGGCATTGTTTCTAACGATGTTCTCGGACGCGAGGTCGAAGACACAGCATCCGCGCTTTTCCAATTCGAAAGCGGCCCGTGCGCGTCGCTTACGGTTACCCACGCGACGCCCGATTCTATGGATACGCTCGATATTTATGGTACGAATGGTGCAATCCATATTTCGGTTTTGAATCTTGGCGAGATGACGATCAAGATCGGAGATACCATAACAAAGGAATCTCATCCGCCCGCCGCCAATTTTCACGAACCGCTGATCGCGGATTTTGCCGATGCAGTTTTGCTGGACCGTGAACCGAAGGTAGATGGATCTGCGGGAAGAGAGGTATCACGACTGATTGAGGAAATATATGAAAAGGGTACGTGAGCTGACGCAGCGGCGTGTCACGTGTCTCGCCACCACTTTGATCATAGTCCTCGCGACGGCTTCGGCGTTTTCGCAGGATGCGGCGTTTATTCAGTCACCAGTGACAGATTCGTCGATCGATCTTTCTCATTTCAAACTTCACAGCGCGTATTCGAATGATTTTCGGAAATCGCAAAAGATCGCTTTTGAGAAGGACTTTATTGCCCGGAATTCCGACGGGACATGGCGGCGAACCGGTAAGCCTGACACTAACACCGAATGGATCGCCGAGGGCAATGGCGGCGTCGATGTCCGCGACGGCAGGCTGCGGGCGTCGCCGCTCAGGTTTGATGCGAAGGGAGATCAGATATCCTCGAAAGACCGCTCGCATCTTGTCATTTGGAATAAGCATATTTTCCCCGCGGATTTTTTAGTCGAGTTTGATATGAGCCCGAATGGGTCGACCAATGGCCTCACGATCATCTTTGTCTGTGCCACTGGCACCCACGGCGAAGATATTTTTGACCTATCGCTGCCTCCGAGACAGGGTGATTACAAGACCTATCACAGCGGCGAGATCGCCAATTATTCCGACTCGTACTGGAGCCGCAATACCGAGGCCGAGAGCGTTTCGAACCGGATGCGGAAAAACCCCGGCTTTACCCTCGTCGCCGAGGGGAATAGCCTGACGACTGGCCCGACGGATGTCACGCATCACGTCCGGATGCTCAAGGTAGGCGGACATATAGAAATGGAGACTAACGGCAAGGTTATTTTTAAATGGGATGATCCCGGTCGACCGCTCGGTGCGGGACGCATCGGGTTTCGCTCGATGGAGGGGGTTTCTTTGATCACCTACGACAATTTGAAGGTTTGGAAAGTGTCGGCGAAGTGAGCGTTTATTCTGAATACTGGCTGTTAGCTAACAGCTATTTTCTGTCATGCAAAAGTTATGAATTTATTTTTTAAAAACCCGAAGATCGTTCTAATTGCAGTCCTGATGTCATTGACAGTCAGTGTATTCAACCGTGCCGCCGTTGCGCAATCCCGTCAGGTCGTGGCGTTCGACACGGACTGGCGATTTACCAAAGGGGATGCGGCAAATGCTGAAAGAGGGGAATTTGGCGATTCTTCCTGGCGACGGCTCGACGTGCCACACGATTGGAGCATCGAAGGGCCGTTCGACGCAAAAAATCCGACGAGCGGTTCGGGCGGCTATTTGCCGTCGGGTGTCGCCTGGTATCGGAAGCATTTCAACGTTCCGGCGAAGGACAGCGGCCGCCGCGTTTCGATCGAATTCGACGGCGTGATGGGCATCAGTGATGTCTGGATAAACGGGTTTCATCTCGGACATCGGCCGTCGGGGTATATCAGCTTTGCATACGATCTGACGGATCATATTAATTTTGGCAAGGAAAACATCATCGCCGTCAAGGCTGATACGATACAGCAACCGGCGTCGCGTTGGTACATGGGAGCGGGGATATACAGACACGTAAGGCTGGTAACGTCCGACGCGGTGCATATGGAACGATGGTCGACTTTTGTAACGACTCCAAAGGTTGGTGACAGTGAAGCAACGGTCACGGTCAATACCGAGGTAATAAATCAATCGAAAGAGCCGGGAATTATTTCCATGATTGTGGAATTGACCGATCCCGATGGAAAAATAGCGGCGACTAATCAATCAAATTTCGGAGTTTCTGTTCAACCGGGAAATAGTGTCCCTCAGATACTCACCTTAAAGATTAAAAGGCCTCAATTTTGGAACGTCGGCGATGGGCGGATGTATAAGGCAAGCATAAGAATCTATTCGCTTGGAAAGAAAATAGACCAGCAAGAGGTCCCATTCGGCAT
>JANYIL010000105.1 GCA_025362075.1 Chloracidobacterium sp.
GCATCGATCACGCGCGTCTTCGACCCGATCAAGGGCTTGGTATCGGCGTCCGACCCGACCGCGATGATCTTGCCGTTGAGCATAGCGATGGACCTTGCCACGGTATTTTTAGAGTCCATCGTATGGATATTCGCGTTGGTAATAACGAGGTCCGCCGACGCAGACTGTCCAAACATGTCCAACGCACAAATCGCAAAGAGCGAGGCGAAAAGTAAAAAACAAGCGATCTTTTTCATGGTGAAATCCTTCTGAGAAAGTGTATTCTTGATGATCGAGCAATTATAGCAATGAATAAGCAGTATATCCAGATTTTGAGCATCGTTCTGATAGCAGCGGGGTTTGCCATGACCGCGTTCCTGTACTGGACCGAGCCGCGTTCATTTGCCGAGGTGACGACCAAGGGGCAGGTTGCTCTCGGCACATACGAGATAAACAAGGACGAATTTTCCCGCGGCCTCGGGCTTTTTCGAGCGGACGATTTCATCGGCTCCCGGATCGCTTTTAACCGGGCCGATCCGGAAAAACGTGATGCCAACACCCAGTTCTACATCGCGTACAGCTATTACCGTCAGGGCTGGGGACGGGTTTCAAGTGACGATTCGCTTTTCAAGCCCGGCCTCGACGCCGTAAATCATACGATCCCGCTTGACCCAAATTTCCGGACGATGGACGAAAATCTCGTGATGAAAACGCCGTCAGAGCTAAAAAACGAGCTTGAAGAAGGCCTCAAGATCACGCCGTCTGATTTCAACCCAATGAAGCTCATGCGAGAACGCAAATGAACAGTTCACTCGAAGAAATTGAGGCCGAACAGGTGATAGATCTTGGCCAGGATCACGACGAAGAAACCGCTGTCGCCAAACGCCCAAGACCCAAGGCCAAAGACCAAAGGCCGCAACTCACCTACCTCCTTTTGCCGTCGATCTTCCTCGCGGTCACCCTCATCGGCGGCCTGCGGCTGGGGGCAGCGGACAATGCTTTTATCTTTCTCAAACCACCGCTCATTTGCCTGGTGTTCGCGTCGGTGCTGCTGATATTATTTTTCCGCTCGGGCCTGATGTCGGTGGAGGGCTGGTTTTCCGAGGGTTTCCCGACGCTGCAAAATGTTGCAAATGGTGCGGTGCTGCTCACGGTCTTTGCCGCCTCGACGCAGCTTTTTAATTCGCTGCTGCCGGAAAAAGGGTTGCCTCTGTGGGTCGTCGGCTTTTGCTTTTTCTGGACCCTTTGGAACAACCTTTTCGCCGAGTTCGACACCAAAAAACTTTTGCGAAGCTTAGGCGCCCTGTTCGGGCTGGCATTTGTCGTCAAATATTTGGTACTCGCAAACCTGACGGCGACCGGCGACGCGAGCCTACTGCAACGCATCTGGGCCGACCCGGCGAAAGAGGCTTTCACATGGCTGCTGGACCTCCCTCGATACGCCGCCGGGACGGGCTATATTCAATTTTTTACGCTGGCACTCTATTTGGTAGGCATATTTCTGACCCCTCAAACTACAAAAAAATGAAAGTGATTGTCTCAGTAATATTCTCGCTGCTCCTCACGTTTACAGCTGTTGCGCAATCGCCATCAAAGATACTGGGTCAGGCCGAAAAGGCGCTTGGCGGCCCAAAAGCCATTCGTTCGATGAAGCGATCCGGGCGCATAACGAGGTTAAGCGACGGGGCGACGGGAAAGTATCTGTTCCAGACGACCAAACCGAATTTATTGAATATTAGCTTCGACATCAGAGGGTTTGAGACTGAAACGGGCTACAACGGACGCTCGGCCTGGACGCGGGATTCGCGTGACGGACTGCAGACATTGACCGGTACGGCAAGCGTTAATCTGCCAGTGATCGCCGCATTTCGAAACAATCTGTGGCTGAATGCAAAGACCGATAAATCAAAAATAACCGCCGGAGGATCGGCAAATATAGGCGGAAAAACGGCGAAAGCCGTCGTCATTACCTCAGCGAAGGGGGTCGCGATCAAGGTATTCTTTGACGCCGCGACCGGCCTGCCACTGCGAGACGAAATGCCGGCCGGTAATATTGAGGCCATCTGTGATTACGGAGACTATCGCGATGTGGGCGGCGTCAAACAGCCTTTTTTCAAACGCGTTACGATCGGCGATCAGGTATATGAGGTCCGCTTTGATGAGATCGAGCCAAATGTCATGATCGCGGCGTCCGAATTCGATTTCCCGAACGTGACGGGCCAGCCGCTGCCGGATATTCCTGCCATGCTCAAAGACCTTCAGGCAAACGAAGACAAGGTTGATGAGCTGCTCGACCATTATTCCTTCTCCCAAAAGAGCACCAAACGCGAGTTGGGCAACGACGGCGTTTTGCGTGAAACCGAGTCCGAAACGACACAATTGTCATTCTATAAAGGCTACCGGATCACCCGCGCGATCGAAAAGAATGGCAAGCCGTTGAGCGAAAAGGATCAGGCAAACGCTGATAAAGACGCCGCGAAACAGGTCGACGAGATCGAGAAAAAGATTGCCAAGGAGGAAGCAAAGTTAGGAAAACAGGGGGCAAACGGCACACCGTCCGATGATGGCCGCCGAATATCGATTGCCGAGGTTCTTAGGGCGTCAAAGTTGACCAATCCCCGCCGTGAGCGGTTTCGCGGCCGCGATTGCGTCGTTTTTGATTTCGAGCCTAATCCCGCCTTTGACATGAAAAACGCCAAGAGCATGCTCAAATTTTTTGGCAAGACGGCGGGTGTGATGTGGATAGACGAAAAGGACAAGCAGGTCGCACGGCTCGAGGCCGTGCTCTTCGAAAATATCAACATCGGTGGCGGCGTGCTTGCAAAGTTGAATAAAGGAGCGACTTTTACGTTGGAAAAAGAGCGGATAGGCGATGAGGTTTGGCTGCCATCGCAGGCTGACATCAACCTTTCGGTGAGAGTTTTACTCCTTAAGGGTATCGCCGTGAATCAGCTTGTCAAATCCTACGATTATCGTAAATTTGAAACCGAAGTAAAGGATGCCAAGGTCAATGAAAGCAAAAAACCCTAGTTTTTCAGCGTGATCCGAATAGTCTCGGAACCGCGGCGAACGCGAAGGCTCTGGCCGTCAAATTTGCCGTTAAACGTCACTTTATCTACCGACTGATTGTTGATCGCCTCGATCACGTCACCGGCCTTGACGCCTGAGCGTCCAGCCAGCGTATCTGGGCCAACCGACGAGACCCGCCAGCCGCCTTTCTCAAGCGTGCCGCTGATACCAAACAGGCTAAACACCTGGCCCGCCCGGCTCTGCATCGGCGGGTCCATCGACTTTGTATTCGCAGCCGGACGTGAGTTCGCATTGACATCACGTGGAAGGAGTATTGTAGGCTGGCGACTTCCCTCGACATACGATTCGCCCGCTGGCTTGTTGATAGCGATAGATTTCTTTAGCGGCGTCTCGGCAACGGTAGTATTCAGCATCTCGGTCTTTTTCACCGCAGCCCGATCGTCAACGCCCGGACTCGACGCAACCGAAGGAGCGGGCGCGACTACCGCAATCTCGTTCGATGGCGGCGCGGCCTGGGGCACGGCCATCGGAGGTTTCGAGTCAGCGACCTCGGGCACACCGATGTTCTTATTTGGATAAAACGCATTAAAGCCAAAATACACACCGATCAGTATGAGCAGAACGAGCGGCACGGCGTACCGGACCAATGCCGGGATGCCAAATGCGGGCCGCTCGACTGGGTGACCGGCGGCGATGCGCGCCCTTACCTTAAAGTCAAAATCCTTCGGAGCCTCGACGCGTTTCATCGCGGAAAGCAGACGGCTGACTTTTTCGTCGTCCGGCCCAAATTCGCTCAAGTTTTCTTTTATCTGTTCAGTGTTCACAATTCTCACTATAAATAATGCTCTAATTTCTCTTTTAACAGCCCTCGTCCGCGGCTGATACGTGATTTCGTCGTGCCCAGCCCAAGCTGCATGATCTCGGCAACCTCGTCATAGGATTTGCCCTCGATGTCGCGTAAAATGACCGGCACCCGGTACTTTTCCGGCAGGGCCGCGATCGCACGAGCGATCGTTTTGTCGCGTTCCGCATCAACCAGCTCTTCGTCCGCGAGTATCCGCGTGTCCGCCGGCTGAAATTCGACCGTACTGTCATCCTCGGTCTGAAAAAGTCCCGTTAGCGATAGCAGCCGGCGCCTTTTTCGCCGCCTCAGCTCGCTGATCGCGAGGTTGGTCGCGATCCGGTAAATATATGTCGAAAAGGCAAACTGCGTATGATACCGGTCCAGAGCAAAATAGACGCGTACAAACGTTTCCTGTGCCAGATCGACGGCCTCTTCGTAATCGTTCAAAAATCTATAGAGATAATTGGTCAGCGGATTTCGGTAGCGATCCATTATCTCGCCAAACGCGGCCTCGTCGCCGCCTTTGGTTTTATCTATCAATTCATGGTCGGACAATTTTTGACTAGGCATGGATGTCCCCAAAACCTCCATGCCCACGGATTCGATCTTGTCCAGCGCCATACATTCATATTATATATAACAGATGAAAGGACAAGTCCTATGTCATCCAGTCAATTTATAATCACGCGCGAAGCGTAACGTTGTTGCAAAAATTTTGTAACCGGCTTGCATCCACATCAGTCGGCGGATTTGACGGTCATAATGAGAAAGATCGTGCCGCTCGTTCCGGGCAGGCTTACTGTGCCCATCAGGGTCGGAACGTTTTCGGGGAGGCCAATCTTGGTCAGCGTGAAACCGATACGCTCGTAATTGTACAGCGGACTGATCTTTCCGGATTCGTCCTTAAGGCTGCCGGAGATTATCGGCACGCTGGCCTGAAAAGCAAACATTTGTGCCTGAAATCCCTGCGGCCCTTTGGCCGTTGCCCCGTTTTTCAGCGCCTTGACTGTCAATTCAAGAGTGCTCTGTGTTTTATGATCTGTTTCATTGCCAACTATGTCTGAGAAGCCTCTGTAAGTAAAATCGCAGTTATTAGCCACGCGCCCAAGAAATATGCCGCCCAGACGGTACGACGAAAAGCCAAAGGTCGATTTCAGGTCTCGCGAAACAGCGGCGAGATTCGCCGGAAGTTCGCCCCGCGTGCCGCCTTCGTTGGACCCGATCACGAGCTGAAGCGAAACGTTAAAGCTAGGTTCGATCTGCTGTCCATAAGTAAAAAATGCCCCGCCGGCGATCAGGCTAAAGACCAAGAGTGTTTTGAAAATCCTGTCTGATAGTTTCATTTTGTTCTCCCTCCAAACGATTTCTGTAATGCAATGCGTTAAACATGTGAGGCCATGGAAAGTTGCAAAAAAGTTTCGAGATAATAGCAACGGAGCAGAAGGAAACAGGCTGTTAGCACCAAGTAATAGTCCCGGACGGGAGGAATTGAAGGGGGCTTAATAGGTCCGCAGTATCTCATGTTTGGCGGAGAGAACATTCTGGTATTCAAAAAAATTCGTGCATTCGTGGCTTTTTTGAGCCACGAATGCACGAATGTTCATTGGAATGAAGAGCCTGATTTAACCGTTTTCAGTACCGTTAACTCGGCCTAGCGGCATCTGGAAAGAGCAATCGCTTTTCCGCGTTCGAGGGTGTAACTGCCGATCTCCTTGCCGGTGTCGAGGCTCGTTAATTTGAGGGTCATCCGCTTGCCGGTAATTCGACCCTCGGCTCGGATGGCGGTCGGCTTGGGCGTCTCGGCGGAGGCAATAGCGGTGCTCGGCGTGTATGTGCCGCTAACATTGAATTTGCCCTTGCTGGTCTTTAGGCCGCCCGGTACGGCAGCACGCGCGCATCCGAACTGCATCGACACGGAGTTTTTACTAACTGTGAGTATTATCCCCTCACCGCCCCACCGTACCGGTTCGTCACGGGTCGCCGGAGCCATGCCCGTGGTGTTTGGACTGGACGAATCCACCCAGCCAAAAACTGTGCCAACGGCCACAAGCGGTAAAAATATTAATATCGTAACCAATCTTCGCATTCTCACCTCCCGCTCCGTTCCCTCAAACAGAGCCTGTCGTTTGGATGTTACCCCTGACGGGAATCGTTGTAAACAGAAAACTTACGGAATATTTCCAATCCATCGCACACGATCTTTGGAAATAAAAAAAGAGTTAAAAAAGCAGTGACCCGCCTAGCGTTTCGCAACGTTTCATGTTAACTTTTTTTTGTTCAGATTTATCAACTTTAATTTATTTTCTTAGGATCCCCTTCCAATGGGGGTGTCTAACGAGAGCGACGGTGCTGACTTCTAAGTAGATATATCTACTATCGCGGGTCGTAATTACATATGGAGCGTCAAACATCATGAAAAAATCACTAAATTCTTTTGTTATTGTAAATAACAAGACCTTGTCATTGATCGGTGTCATATTGGGGGTGGCTGTTTTAGGCATTGCCGCCTGGAAATCGACGCCCCGAATGTCGAATTTCCTCGGTTACGGCTCTGACGCGAGTGTTGCTTCCGAGAGGGGTGATACTCTTGCAACGAATTTGCCGCGCACTCAGCGTCCAGAGCCTCTCTTAGAGCAGCCGAATGTCGGCGAGACAGAAGCACTTGAACGAGCATCGGTGAATGAATCGAAGTCGCCATTCTCGGTTACGGACATGGGGCGCCGCGATCCGGTAGCGTCGATCTTTGTCGACAATGCAAACTCCGGCATCAGATCCGACATTGCGATGAAGGAACGAGACAGGGAACCGGGTGTTGAAAGCCCCGCCGATGACCTCGAAGCTGCGCTGAAATATGAATTTGAAATTACGAAAGACCCGGCGACCGGCAAGATCCCCGAAGGTATCTTCGAAGCAGAACACGCACAGGCGAAAGAAATAGTACAACGGCAGCGGAACCTGAACCTGCCGGAGGCCTTTAATTTCACTTTTCAGGGCCCGGACAACCTTGGCGGGCGACTACGCTCTGTCGCATACGATGTTCGGTATAACGGAAATTCGAACCAGATCATCCTGGCAGGCGGCATAAATGGCGGTATCTTTAAATCGATCGACAACGGTGCTACGTGGTTACGAAAGAGCCCGACGGGAGAGCATTATAGCTGCACCACCATTGCACAGGATCCGCGTCCCGGATTTCAGGACACATGGTATTACGGCGTAGGCGAAGCAAGCGGAAACAGTACCAGCGCTCCTGGAGCATTTTATTTTGGCAACGGCGTTTACAAATCCACAGATAACGGGGAAACGTGGGCCAGGTTGCCAAACTCCAATATTGGTGTTCTTGAAAACTTTGATAACAGAGCCGACTTAATCACGAGAGTAGTTGTCGACCCAACAAATGGAAATGTCTATATAGCGGCCATTGACGGAATTCGCCAGTCTACTGATGGGGGAGCGACCTGGGGTACGGTGCTTACATCGGGCGGTGGCTCCTTTTCGTCAGGTTTTGTCACTGACATTGCTGTTACAACCACCGGCACGCTCTATGCCGCTTTTTCAGGAAGCAGCCCTACCACCCCGACAGATATGCCGGGCGTATGGAAATCTACTACCGGAGCGACAGGTTCGTGGGCAAGGATAGCAGGGCCCGGTGGAACACCCACAGGTTGGGATGCAAACGGCAACTATGGGCGGATTGTCCTCGGCATTGCTCCCAGCAACGAAAATCTTGTATATGCCCTTTATTCAACTGCCACAAGTCCTGCGTGTCCGGCGGCTACGACAGAGGCGTCATTGTTCCGGTGGAACAACGCTACTACGACGTGGACGAACGTTTCCACCACCTTGCCGGATGAGCCGGGCTGCCTGAGCGGCAACGATCCTTTTGCCGTACAAGGTGGGTACGACCTGGTAGTTGCGGTAAAACCCGATGATGCCAACACACTCTTTATTGGCGGCACCAACATTTACAGGTCGACAAACGGCGGCGCCACTTGGACAAAGGCCGGTGGTTACGCAACTCCCGGAAGTTACGGAGCATATGCGAATTCTCACCCGGACATTCATGCCTTTGCATATCAGCCAAATAATCCGGCTATCATGCTCACCGGAAATGACGGCGGCATCCAGCGAACAACCAACGACCTGGCCCCAACCGTTGCATGGACGCAGATCAACAGCGGCTTCCGGACATATCAATACGTTTACGTAGTTAACGACCCTCGCTCCGGCAACAACAAGGTAATAGGCGGAGCGCAGGACAACGGCACGACGAGGAATATCGGCGGGACCGGGACCAATTTTGAGTCCGTGTACAGCGGTGACGGCGTGTCCGTCGGCCTTTCTAATCCGACTGCGACCGGCGGCATTCAATTTGAATATGTCGGTTCTCAAAATGGAAACATCCAAAGAAGGGATGCCACGCTGCCGTCAGGCTTTGGAGACGATATCAAGCCCACGCCCGCGACAACGGAGGGACTATTTTATACGCTCTTCAAACTCGATCCCGACAATACGCAGACCCTTTACTACGTCAACGATAACAGGTTGTTTGTCACGACCACGGCCTCGACGGTAGACGCCGACACATGGACAAACATGACCGGAATCGCGAACGCGGTCGGTGGGGCGAATACGATATCCACCATCGGCCTTTCACGAGGTGCCTACGCCGCCGCTACATCGAGCCTATTTGTGGGGACAAGCAATGGCAGGGTCTACCGGCTGGACAATCCCACCGGAACACCAACCGCCGCTCCTATTAATATTACGGGCGCCAACTTTCCGGCCACTGGCAACGTCAGCAGTATTTCCGCTAATCCGGCGAATGACGATACCGTCTTAGTTACGTTTTCAAATTACGGTGTTGTCAGTGTTTTCTTTACAAACAACGCAAATGCCGCGGCACCGACGTGGACAAATGTTGAGGGCAACCTGACCCTCCCATCGTTCCGCAGCTCTGCAATAGCCAATACTCCGGCTGGATTGCAGTATTTTGTCGGAACCTCGGCCGGGCTGTATAGCGGCACAGGACTCCCCGGTACGCCGGTTTGGACGCAGGAAAGCCCCACCCAGATTGGAAACGCCGTCGCGGTAAGTCTTGACTTACGTGCCTCGGATAACAAATTGTTGTTGGGAACGCACGGCTATGGCATGTGGTCGGCTAATCTAGTTGCGGCTCCGACACCGACACCGACACCGACGCCGACGCCGACCCCAACACCTACTCCGACGCCGACACCTACTCCGACGCCGACGCCTACTCCAACGCCGACGCCAACACCTATTCCGACGCCGACACCGCCGGCCGTTACCTTTGAAGGCGACGTTAACCGTGTCGGCTTGGGCGTTCCAAGTTTTGGCGACGGCGACGTAAATGTCGGTGATCAGATCCAGTATCAGCGTTTCCTCGGCGGCGTCGACTGCCCGACCGTTTCACCCAATGAGCAGCGTCGTCTCGATGCTGGGCCGCGCATTTCGCTTGGGGACGGAGTGCTCGGTGCGTCTGACGGCAGTGCGATCGATGCGTATGCACGCCACGATGCGGCGACCGACTTCAACCCGAACACGCCTGCCTGGGATCCGACTCCAGTTGGCGGTCCGGCCAATATAACCAATCTTGGATGTACGCCGATCTCAGTGCCGGAATCGGACAACGTGACGGCAACCAGACCGGAACCCGAATCAGCCTCGGCGGCACGTGTCGTCAGGATTGTGCCGGGAGCGACGACTGGTCGTGACATCACGGTCGAGATCGAGATGGCGGCCCAGGGCAACGAGGCCGGATCGCAATACACGCTGCGATTCGACCCAAGTGTCGTTAGTATCAGCGATGTGAGCGGTGTGAATGCAAATCCTGATGTAAGTCTGGGAGCGGATTCACCCGCCAGCACAAGCCTGAACGTCAATGCTGACGGAGCAGCCAATGGAACGATTGGCATCGTTGAGAACTTCAACGCTACCAGCGATTCGGTCACGTCAATCGCGACAGGCAACCGCCGCATCGCAAGAGTGACGTTCCACGTCAAAACCGGAGCAGCGGCAGGCGAATCGAAAGTCACCTTCGACGACTCGGTCGTCAAGGGCCTCTCAGCCGACACGACCGGCATAATCCTCGGCACAACGTTCGACCAGAATGGCCGGATCACCATCCCGGCCACCCCCGCAGTGAGCCTTTCGGGCCGTGTCACAACCCCCGACGGCCGCGGCGTTCGAGGAGCAACGGTGACGATCGTCGACCGGGCCGGTTTCGCACGAACCGTAACAACGAGTTCGTTCGGCTACTACACCTTCGACGACCTCGCGTCCGGTGTCAGCTACACGATCGGTGTCTCGTCGCGGCAATACCGCTTCGCCAGCCGCACCATCGAACTAACCGACACCCTCACGGATGTCGACTTTACCGGACTGGAGTAACCTCCCCGTCCATAACCTAACCCAAAAAAGGCGGCCTTCGCGGGTCGCCTTTTTGTTTATAATATTGGGGAACGACCTACGGTTCGGTATTATTCAGTAGAACTACGTCGCTGGTTTCGACTGAGCGGATGACAGCGAGTGAATGGCCATCGGGCGACCAGTCGAAGGCGAGAATGCTTGCTGCTTTGAAATCGGTAAATTGCCATGGACGGCCTCCGTTAAGAGGCTGGAGCCATATGTCAGAGCCGCCGTTCGGGGCGTTTGCAAAGGCGATGGACTTGCCATCGGGCATCCATCGTACAAATCTTTGCGTGACGGTCAGCGGGAAGTCAAATCGCTTAAGGCGAGTGCCACCCTCGACCGGAAATATCCCGATGCTCCAACGCGATTTATCCAAGTTTGGGTCTAAATAGGGAAATGCGACCATCGATCCGTCAGGCGAGATGGCAGGTCGCGAAGCCCTCGTGGAGATTACGTGAACGGCCTCACCGCCGACGGACGGAATTCTCCAGAGTGTGGTCTCGATCTCGCCACGTTGAAAGACGATCCACTGACCGTCGGGGGTGCATTGCGGATAAAATTCGCTGTCGCCGCTTGTAAGTTGTTTGAGGTTGGTGCCATCGGCGTCAATGCTCCAGATGTTTGGCCGTCCGGAGCGTTCTGACGAAAAGACGATCTGATTCCCGTCAGGCGAAACCGCAATCCCGCGACTCGCGAGTACCCCAGTAGTGATCTGCCGGGCATTCGAGCCATCAGCTTCCATTATCCAAATGTCTGAGCCGCCACCGGCATTCGACAAATAGGCGATCCGCGTATCCCGCATCCATGCGATGTCGTCGAGATTACCGACCTCGGACGCGATTTGTTTTGAATTTGTAGGAGTACCATCCGAGGTAATCCAAACGCTCGATACGACTTGATCTTGCACCGCTGACAGCCGGGTTCCGTCAGTGGTGAGGCTAAGGTCGTAATAATCGTTGAGGTCATGCGTTATACGTGTCGCGGAGCCATCGGGAGTGATGTGCCATATTTGTTGAGGGCCATTCGCAGTCTCTGAGGCCGTAAGCATCAGGCCGCCAGAAAGCCATTGCGGCTGTCCAACCTCGTGCCATCGTTTGTCGGTAAGACCACGCTCGGAGCCGTCTTCGGCGTTGAAGGCGAGGATCGTATCGTAGTGGCCGTTTTCGTCGGCAATCCGCACGGGGCAGGCTATGGTCTTGCCATCAGGCGACCAGGCGGGAGCGTTCCAATTCACGCGAAAGTATTCGGGTTGGCGTCGCGTCGCGAGTATCCGCTCATTAGTGCCGTCCATTCCCGCCACGATGATGCGGCTTTCTTCCTTATACCCGCGAATAAAAACAATCGATGTGCCATCCGGCGAAAAACCGACCGGGCCGGTGTCATTCGCGGCCTTGACAGCCGGGCCACCCAACAACGGGACCCGATAAAGCTCGGTATCGCCCTGGTCGCGGGCAAGACTAAGGTAATAAACGGAATTGCCGTCCGGTGCAAATGCAGTCCATACGTATTCACTATCTGCGGGTCCGGCAAGTCGCACCTCCGCAGCACCCGTAACCTGCCTCACCGATAGACTGCTACCGTCGGCGTCCTCAGTAACATGCACTATGTATCGGCCATCGGGCGAGATCGCGGCCCGCTTTGTCCGGCCGGCGTTTGTAAGACGCACCACATTCTTGCCAATAAACGGTATCGCGACGGCATTCGCGGTTTCCGTCTTGCCCTGACGCGCAAATGTATACAGTCCAAACCCAAGCGCGGCCGACGCGACGATAAGCAGAACGACAAACGGCACAAGCCATGTACTCCGGCGACTCGCGGCTACAGCGACGGCGGGCGGTTCCTCCAAATGTTCACGCCGCCAGTCGACCACCGAGTAAATATTGTCCGACCGCTCGACTACCAATGGCGGGGCTTCCGGCGTCTTGAGGTGCTCCTGGGTAAACCGGGCGTCCGCTCCAAACCGGTATCCGCGGCGGCGGAGTGTTTCGATAAACGGTTTTCCGTCGGCCGTCGTGCCGAGAGTTTTTCGGAGGATGTAAAGGTTCTGCGATAGATTACTTTCCTCGACGACTGTGTCGGGCCAGACAATCTGCATCAATTTGTCTTTGCTGACGACATCACCATGGCGTTCGACAAGCGCGAGCAGAGTCTCGATGACCTTTGGGGTGAGCGCGAGCTGCTCCCCATTGCGGAAAAGTAGCAAATGATCGGCTTCGAGGCGAAAATCCTCAAACTCAAAAACCCTGTGCTCGCTAACCTCTCGCATTTTGAAGTTAATTTGAGAATCTTTTGAAGTTAATTCCAAAGACATTGCTGCTTCTCCTCACTTATTGTTGCTCTAAGGAGCAAACAAGGCCGGAAACTGCAACGCCGTGAAACCGTGTGACAACGTTTCAACAATTGTAGCGCGAAACCTCGCTAAGTGGTTAGGTTTTTCCCGAACCGGCCGCTCCTTATTCCGGGAACCACAGAACATCAGATGAGGTGCTTTATGAAAAAAACAATACTATCCGTCGTAATAATTATCCTGTTTGGGATGACCGCTTTTGCCCAGACCAAACCGTGGGGCGGTAACAAGGTCGGGCAGATCGGCGACGGAACAGATTGGATGTTTGGTTATGACGAACTCGGAAAACGAGGCAAAGGTATTCTCAGTACAAACAGTAATGCCTTCCTGATGCCACCGACGCAGGCGCCAATGGTAGCGACATTCGTCGTCAACTCGACTGGCGATCAAGCCGATTTCAGCACGGCTGACGGCAGATGCGATGTGGATAATATTACGGTCGGAGATCAATGCACGGTGCGGGCGGCCATCCAGCAGGCCAACGCCACCGTGGGCACCGACATCATCAATTTCAACATCCCCTCGGGATGCAATGCGATAACGAACGTGTGCACAATCGCACGTACTACAGCGCTGCCCGCGATTACCGATGCGGTCACGATCAATGGCTACACGCAGCCGGGCGCGAGCGCGAACACGAACGCGCTAAATGCCGGGATCAACGCGGTCGTGCTCATTGAATTTCCCGGCGCGGCCGGCGACGGCATCGGCGGGCTGCGTATTGAAGGGGATGGAACCGTCATCCGCGGCCTCAACTTCCATAGCGCGGGCGATCAAATTACGATCAACGCAAGCAACGTGACCATCGCGGGCAACTTCCTCGGCACAAATCCAGCCGGCACAGCGCGGGGCTGCGCGGACTGTGGCGGCTTCGGCATCCGGCTGGAAATATGTTGTCGCGTCCTTCCAGGCGCAGGCGACAATATCGTTATCGGTGGCCCCGCCGCTGCCGACAGAAACCTTATCTCAGGCAACATTCAGGGAGGGATCCAACTCGGCTTCGGCAACGGAGCCTTGATCCAGGGCAACTACATCGGCCCGGACATCACAGGCACAGCCGCGCTAGTTAATTTCGGCCCGGGTGTCCGCGGCACGCCGGACTCGAACACGATGGTTCTCGGCAATCTGATTTCGGGTACCCCCAACAACGGGATAGAGATCGCTGTGGATTTCCGGAAGCTGGTCACCGGCGTCGTTATTCAGAGCAATTTGATCGGAACACAGCGGGACGGCATTTCGCCTTTAGGCAACAGCGGCGGGATTAATGTAGCTGGAAACGGCTACCTGATCGGCGGTACCAGCCCGGGGCAGGGCAATGTAATTGCCTTTAATCAAATTGGGGTCATAAATGCTAACAATCACGTGAACGACGCTATCCTGGGCAATTCCATTTTTAACAATGAATTCAAAGGTATCACACTGGTCAACGGGGGTGGCCCAGTTCCCAACGATTCGTGCGACGTCGATGAGGGGTTAGGAAATCATTGGCAGAATTACCCGGTGATCACGGCGGCAACGATCGCCGGCGGCAACGCCACCATCTCCGGCACGTTGAACAGTGCCGCCAGCACTACTTTCCGCGTAGAGTTCTTCTCCAACCCAACCTGCGACGCGAACATAAGTGGGACTTCGAGTGGAACGAATGGCGAGGGCCGGACGTTTCTCGGGTTTGCCAACGTGACGACCGATCCCAGTTGCAACACGAGCTTCGGCCCGCTCGTCTTCGCCGTCCCATCGGGCCAGCCCGTCATCACTACCACGGCCACCGATCCCGCCGGCAACACTTCCGAGTTCTCAGCGTGCCTTATAGCCATCGGAGGCACACCGACGCCTACCCCAACTCCGACGCCGACTCCAACACCGACACCAACGCCTACTCCAACTCCAACACCCACGCCGACGCCGACGCCGACGCCGGTTCCGACGCCGACGCCTTCGATATTTGTGATTGACGATGTTTCGCACGATGAGGGAAATTCGGGGACGACACCGTATGTCTTTTTGGTATCGAGACTGGGAACGTCTGTTGGGGTGACGGCGCTGGTGCAGTTTGAGACGCGTGACGGTACGGCGACTGTGGCGAATAATGACTATCAGCTCACCAGTGGCACTCTGGTTTTCGGGCCGAACGAACGGACAAAAACAATCACGGTACTCGTAAACGGCGATACCGTCGTCGAACCGCACGAGAGATTTACCGTGCACTTGCAGTTCGATCCGGTCAACGGAACGATAGGCGATGCCGACGGTACGGGAATCATTATGAACGACGATTTCCCGACGGCGCCAACGCCGACCCCGACTCCACCGACGCCGGGCAACGGATTCGAGGGCGACATTAACCGGACGACGGTTGGCAGCCCGGGAACGGGTGACAACGACGTCAACGTAGGTGACCAGCTCCAGTTCATTCGATTCCTGAACGGGACCGATTGTCCATCGGCTGGAACGGCCAACCCGCTCCAAAACGAGCAGCAGCGTCTGGATGCCGGACCGAGAGACCAGCCCGTGCAATTCTCACGCGGCGACGGTCTGCTCGGAGCTTCGGACGGAACGGCGATCGACGCCTACGCCCGGCATGACTCGACGACCGATTTTAACCCGAACACTCCGGCATGGGATCCGACACCGGCAGGCGGCCCGGCGGCGATCACCAATCTTGGATGTGTGCCGACGGCTGAGACCGAGGGACTGGATGTACCGGCAGCGGCAGAAGCAGCAGC
>JANYIL010000110.1 GCA_025362075.1 Chloracidobacterium sp.
GGTTTACCGGGCGTCCGACGACACGCTGCTGGCCGAGGGAGAAACGAATCATCTTGTGACGGATAAAGACAAAAAAGTGCGAATTCTTCCCGAGATCTACAAAAATAGGTTGCTCGATACTCACGAAAACGCATTTCCCGCTGATCGCGCCCCTGATTAGCTTCGAGTTCAAAGTTCCGAGTTCCGAGTTTTTTTGGCTGAAACCAGAGGTTTGAGCCGTATTGGATTCATAACTTGAAACTCGGAACCTGGAACTTTAAACTAGCTTCATGCCCGGAGCCGGACGAGCCGAAGTTTATTTCATCGCCGCGATGATGATATTGATCATTATCCTCAGCGTTGCTGCCGTCGTTATTTTTTTTAAGACCTACAAAAAAGAAATGCGGGAAAAAGAGGATCGTCTGGCAAAAAAGCAGGCTCAAACCAAGACTGACCAAAATTGACGCCCATATGGCCCACCCAAAGATACTAGACGCGAAAACCTCGGCTCTCCTCGTCCTAGATATTCAGGAAGGCTTTAGAAATGCGATCCCGGAATTTGGGCTGATAGCCTCGCGAGGGGCAACTGCGGTGAGGGGTTGTCAGATCCTCGGCGTACCTGTTTTTGTTACAGAACAGTATCCCAAAGGCCTCGGGCACACAGCAGATGAGATACTTTCGGTTTTGTCAGACGATGCCGAAGTATCTGAAAAAACAGCGTTTAGCTCCTGCGGGGCTGAGCAGTTTGTCGCGAAATTAAAAGCGTCGAACGTAAAGCAAGTAGTTATCTGCGGCCTGGAAACGCACGTTTGCGTAAACCAGACCGCTCACGACCTACTGGATCGCGGCTTTCAGGTGCATTTGCTAACAGACTGCGTTTGCTCGCGGTCGGAACAGAACAAGGCGGCCGGCCTCGCGAAAATGCAGTCGAATGGTGTCGTGCCGTCGTCGATCGAACTGGCGTTGTTCGAACTGATGCGCGATGCGAAACACCAGAGCTTTAAGGAAATACAGGCTCTAATTAAATAAAAGGAACTTTAACTACGGATTAACGCAGATTGACACAGATTTAACAAAATCCCTATCCGCGAAATCGGAGTAAATCCGCTGTTAAAACAAAATGGATATATTTTCGTCACTAAATTCCCAACAGGTCGAGGCAGTCAAGACGACCGAAGGGCCACTCCTTATTCTCGCGGGTGCGGGTTCGGGCAAGACGCGCGTCATCACTGTGCGGATCGCGTATCTTATTACGGAAAAACAGGTTGCCCCGTATAACATCCTGGCTGTAACCTTTACAAACAAGGCGGCCGGTGAGATGCGTGAGCGTGTTGAGGTATTGCTCAAAGGGCAAAAGCTGCATTCGGCTCCGCTCATCTCGACCTTTCACAGCCTGTGCGTGCGAATTTTGCGTCAGGACATCGAAAATCTGGATGAGGGATATAAGAAATCGTTCACGATCTACGACACCGATGATTCGCAAAAGGTCGTCAAGGCGTGTCTCAAAGATCTAGGGCTTGACGACAAACAAAATAACCCGCGGAACATTCGAAATGCGATCAGCTCGGCCAAGAATCGCGGCGAAGACGCGGAAATGTACGCGTCAAAGGTCGAGTATGGCGATGGCAAGAAAGCGGTGATCGCTAAGGTTTTCAAGATGTACGATGAGCGGCTGAATACCGCAAACGCTCTTGATTTTGACGATCTATTGATCAAAACGGTCAAGCTTTTGCGTAAATCGCCGGAAACGCGTGAAAAATACAACGACCGATATAAATATATCTTGGTCGACGAATATCAGGATACGAACGCTCTCCAGTTCGCTCTCATCAGTTTTTTGACTGAAAAACAGCAGAATATCTCTGTGGTGGGCGACGATGCTCAGAGTATTTATGGGTTTCGGCAGGCTGATATTCGCAATATTCTGGGGTTTGAAGAGCATTTCCCCGATGCAAAAGTCATCCTTCTGGAGCAAAACTATCGCTCGACACAGACGATCCTCGATGTCGCGCACGCGATCATCGAAAACAACGTCAACCAAAAGAAAAAGAAGCTCTGGACGGCCAATCCGGGCGGCGAGCGGATATTTTATTACCAGGCATACGACGCGGACGGCGAGGCCCGTTTTGTCGCGTCAAAGATAGAGGAGCATCAACGCCGGAGCTTAAGTGACCGCGTTGCGGTCCTTTACCGGACGAACGCTCAGTCTCGCTTGTTCGAGGAATCGCTGCGTCGTATGCGGATCGCGTATAACATCGTTGGCGGCTTTTCGTTCTACGAACGGGCCGAGGTCAAGGATGTCATCGCATACCTAAAGTTGGCGATGAATCCGTTCGACGACATCGCATTGCTGCGGGTGATCAACACGCCGACGCGTGGCCTCGGCAAAACCAGTCTTGATGAGCTGCAAAATCAGGCAAGGAGTGTCGGATCGTCTTTGTGGATGACGATCACGGGAATCACTGATCCGGCCTTTCCAACCGCAGTGAATCTGACATCGCGTGCCAGGACGGCGTTGCTCGCGTTCAAAAAAACGATCGAGAACCTAATCGAAAAGGTCCGTGAATTGGCTGAATCGGATCGCCCCGTTTCCGAAGTCGTCATCGCGGCGATCGAGGACACCGGTTACGCGAACTCGTTAAGGTTAGAGAATACAGATGAGGCCCAAGCACGGCTCGAAAACCTTGAGGAATTGGTTAACGCGGCGGTCGACTATGACCGGCAGGAGGAGAACGGGCTGCGCGATTTCGTGGATCACGCTGCTTTGGTATCCGATACGGATAAATACGACGGCACCGCCCCTGTAACATTGATGACGGTGCATATGGCCAAGGGGTTAGAGTTTCCGGTTGTTTTTCTGGTAGGGCTTGAGGATGGGATATTTCCGCATTCTCGGTCGATCAACGATCCAAAAGAACTCGAAGAAGAACGCCGGCTCGCCTACGTTGCGATAACACGGGCCGAAAAGGTACTCTACGTTACACATTCGATGCGGCGGCGCGTTTATGGTGAAGAGATAGCCGCCGAGCCGTCGCAGTTTCTGAATGAAATGCCGCTCGAATTGATCGAGGACCTCTCGCAAAGCGCCTCGTGGCTTTCCTATGCCCGCAGTACGACGTCGATGACAAGTAAAGCGGCGGTCAGCGCTCTGCGTGGTGAGACTGCACCGGTAAAACCTAAAAATATCTACTCGGGAAAGACATACAACAGTTCCGAAGCGATTGCCGAGTTCTTCAAGAAGAAAAATGTTGAACCGCAGAGCCGCGAAGACGCAGAGGAAAGCAAGGAAACTGTTTCTCAACCTGTATCGTCGTTGGATAGCCTCAAAGGCGCGGCTGTACGAGACGAGACTTCGCACTCCGCACTCCGCACTCCGCACTCCCTGGTCCCCGGCTCGCACGTCCGGCATGAAAAATATGGCCGCGGCCTGGTGCTCCGACGCGAGGGTGTCGGTGATAACACGAAATTGACGGTCAGCTTTCCCGGATTTGGCCAGAAGAAATTGATCGAAAAATTTGCTAATCTGCAAAAAGAATAAACACTTTGTGTTCTAAGAACGTATTCGACCTGGCTACTGCGAGAAAATATGAAAAACACATTCGTTATTACATTTGCTTGTGCTGCGTTGTTTGCGGCTATTCTTGGGTGCGGTGGAATGAATCCGTTGTCGAGCAAAACCAAGCCGACGCCGACGACCCCGGCCGCTAACGATAAGACGTTGACGGACAAAACAATCGATACTGCCGTCGGCGATGAAAAGACGGGAGTTCCGGAATGCGACGAGGTTTCGGATTTCTTCGTCAAGGAAGCAAACAATCCTGACGACGGCTACGTCGCCAAAGCCATTAAGGCCGTCGTTTTTAGCAAGATAAAAGAACAGTTCAAAAAGAGCATCGAGGAAAACAAGACCGACAAAGTTCAACTTGCCAAGGACTGCAAAAAGTTCCTGACCGAGCTACAGAAAGCAAAAGAAGAGCAGGCCTCGAATAGTAAGTAAAAGAGTTAGAAGGCAAAAGTAAAAAGTAAAAAGGCAAAATAAGAACAAATCGTTTTAGTTTTGCCTTTTTATTTTTGCGTTAATCCCCTACCTTTCGCTCTCATCCTTGATGAGTTTGGCGGTCCACTCGCTTCCCGGATACGTTTTTTTCAGGAAAGCCGAGTATTGTTCCCGAATCTCCTCGTTGTTGCCGCAGCCGTATTTCGTCCAGCCGTTGGCGGTGATCACGATGTAGAGGGCCTCTGGCACCCGGCGATCGGTCGGGAATTTTTTGGCCCAATCCATCACCTTTTCCGCCAGGAACTTCGGCCCGTCGCCGGCTTCGGCCAGACGTTTTCGCTCGTTCTGGGCCGTCTTGACCTGGGCCGGGGTGAGGAATGCGGGTCGCGGCGGCAGTTTTTTGGGGACCTCAGCGCTTGTGGCTTCGTCGTACTCGGTGTCGTACGGGGCACACCACCAATCATTTGAGTCAAAGTCACCTTGTTCGTTATCGGTCTTTCCGGTGCCGTCCTCGATGAACGGAGTGAGGATCGGGTTTTTCAGGACAAAATAGAGCAGGGCATGGTCCTGGGCCACCTGCGTTTTGGCGGCTGTTATGCGGTCAAGTCCCTCGGCCAATTCCGGCCGTGACTTCGCAAGTTCCGGGGTCACCTTGAGCAACGTCGGAACATCGTCTACCATATAGGCCCGCATCCAGATGGCGACGACAAAACGCTCCCTCATGTAGTCGGGCAAGGCCGGAGATTTTGCGACCTCGACCAGCATTGAGGTGGGAAATAGCTGATTGAGTGCCTCGACCGTATCGGTGTCGAACATCGTTCGCCCCTGCCATTCCCGTTCGTGTTTGTAGTTATTCTCGATCTCGGCATCGTAGGCCGCTTGGCCGTCTTTGTTGTACTCGGGATTGTACTGGGCTTTTTGTTCAGCAATAAATTTTTCGACATTACCTGCTTCACCGTCAAAGTCGAAAGCATATGGCTTTCGGAGCGAGTATTTCAGAAAATCCTCGAGCGTCTCGGCAAACTTAACCCTCATTGCGAGAAACGAATTGCGTGTCGAGATAGGAATGTCGTCGCCCCGGCCGAGCAAATCGTCGATCAACTTTTTCGCATCGGCCGTTTTCCCCTGATCGAGCAAAATCCGGGCCGTATGATACGCGATAGTCAGATAGGCACTCGATTCGTGGCTCGTCCGGCTTGCCGCTTCCAAAACGCGTGGCAGATCCGTCGACGTCTTATCTGCCTTGGTAAGTGCGGTCATCAGCCACAGCTCTGAGCCGCCCTGCTTATACTTATTGAGCGAATATAAATAAGCCTCCTGGCCCTGCATTTGATACGTGTAAAGCCAATCGGTTAAATCGTCCTGTCTCAGAAACGCCGGTATCAGCGAGGGATTGAGCTTTTCCTGGCCATAGTAGCCGCCCTCGTATTCGGACAGTACGTTGTCCCTGAAACGGCCAGCGTACGCATTCTGCCGCTGAGAGCGGACCGAGTTTTTCATATCCTCGGTAAGGGCGGCTCCGACTAGCTTGGCCGCCTCTGCGACTGCCTCGTCGTCCGTCGCGTCCCGTCTTACAAAGACCCGCCACGATTTCACATA
>JANYIL010000129.1 GCA_025362075.1 Chloracidobacterium sp.
GTCAGATCGTTGTAAAGCAGATCGTAGCCCCAGCCCATGCCGTACAGCAGATGGCCCGCAGCGAGGTCGGTGTCGGGCTTGTTCCACGAATAGCCCCAGACGTTATACGAGACGCCCGCGTCCATGTGTTTTTTCGCGGCATCCAGGTACTTTTTCTCGCCGGTCATTTTGTAGGCAAATGCCGATTCGGCGATGCCTATGCCGACCTCGTTTTGAGCGCGGCGTTCTTCGGCGGGCGGCGGAGCAGGTTCGACCGTCAACGCACGGACGCGGCTGATAGCCGTTTTCCAGAGATTTTTCTGCGTTTTGGCCTTTTCTTTCAAAGCGTCGATCTCGCCCTGCGTCAGAAAAACGCGCGGGTGAACGCCCTCAAGCTCTTTCTTTAACGACGAAGGCTTTGACCTCATCACCGCGACGAGGGGATGCTCGCCTTTGAGTTTAGGACGAACGGATTTTTCGGACTCAAGCTCTTTTGAATCCTGAGCCGCCGAAAAATTCACGAGCAGGGCGAAAAGCAGAAACAATACTGTGTAACTTTTAGACATAATCAAGATTTCTGACTAGTTCGATGAGATCTGAGGGCCGCATCGTTGGCACTTTTGGAACATTTCCCTGACGCAAAGGGTTCGTCCAGGCTCCGAGCCAAGCCTGGACGAACTCTGTGAACCGCTAAATTCCCGCCTTACCTAAAAAGTCAGACGGGCACCGAACTGCAATTTACGCATCGATCCGGCACTTGTAATGCGCCCGAATGTGGCCGATGTGGCAACGTTAGCGGGGGTACTGGCATTGGGCTGATCATAATTAACATTGTTAAATATGTTCGTCCCTTCGGCCCTGAATCGCACCTTGAAACGCTCGCCGAAACGGAAGTCTCGAGAGAGACCGAGGTCAACTGCCCGATAGCCCGGACCGCTTAGAAAGTTTCGTGGCGAGTTGCCCTCGGCGAATCCGGTCGCGATAGTATTCTGACGAAATGCAGCAGTATTGAACCACATATCCGCCGTCGGGTGGCTGACGTGCGGATCACCGATCACCTGGGCACGGTCGTTAGTACTGCCGTCAAGGTTGGCGTCAACATTGCCGTTCGTAACAGTGAATGGCCGCCCGCTGCGGGCCTTGACGATCGGAGACAGGCTCCAGCCATTGACAATTCCGCTTAGTATCTTGTTATCGCCTCTGTAGAAATCCGGCGTGAAGTTCATGCTCATGCTGAAAACGTGAGTTTGATCAGTGTCGGCACGCCCCTTCTCTAGGAACAACTTGGTGTAATTCTGGGCAAGTCCCTGCGTCGTGTTGTTATGAAGCTCGGCGCTGCTGAGGGTCTTGCTAAAAGTGTAAAATCCATTAAAGCTCACCATTTTACCAAGACGATAGTTGCCGGTAACTTGGAGTGCGTGGTAGCTGGCGTCCTGATCCGAGTCCAGAACGGTAACAGCACCGAACAGCGGATTTGGCCGTCGTGCCAGGATGTTGCTCGTACTGGCGGTTGCTGTTAGAACGGGGTAGTTCACATCGCGTCCGAAGGGCAAATGATGGCTGATCGTCCCGACATACGCGGCTCCGACCGTCAGGCCGCTTGCCAACTCTCGCTGAAACGAGAGGTTGGTCTGGAAAGTTCTCGGCCATTTGAAGTCCGGCGAAACAGCAAACAGCCCGCCGCCCGTTGTAAACCCGCCTCTATAAGGAAAGGGATTTCCGCCGGGAAACGCGTTATATGGATTGCTGAGCGATGCCCCCAGCGGCTGTAGAGTCACGGGATCTTCCCGGCGATTTAGATTGCTGCCAGAAAAATTCAGACGCGTGGAAAACGGTTGAAAATTGGTCATCGTGTTCCACTCGTTGCCCGAGATACTGCCGTAAAATATTCCGGCGGCGGCACGGATCGAGGTTTTCCCGTCGCCAAATGGATCCCAGGCTACGCCCAATCGCGGAGAAAAATGGCTGTAGCTAACCGGGATGCCGCCACGCTCGACACCGGGGTCACCGTAGAACTGGGCTCCGACCGGCGCAATTGGATTCGCCGTGGATTTCTGACCCGGCACATAGTTAACGACCCGATTGAGCGGATCGGTCGGCGGCGTCTGCACATCCCAACGCAAACCTAGATTAATGGTCACGCGAGAACTGACGCGGATATCATCCTGAGCAAAGAGCGCCGTATACCATGTATTAGTATATCCCGTGACGGGCGCGTCCTGGGTAAGGCCGCTCGGAATACCGACCAGAAAATCCGCAAAGGCATTTCCGGTGACTGTGTTATTGAAAGTAAAAACACCGTAGTTATTCAGAAGCGTCTGCTGTATGTCTTTATTAAGAGAAAGCTCACCGCCGAGCTTGAGTGAGTGGCGTCCTCTGTTCCAACTGAAAACGTCGCGGAACGCGTAGAGGTTAGTCCCGGCGGTTGGGCCGCCGATTGCATTACTCAACGTGAAGTAACCACTGACGGTTATCTGCGGCAGCGACGGAGTTCCCTGCGGGAAAAATGTCGAGCCGAGGTCTCTCAGCGAGGTTGCGGGCACATTCAAACGTCCGCCAAAGTTACGGGTATAGGTCAACCAAGCCTGATTGATCTTGTCCGAACTTATGACCCAAACATCGCTCAGGTTTACATTGTGCTGCCGCCACTTGAAGTTTTGTGTCGCCCAGGGCAGATTACCGCTTCCGGGAAAGACCGTGGTGATCCCCGCAGTCGTATAATATGAGAATGTCAGGCGGTGATCCTGGTTAAGCTGATGATCGACCTTGCCCAAAAACTCATCGGTGTTGAATGGATTCGGAACGTTGCCCTGCCATCCCGGCTGACCAGTGTTGGCTATAGTGTAGTTGGAAAGCGGGATATAGGTATCGAGAATCTTCTTCGTAACCGGATCGATACGGTTCGCACAGAACACACCTTGGACGCCAAGACACGAAATTGTCAAACCGTTGGCGAGGGTCGTTCCAGTCGCCGGATCCTTCGGCAAAGTGCCGCCGGATGCTCTGAAATCGCCTGTGCGCTCGGCGGCGGTAGGGACCCTGGCCCCGCTAAGAAAAGTGCTCGTGATCTGGCGAAGTCCTGAATAGGAGGCGAAGAAAAACGTCTTATCGGTCTTTATGGGACCGCCTATCGTGCCGCCATATTGATTTCGATGATACGGAGCTTTTGCCAGCACGGAACCCCATTCATTTGCGTTGAAGGAGGTATTGCGGACGAATTCATACAGCGACCCGTGAAATTTGTTGGTGCCGGATTTGGTCAGCACGTTAATAATGCCGCTGGCAAATCGTCCATACTCTGCATTGTAGCTGTTGGTCTGGATGCGGAATTCCTGGATGGCGTCCGGGTTTGGAGCAACGTTGCCGGTGTTGCGCAGATTGGTCATACTCGTGCCGCCGTCAAGATAGTAATTGACCGAGCCCGTGCCGCCGTCGGTCCCGCCATTGATCAGCGTTCGTTGCTCGGGAAAGCCCAGGCTGAGGTTACTGGTACTTGCCGACGCCGTTGCTACACCGGTATTGTTGGACTGTACCCCCGGGGTCAGATCCAGCAGCGTGTAAACGTTACGCTCAACCAGCGGGAGATTCTCGATCTCCTGAGACTGGATCGTCCGCCCGAGCTCCGCTGAGCTGGTATTTACCTCTGGCGGGGCCGTGCTGACGGTGACCTGTTCGCTTACCGAGCCAACCTCAAGGGTAACATCCGTGCGGGCCGTGTCGCTGACTCGCAAGACGATGCCTTCGCGGATCGCTTTTTTAAAACCGGACGTTGCGGTAACCTCGACCACGTAGTTTCCAACCGGAAGGAACTCAATTCGGTAATTTCCCTCCGCATCGGAATTCACGGTCCGTTTTAGCCCGGTTTCAATGTTACGTGCGGTGACGCTGGCAGAGGGCACTTGTGCACCCCCGGGGTCCGTTATGGTGCCGATGATCGTCGCGCTCGTGATCTGGGCCGCAATGGTTAACGGAATTGCCAGCAAAATCGTAAAAAGAACGACAATTCCAACCCAATGCCGCCGGCACCGGATCTGCGATAAAGTTTGAGCTGCTTTTAACGGTTTCATTTCTATATTTCTCCTTTTCTAATCCATTAACAATCCGCCATTGATCTCGATCGTCTCGCCGCACAGATAGCTGGCTGCGTCAGACGCTAAAAACGCGATCACGCTTGCAACCTCATCCGGACGGCCCTCGCGGCCCATCGGTATCGAGTTGCGTAAATTTTGCATTGTTTCGGGTGTTGTAAACGTCTCGTGATACGGCGTGTCGATCACGCCTGGCGAGACCGCGTTGACGCGGATTCCCTGAGATGCATATTCCTTAGCCAACCCCTTGGTCATTGTGAGAAGTGCGGCCTTTGCCGACGAATAATGTATCGACCCCGGTGCACCGCCGTTGCGTCCGGCGATGGACGTGACGTTGACGATCACGCCCGAGCCTTTTTCGAGCATCTTCGGTATAATCTGCTGGGCACAAAAGAATGCGCTTCTCGCATTGAGGTTCATTACCTCGTCCCAGCGTTCCTCGGTCAGCTCCATCGTCTTTAAGCGCTCGACCAGCGAACCTGCATTGTTTACGAGTATATCGACGGGGCCAAGCCGGCCTTCCACCTCCATGACCATGTCCCTGATCTCGTCCGTATTTATCACGTCGGCCTGAATTGCGATCGCACACTCGGTCGCAACGCCAACCGCCACGCCCGCACCGCCGCCATTTGCCGACAAACCCGAGCCGTTTGACCAAATATTGGAAACGGCAGCCTCGGCTCCGGCCTGATTCTTGAGGTAGCTGACCGCAACTGAAGCTCCGCACCGGCCAAAAAACTCTGCCGTCGCTCGTCCGATACCGCTCGAACCGCCCGTAACAAGCACTACCTTGCCCGTAAAATCAAAGAAATTCTGCATATTTTCTCCTCGTTCAATATTTATTAATACGTTTATATTCACGCCAAAGCTTTTTCCGCTATCGCAACCTTCCCTATTCGTCCCATTAGCAAAAACAACGCAATAGTGCCCAGCGGTGCTAAAATGCCTGCGAAAACCAGCACCGGCGTGTAAGAAAAATTATCGACGACCCAGCCCGTCGAAAAAATAAAGATCATCGAGCCGATACCCGCTCCGGTGCCGCCCAATCCGGCGACCGAGCCGACCGCCGATTTTGGAAACATATCGCTCGGCAGTGTCTGGACATTGTTGATCCAAGCCTGAAATCCAAACAGCACGACGCCTATCAGTGCCAAAGCCCCCATCGCATCCGGAGTATAGGCCGCAACGATTCCGGCCGGCATCAGCAATGCCGCAAAACCGATAACAGTCTTGCGTGCCTTATTTACCGTCCATCCACGTCCGATCAAAAACCCCGAAAGCCATCCACCGAGCAGGCTGCCGGCATCCGCCGCGACAAACGGCACCCACGCAAAAAGCCCGATCTGCTTGAGGTCAAAGCCGTGAACCTTGTTCAGATACAGCGGCAGCCACGTAATGTAAAGCCACCAGATCGGATCGACCAGAAACCTCGCGACGACGATGCCCCACGTCTGCCTGTATTTCAAAAGTTCGCGCCAGCCGGGCTGAGACGAGGGGACGGCGGGGCGCTCCGACGCGGCGATCGAAGAGTCGCCAGCTAGAGTCCCGGCGTCCCGGCGTCTCTCTGTCTCCGCGTCATCCCCCCGGATCAGATCGAGTTCCCGCGCCGTCATCCACTTATGCTTCTCAGGCTTGTCGTAGATCAACCACCACAGGATCAGCCAACCGAATCCAAGCGTGCCGGTCACCAAAAAAGTCGGCTGCCAGTGGCCAAAATACGAAGTGATCCCGACAATAACGGGCGGGGCGACGATCGAGCCGATAGCCGCTCCGCTATTAAAGATCGCCATGCCCAACGCTCGCTGTTTCGCCGGAAACCATTCGGCGACCGTCTTTGCCGCACCGGGCCAGTTTCCCGCTTCGCCTAGCCCCAAAACAAACCGCATCGCACTCAGGCTTCGCAGTCCGCCCGCAAACGCATGACCCATCGCCGCGACCGACCACACGATGATCGAGACCGTAAATCCCCGCTTGATCCCGACACGGTCGTAAAGCTTTCCCGACAGGCCCTGACTCAATGTATACGCCACCAAAAACCATGTCGCAATACTGCCGTATTCGGTATTGGTCAGACCGAGGTCCTGCACGATCACCGGCCCCAGGACCGAGATCGTCAGCCGGTCGATGTAGTTGATCAGCGTTGCAAAAAATACAAGGGCAATGATCACCCAGCGCAAACCGCCGAGTTTAAAGCCGTCGTCAGCCGCTAAAGGCAGGTGTTTTTCTTGCGTTTCGGAAACGTGCATAAATCGAAAGAAATAAATTGGTCTAACCAATTTACCGAAGCCATAACTTAATATTTTGTGTGATAACGTTATCACATTGCCGTTCAAAACTGCTCCGACCGTGGCCTATCGTTTGAAGTCATTAGCCGGGCAATACCGTCGATTCTCTAATTATCAATTCACAGTTTAGAATTCGTTCTTTCCGCTCCGGCGTTTCTTCGTCACCGATTCGGCGCAGCAGCATTTCCGCGGCGAGCTGGCCCTGTAGCCGCATCGGCTGCCTAACGGTCGTCAGCGGCGGCGAGGTATGCGTCGCCATCGGAATATCGTCAAAACCCACAATCGCGATGTCGCCGGGAATCCCAAGCCCCGCCTCTTTTATCGCGGTCATTGCACCGATCGCGGTGAAATCGTTTCTCGCAAAAACGGCCGTCGGTGGATTTGGCAATGACAGCAAACGCTTCATTCCTTCGTAACCCATCTTTTCGGTCGAGTAGCCAGGAACGCCGGAAATAGCCTCTTTCCGCCCCGTTACCAGCCGTTCGTCGACCTCGATGTCGTGTGTTTTGAGAGCATTTAAATACCCCTGTAACCGCTTTAGGCTGCCACGGTTTTTTATGTCGGCCCCGATAAACCCTATGCGTCGATGGCCGAGATCGATAAGATGCTGAGTCGCTTCATACCCGCCCGTTAAATTATCCGCCGCGACATGATCGACGCCTTCATATTGAAAATCTCGCCCGATCACCACCACTGGCATGTTGCTGTCGACTATATCGCGCAGATGCTCGTCCCCCTCTTCATTGGAACGCGTGGCGACGATTATTCCATCGACATTGTGATCGACGAGCGATTCAAACGCCGTAATATCCTCGGTCGCGCTGTGCTCACTGATGCAGATAAAAAGGTTGTACCCGCTCGACCAGAGCCGCTCGCGAACGGCATTTGCCAACTCAGCCGAATATGGATTCGAAATATCGCCAAGCACCAGCCCGACGGTTTCTGTGCGCTGCCGCTTAAGGTTGCGGGCAACGCCGTTCGGCCGGTAGTTCATCGTTTTTACCGCTTGAAGCACTTTTTCGCGCGTCTCATCACTAACGTAACCGTTGCGGTTGACGACTCGCGAAACGGTCATCGGAGCGACGCCTAGCGTCGCAGCAATATCGGTGAGTGTTACTTGCCGTTTTTTGGCCATTAAACTAAATGCGGAATAAGTTAACGTTAACTTATTAACATACAAAAAAACGGAAAGCAAGCGATTTTTTTAAAAACTTATTAACTTTTATGATGAATGGGTTTATGCGGCTTTTCCGTTGGCGATGAGCGTCGGGTATTTTCCGGTCCAGCAGGCCGAGCAGGTTGTTGAGGGGTTGAGGCCGATGGCCTCAAGCATTCCTTCGAGAGAGAGGTAGCCGAGGCTGTCGGCACCAATGTAGTCGGCGACTTCGGCAACGGTGTGGTTGGCGGCAATCAGGTCGCGGCGATGCGGCGTGTCGACGCCGTAATAGCATGAATGAGCGGTCGGCGGGCACGAGATGCGCATGTGAACTTCGGTCGCTCCTACGTCGCGGACCATCTCGACGATCTTTTTCGACGTCGTGCCTCGCACGATCGAGTCATCTACCAAAACAACACGTCGGCCGTTTATCAAATCTTTGATAGGATTGAGCTTAAGCCGAACGCCGAATGAGCGGATCGATTGGGAAGGCTCAATAAATGTGCGGCCGACATAGTGATTGCGAATGATCGCCTGGCGAAAATTGATCGCGGATTCGGCGGCATATCCGATAGCGGCGGCGACACCCGAATCCGGCACCGGGACGACGAGATCCGCTTCGCACGGCTGCTCGATGGCAAGACGCTTGCCCATTTTATGCCGCGATTCGTTGACCGATTTGCCAAAAATCGTCGAATCGGGCCGCGAAAAATAGACATGCTCAAACGTGCAGACCGACACCGGTTTTCGCTCGAATGGCATTGATGAATGCAGCCCTTCGGCGTCAATGATGAGCATCTCGCCCGGCTCGACCTCGCGGATATACTCGGCGTCCATCAAATCAAAGGCGCATGTCTCGGAAGCGACGCACCACGCTCCCTGAAAACGCCCAAGCACGAGCGGGCGAAATCCGCGCGGATCGCGAACGGCGATGAGCGATTTCGGCGTCAAAAATAGAAGCGAAAACGCTCCCTCGGTGTCGGTCAGCACTTTCTTGATCGCCTCGACCGCGTCTTTTGCCGGTATGCGGGCAATGCCGTGAAGAATTGTCTCGGTGTCCGACGTTGACGAAAAGATCGCACCGCCGCGCTCGAGTTCGCGGCGCCGGGCCTCGGCAAACGGCAGATTTCCATTGTGGCAAACGGCTATCTTGCCGTGTTGGCACGTCACCGAAAAGGGCTGGACCTCGTCGATAGTGTTCTTGCCGGCGGTCGAATACCGCGTGTGGCCGATGGCGCTCGATCCGGTCAGAGTCTTAATAACTTCCTCTCCTAAAACGTCCGCGACCAACCCGATCGAGCGATATTGGTGCAGCTCACCGTCATCCGACGAAACGATGCCGCACGCCTCCTGTCCGCGATGCTGCAAAGCAAACAACCCAAGTTGCGTCAAAGTCGAGGCTTCCGCGTAGCCAAAAATGCCAAAAATACCGCATTCTTCGTGAAATTTATCGAGTACGAGTTCCATCTAAATAAATCTTAAAACATTTTCACCACAGAGGCACAGAGGACACAGAGAATTGAAAAAAGTTGGTTTGATTTAAGCGGTTTAGAAAAACTCTGTGCCCTCTGTGCATCAAGTTACGGCCTTGGAGAGCACTCGCCATTCGCATCGCAGACAGTGTTTGTTGGGCACCTCGGCGTGGCACATTGGGCGGGCGATGCGCAGGCGCAGCTTGTGAACGACATCGCGCTGCGTGGTGCCACAAGTGACGCGATAATGGGAATCGCAACTGCCGACGTTAGGCCGATCCGTTTAATGGCCTCACGGCGGTTGGTCAGCATGGGCAACTCGACGGCGCTTTCGCTTAGCAGCTTGCGGCTATGTAGTTCTTTGACAGCAAAATCTACAAGGTCGGCATTGACTGGTTTGCCAAAGGCGGCAGTCGCCGACCGGGTGATTTCGTCGATAGATACCTCGCCGCTACACATGCTCCAGATAAACCCGGCCGTTTCGTTTAGACAATGGGCCTCATTAGAGGTGACGTCGTATACGAGCGTTTCGCCGGGCAGAAATTGGACTACAAGATTTTCGGTGCGGGCTTTCGGATATTGAGTATTCGACATGGTTTCCCCCTGGTGATTGAATTTGTTGTACAACTCTTTTTTAGCACAAAGCGGGGGGCCAGTGAAAATATTTCCGGCAAGGATTAGCCACTAACCGCACGAATAACACGAATTTATTTCACTCTTTTATTCGTGACATTCGTGTAATTCGTGGCAAAAAGTTCTTAATCCGCCGCTAGGATACGCCCCCGGCACTCGCCAAAACCGATGCGGCGAAAGCTTTCGCGTTCGCAGTAGCCTTTCATGATGATCTCGTCGCCGTCTTCGAGAAAGCGGCGGGTTTCGCCGGATGGCAGATCGATCGGTTCGGTGCCGCGCCAGCTTAATTCGAGCATGGAGCCTCGCTCGGACTTTTCTTTGCCGGAGATCGTGCCGGTGGCGATGAGGTCGCCGGTTTGGAGGTTGCAGCCGCCGGAGGCGTGATGAGTAAGCATTTGGCCGATGGTCCAGTAGAGGTCTTTCATATTCGAGCGAGAGAGCATGTACGGCTCGATGTTTTCATCGCGCATTTTCTGCGTCTGGATAAAGACCTCAAGATTGATGTCGATGCCGCCGAATTTTTCGTTCGTTTCATCGGCAAGATAACCGAGCGGTGCCGGATCGCCCGGTTCGCGTTCGAAAGCCTTTGTGCGGAACGGTGCGAGAGCCTCCATAGTGACGACGAAGGGCGAGATGGTCGTGGCGAAATTCTTAGCGAGAAACGGCCCGAGCGGTTGGTATTCCCAAGCTTGAATATCGCGGGCCGACCAGTCGTTGACGAGGCACAGCCCGAAGATGTGTTTTTCGGCTTCACCGATAGGAATTGAGCTTCCAAGATCATTGCCCTGCCCGACAAAAAACCCGACCTCCATCTCGTAGTCGAGACTCTTACACGGAATAAACACCGGCGGAGTCTCGGCGTCACTCCGGTTCTGACCCTTAGGCCGCTTAATGTCCGTCCCCGAGATCACAATGCTCGAAGCCCGCCCGTGATAGCCGATCGGCACAAACTTATAATTGGGCATCAACGGATTGTCCGGCCGAAACATCGACCCGACATTAGTCGCGTGATAGATCGAGCAGTAGAAGTCGGTGTAGTCGCGGATTTGCGAGAATGGCTGAACAAATTCGCACTCGGAAGCAGGAACAAGGGAGGTCGTAATTTCTGTCTTCGATTGCGGATCTGGATCTTCACGAAGAGCTTGAGAAAGAATGCTCCGCAGTTTTGTCTGCGTTGCAGAATTTGTTGAAATATCTTCGATATAAATCGGATGAACCTCAGCCTTGGAAAGCAACTCGCCGCTAACCAATACTTCAAATTCGATGACTTGGTCACCAATTCTCACGCCCATTTCGTTGTGGTTCGCTCCGAACCGGTTCTTGTATGTACAAAACGGCAAATTCTGTATCGGAAAATCCGTATTCGGATCGTTGGCGGATTCGACCCAGCTTTTGAGGTTCGGGTCGTGGGTTTCGTTAATTTCGTAAATCATAAGCAATTGACCACAAAAGGCACAGAAAGCCCAAAAAGTTTTTTATTTTGTGTCTTTTGTGCATTTTGTGGCTATCAGAGAATTCCGAGTTTTTGCAGATCCGCCACCGGTTCGTCGAATGAGCATGAGCCGAATGACTGGATGCCGTAGGTTCGCAGGCGCTCGAGTTGGCCGAGGCTCAGGTTAAATTCTTTTCGCCAGACGGCGGCCTGATCTTCGAAGTGGAAGACCTCGGCAAACTCCTCTTCCATCAACTCTTCGAGCAGGTTTTTACGAAAGCCTTCGCGGGCAAAGGCGGTCATCAGGAACAGATTCAGAAAGCCGTGCATCGTGCCCTTGGGCGAATTGGCGGCATACGTCAGCGGATGATAACAGCGGACCGGGTGATGCAGCCCGGCGGTCGCTTTGAACGGCACCTGTGCGGTGACACAGGCCTGGACAAATCGAACAATCTCACCGCTGCCCGGAAAGGCGTCGGTCGTAACGCCGCCGGTACGGATCTTTGCCCGCTGGCCCTTGTCGGCGAGGGCGGCCATCAGATCGTTGAAGTTTTCCTTCATCGCGATCTCGAAATACGCCGTTACTCCCGCGGGCAAGGCCCGAACCGTGTTATCGATCTTCGAGATCGTCGCCGCCTTGACCTCGATCGAATCACAAACGACGCCGCCCTTAACCTTGTCGTTAAAGAGAATGATCTGCCTTATAGTTTCGTTGACGTCTTCGCCGGCGATGACGCTCAATCGCCAGGCATTGCCATCGTCACGCGAGATAAAATCGCCGGCGCTCTCATAAAACTCCCCTAACCGTTCGGCCGTGACGATAAATCGGCCAAGCATCCAGCTATAATTGCTGTTGCGATAGGTCGCGTAGTTTATGACCGCCTCCGACATCGACAGTTGCAACGGCGGAAAGAGCCCGGCGTAATCTATCGCCCCGGCAAGGAGTGTTTTGACGGAAGCTAACGGCCCCGATTCGGTGGTAGAAGCGAGCATCAGATATTATCGAAATATTTGCTTATATTTGAACACAGCGGCTAACGATACATTTTTACAAAATCTCGGCCGGAAACCAAAACAGTACTTGCTTTTGACGAATTCCCTGGGTTATCTTTGCTTACATTTTCAGTTTTTGGATTGATAAAAAATGCGCGTTTTAGGAATTGATCCCGGCAGCGAAACGCTCGGTTGGGGCGTGGTTGACGGCAGCGGGTCAAGCTATGCCCTGGTTGCATTCGGCACCGTCAAGTCGAATCCAAAAGAGCAATTCTCTAAACGCCTTCTCAATATTTACAACGGCGTCGCCGAGGTAATGGCTGAGCATTCTCCGGACGTGCTGTCTGTCGAGGATACGTTTTATGCGGTAAATGTTGGAGTTGCGTTAAAGCTTGGGCAGGTGCGCGGGGCCATGCTGCTGCTCGCCGAGCAGCGTGGATTACCGATCGCCGAATACGCTCCGCGGCTGATAAAACAGACCGTCGTCGGCTACGGCAATGCCGAAAAACAGCAGGTCGGCCAAATGGTCAAGATATTGCTTAAGCTGAAGGAGGTGCCGACGCCGCATGACGCGGCCGACGCCCTGGCGATCGCTATCTGCCATTTTCATCACGCGGGGGTTCAGGATCGGATAAGGCAGGCCGACAAGAAACGCCGATAAATTTAGCGATAGTTACGGGAGACTAAAATGAAATTCCCATTTTCCACAATTTTCGTAATTTTGGCTTTCGTTTTCGCAAGCGATGCTTTTGCCCAAAGGCGCCCGGTTCCCCCTCCCGCAAAACCGAAAGCACCTTTGGCTAAAAAGTCGGCTGAAATCGGCCAAACAGCAGTTGTCATTGACGAGACGCTAGCCGTACTTCGCGTAAATCCTAGCCTCTTCTCAGAATCCGTCCACCGCATGCAGCGTGGCCGCAAGGTACAAATTACCGGCGTAGCCGAGGCCGATGGCGTCAAGTTTTACAAGGTCGTCGTCCCGCCGTCGAATTTTGGCTGGGTGCAGGCTGACGCGGTTTTTGGAAAGTTTCGGCCGGCGGACGAAGAGCGGTTGGCCCGGCTTGTACAATCGCTTGAGGGCTTTGACCAGATCCAGGCGGCGACAGAGTTTTTCAGTCTCTATCCAGCTTCAAAATTCCGGCCCGCGATACTGTTACTTTTCGGCGACCTGCTCGAGGAGGTTGCGGCAAAGCTCTCCAAGGATGCGACTAACCGGCTAAAACGTTCGGAAATGGCCGCCTCAGCCGCGCCGCTGCACAGCTACTATCTCAATTTTGTCAGCCTCGACCGCTACCGCAAACTCGGCGTCCTGTTTCTGTTTAATTCCACGACCAAGCTCTTTCACTATGACGGCGCCGGCTGGAAGGAGATTGGGTCCAAATTTGCCGCATCGCCCGAGGCCGTCGAGGCGCAAAAACGGCTTGATGCGTTGAAAACAAAAATGGAAAAACCACCCGCTAAATAGGCAGAAGCGTCGAGTCAGAACCACCTGCAGTAGCGGGTGGTTTAACGCAAGTCACATGAAGGTCGATGTAGAATAAAGCATGACTTTAACCACCCGCTACCGCAGGTGGTTCTGACCTTTCGGCAAATGCCTTCGCTATCGCCGCCGCGACGCGGGCATTGTTTTCTAACAAAGCTATATTGGCGGCGAGCGTTCGCCCGCCGCTTCGCTCCGACATTTGGGCGAGTAAAAATGGTGTGATCTCTTTGCCCCGGACACCGTTCTTATCGGCGAGTGATAACGCGTCGGCAAGCATTGTTTCAAGTTCGGATCTTTCGATCTCGAACTCGGTGGGAATTGGCACGGTGACCAGGATGGCGTTTTTAAGCCCAAACGCATCGCGGGCAGCGGCTATCTGTGCAATCTCCGCTGCGGTTTCCACTCTCTCGTCGATCTCCAGCCCGCTCGAACGCGAGTAAAACGCCGGCAGCTCGTCGCATTGCCAGCCGAGAACCGTAACACCATGTGTTTCAAGCCATTCGCGCGTCGCCGGTAGATCGAGAACGATCTTTGCACCCGAGCAAACGACCGTGACCGGCGTCTGGGCAAGCTCCGGCAAGTCCGCCGAGACGTCCGCCGAGTATCCGCGATGTACGCCGCCGATACCACCGGTCGCAAACACTTGGATCCCCGCCATGTGCGCCAAAAACGATGTCGTTGCAACCGTCGTCGCGCAGTCGAGTCTTTGGGCAACCGCGATCGCGAGATCGCGGCGAGAGATCTTGCGAATATCCCGGTCCGTTGCAAGTTGCTCGATCTGGCCGTGATCGAGGCCAACGCAAAACTCACCACCAAAAACGGCTATCGTCGCCGGAACCGTTCCGTTTTCGCGGACAATGTCCTCGAGCTTTAGTGCGGTCTCGATATTTTGCGGGTACGGCAGGCCGTGGGCGATTACAGTCGATTCGAGAGCAACGACCGGCATCCCATCTCGAAGCGCGTCAGCAATTTCGGGGTTTAGTTTTATCTTCATTGGCAAAAGAAATTACAAAGCTAACAACACAACTTAAGATAGAACAGTTAGAAAGGCGGGTTTACCCCCGCTCTTCCGCACTGAAAATCGAGAGCGGGGGTAAAACCCGCCTTCCTGACTGTACTAATCTAAGATCGCGGTGAATGATTCTTGACGATTTAGCAAAATGTTTTTTTTCTATTTGACCATATGCCCGATACGATTAAGCCGCGGATGAGTAAGACAGCCGAAGAAATCGCCATTCGACGCTCCGCGGTCGCATGACCAGTAAACAAACATCGCCCGGCCAATGATCAGCTCACGCGGTACGAAGCCCCAGTAGCGGCTATCCTCGCTGTTGTCGCGGCTGTCGCCCATGACAAAAAAGCTGTTCGGTGGCACGATCATCGTCTTGCCTGCCACGCCGAATTCATACCCGCGTCGTGAAAGATGCTGTCCGGCTTTGATCGAATCCATCGTGATTTTGGAATAATAAACGCTGTATTTGTCCTCCGGACGGCGTTCCTCAAATTCCGAGGTCGTCAGTGCCGATTGATTATCGTCGGCATCGCCAAGCATCCGGTGCTCTGGCAAAAGCTGATCGTTAATAAAGACCTGATTATCGCGAAACTCGACCTTTTCGCCCGGCAGCCCGATGACGCGTTTTACATAATTAATCTGGTAGGGGATTAGATGACGCGAACTGTCATTCTCAGGGTGAACCCTATTGCCGGGATATTTGAAAACGATAATGTCGCCCCGCTCGATTTCCCTCTGTGGCAAAAATGACAGCCCGCCGCCGCCCGGTGTAAAGATAAACTTATTGACCAGCAGATAATCACCGACGAGAATGGTATTCTGCATCGACCCGGTCGGCACCGTCACCGCCTGTAAAATAAACGTCATGCCGAAAATCGCCATGACGAGCGTCACAACAAACGACTCAAAATACTCGCGGATCGTCGATTTAGGCGGCCCGCTCGGCTTGGGCTGTTCGACCGTTTTGATCTCGGGGGGCGCTGGGTCCTGGATTTCGTCACTCATATAGTTGCTCAATAATACGTTAATTTCGCTCCGCGCGTTGCGCGGGCCGCTCATTTTGTGGCTTGAGAATGCTCACTGCTTCTTCGGCGGCCATCATTTCAGCCAGTTTTATCGAATTTCCCTGCCCCCGCGCTTTGCCCGTCGCCCACGTCGCCTCGACCGAGAACACCCGTGCGTGCGGCGGTCCGTCTGTCTTTACGACCACGTAGGTCGGAGCCGATTGCTTATCCGCCTGGAGCAGTTCTTGAAGAAGCGTCTTATAGTCTATCGAATTCTTAGGCGTCGCCCGGCGAAGCTCATCCGCAAATATCCGTCCGATGAATACCCGTGCCGCCATATAGCCGCCATCCAAAAAAACGGCCGCGATCACCGCTTCGAGCGTGTTCGCGAGCAGTGCCTGTTTCTTACGCCCGCCCGTTTTCTCCTCGCCTCGGCCAACTCGGACATAATCGCCCAGATTGAGTTCGTCAGCTATCGTGGCAAGGGTTGCCGTGCTGACCAAGTGATGTTTCATCAGCGTCAGGTCGCCTTCCGAAGATTTCGGATGGCTTTGGTACAGCTTTTCCGCTATGACAAGGCCAAGCACCGAATCACCGACAAATTCCATCGATTCGTTCTCGGCACCACGAATCTTTTCCTCGGTCTCGCCCGGCAGATTCTCATACGCCCACGACCGGTGCGTAACCGCCCGCTGGAGCAGGTCCGCATCGGCAAAGCGGTGGCCGATGAGGTTTTCCAGGGTTGCGAGCTTTGCGTTCATCGTAGCCAATTTTAAGGGAGTGTGCGGGCAAAAGGAAAGTCGGACACGGTTTTCGTTCCGCGCCCGACTGATTTTTAGACTTCCCTTAGGAGCTTAGACTCCCTTTTTCTTGACGACGGGCTTTTTGACCGTCGACAATTCCTTGGTGCCCGGCTTCTTGACCGGCGTGGCGACTGGCTTGCTCGGAGTAGCCACCGGTTTTGTCGTCGTCGTTCCCGGAGTCGTCGTCGTTCCGGGCTTGGCCGGTGTAGTTGCGGGCGTCGTCGTGGTAGCCGCGGGAGTCGCCACGGGTTCCGGATCGCTGATCGGCGTTACCGGCTGCAACGGATTGGGCATCGACTTTTTGTCGATCTGCGCAATGAATGCGTCAAAGCCATCCGTCTTTCCAAAACGGACATTATATAGATCATGCATAGTCGTAAAAAGTTTATCCGTGTACTCTTTCTTGTACTTAACAGGATCGGCCTTAGCCAGGTTGTAAGCTCTGGTATAAGCATCGATCGCCGCTTCGGCCGTGCCGTTTACCAACGCTACCTTGGCCTTGATAGCATCAACCTTTTGCTTTGCGACTTCTTCCGTGTCTTTCGGATCCTGAGCCTTAGCCATGATGTCGACCTCAGCAGCAAGTTTTCTAACATCATCGAAGTAAAACGAGCCGATAGATTGGAAAACTATCGGATTCGTCTTGGTATCCGAATTCAACTGAGAAGCCTTGTAGAGATAGCTCAGTCCCTGTTTTTTGTCGCTCTTATCAAAGTAATAGATATAACCGATGGTGTAATTCATCCATCCGAGGGCATTGTCTTTACTTTTATATTTAAATTGGTCAACGCCGAAATCCTTAAATGTTTTACCACCCTCAAGATCGGTAATGGACATTTTCGCGTATCTCAAGGTGTCATCGTTCCATTTAGTTACACGAGGCGTTTTGGCTGTTTCGTCGAGACCAATCGAACCCAGAACGAGTTCCACATCGCGCAAATCATCCGGCTTTTCCGACAATAACTGTTTGCCCGCAGAATAGACATCATCCCAACTGCTCGACTTGAGGCCGAGGTTAAATTTCGTTACTACAGCAGCAAATCGCTCTCTCTCAATCCTGGCCGCGAGGGCCTTTTCAAGCGCCGGCACAGCGGTCTTTAAATAGTCCGCAGAATCTTTTGCCGATTCGCACGAACCATATTTTTCAAGAAATTGTTTGCCCGTATTGATGGTAGCCTTTTGCTCATCCACGGTCGCCTTTTTCGGAAACTGCTCACGAAATAGGTCGTACAATTTTCCTTGTCCATCAGCGTCCGTGCACGGGTCCTGGGCAAAGCCTGCCGCAGCTCCCAGTGCGATAATCGAGGCCAGGATCAACCCCATGTTCAGTTGTCTAAAAATCGTTTTCATCGAAATACTTCCTCCGCCTTCGCGTAACTACCAATATAATCTATCTATCTGCAAAACGTGGATAAAATTCCACAGATTTGCGTGAAATCAGATGAACCCGCCCGCAAATAAGTTGCAATCATTTGCGCGTCGCGGGCCTGATTCCTAATACAAAAATGTCTAATCAAAAGAAATCTTTTGAAAAGGTAAATAATCCGTAAGTTTCGCCCTGCTGTCAAGCGAAAAACAGATTTTACCTAACCCGGATGCAACATCGGTTTCCATCGACATCGCGGATTATTAACTAAACATTGTGTTTATGGCGTTTATTCCGGCTTGATCACGGGGCCGCTCTGCTTTTCCTTTCCGTCCCGGTCGTAGGTAATGACCACCGGCGGAAATATCGGCTTTGAACTGCCGGTTTTCGTGACCAGTTTTTTCGTCGGTGCTGCCTGTCTTGGGGCACTCGGGACTATTATTACATTGGGACTGTTAACGGCGGTTCCAGCCATGTCAGCCTTGCTTTCATCGGCGTCGTCGCCCTCGCCCTCCGCGAGTTTGGCGGCGGTTTGAGCATCGACATTGGTTCTGGATTTGAGATGAAATTCGGTTTGGGCGAGGTTGCGGTCTGTTCGTACTATCTGCTGGCCTAACGCCCGGTAAACTTGTGCGGCAACGGCGGCGGCGTATTTACCGCGTTCGCCCTGGCCACGAGTGATCACGGCAACGGCATATTTTGGTTTCTCGATCGGGGCGACCGACGCAAAAAGCCCGACCCACGACCCCTTGTCGATGCACGAACCGGTTTTACCTGCCACACCAAACGACTGGTCCATATTGCGATGAGCGGTCCCGTACTCGGCGGCTCCCATCATGCCCGGGATCATTCGTCGCACATTCTGCTGCGGCAATTCGACATTGGCTCGGTAAAAAGGCTGAAATTTCGCCTTGTCCATTTCATTTCGCGGTATACGCGGCAGCACGCGATGGCCGCCGTTCGTGATCGCCGAGACCATGACCGCAAGCTGCATCGTCGAAACCTCGGTGTCGTCGCCGTGCGAATAAATGCGGGCGTTATTATTGCTAACCGGCAGCCTACCCGGGGCCTCGCCCGGCATGTTAAGGCCCGTCGGTTCGCCGAGGCCGAGCTGTCTGCCGTAAGCGACTAGTTTGGCATTGCCAAGCTGGGAACCGACCCGTTGAAAGTATGTGTTATCGGAAAACGCCACGGCGTCATCGAGGCTTCGTCGCGTCGCGATATTTCGCACCGACCCGTTTTCTTTGCTGATCACACCTTCGTTAAGCCCGGCAACGCCCGTGACGAGCTTGATCGTCGAACACGGTCTGATCGTGCTGCGCACGGCCCAATCCTGATTAACAATAGTCAAAACCCTGCCCGTCTGGGCCTCCATCACGACAATCGAACCGGCGTGCTGACCGAGCGCGTTGACCGCAGCCGCGCGGACATTAAGGTCTTCGCCATCGGTCACATCACGCGAGATATTGGTAATTGTTTCGTTACGCAGCCCGCGTTCAAATGCTAATTTGCGTGCGCGTGCCTCGCGGGCGGCCTGTTCGCGGCGTCGCTGCTCGGCGATGATGGCCTGGCGGCGCTCTTCTTCTTTACGATGGCGTTCGGCGGCTACTCGTTTGGATTCCGCGGCTTTCTTGGGGTCCTTTTTTGCGGTCTGTTTGGTATTCGCCTTATTGTCTTTGGCTACACGGCGTTCCCGGTCGCGTTCTTTTCTGGCATCTTTTGCGTGGACTTGTGCCTTCTTAGCAGCAACGGCCTTTTTCGATTGGGCCGAAACGCTGCCGGCAAAGATCACGCTTAGTACAAAAACTGTCAGCATAGAGCCGACAAGAGACGATTTGGGGAACATTAACTTCATGCTTTACCTCAGACAAGACAAATTGTTTTAGAGATTATTGGAGGAGACCGAAAATCTCGATCTGCGTTTTTTGCGTTTGCGAAAAAACTAAGGATGAATATAACATTCAAGCGTTCGCTACGCAAGCACTTTTGATAGATGCCATAATTTTCGCTTACGATTGCCATAATCAATGACCTTCTTCAATACATTCCGGGGACGGCTGCTGTTAATCCTCGCGTTTCTCCTGGTGGCAACCCTGGGCTTTCAGTATTACTTAAATCTACTGACGCAGACCGAGAACAACGATCGTCTCGAGGCCCAGGCACGCGCGTTGGCCGAGGGAATTGCGCTTGGCTCCGCAGGCATTACCACGGGCGAGTACATGCAGGACCTGATCGACCGAAACGGTCAGACATACCTGGGCGAGACAGCAACAGAGCGGATAAAAGACGTAATAATTATCGATAATGAATGGCAGATCAGCGATAGTCTCAACCCCGACTATTCGCCGACCGCAGGCGATAACAATACTACGAATTTCAAGAAGCTGACTGATCTCACGAACCTCCCTCCGCTGATGGAAGCATCGCGGCTCGGCTCTGACCTCAGCCAGTTTCCCAATCAGCGGACGGACGCCAACAAATCTGTGGACGACGAGGCCCACGCCGTGCCAATCGAAACCAGCAAAGGCCGCTGGTACGTGATGGTCCTGCTCAAGAACGAAAAAAACGCCGCGGCCCTGCGTGCGGCTCGACCGCTGATCTACACGCTCGGCGTGCTGCTCGTCTCGTCGCTGATAACGTTCCTGTTGATATGGCGATTTACACGGCCCATCGCCGACCTCTCAAACGCGGCCCGTCAGGTAGCGAACGGCAACCTCGACGTCCGCGTCCCGAGCTCAGCCAATAACGAGTTAGGCAATTTGGCGGCAAACTTTAACGAAATGACCGCCGAGCTTGAGAAAAAACGTGACCTCGAAGCACAGTTACAGCAGGCGGAAAAATCAGCCGTCGTCGGCCGGCTCGGCGCTGCGATCGCTCATGAGATACGTAACCCGCTCAATTATATAAATCTGACGCTCGACCATTTGCGTTCGAAATATGCCCCGGAGGAGCCGGAGCGGAACGAGAAGTTTGTAAATTTAACCTCGCAGTTAAAGGCCGAGGTCGCGCGGATCGATCAACAAATATCAGACTTTTTAAACTATTCCCGACCCGCGAAAGCCGATCTCAAACCCATTGACGCCCGAAAGGTGATCGAAAACAGCTTGGGCATCGTCGAACCCGAGGCCGAGGAAAAACACATAAAGATTGGCGTCGTTGAGCACGAAGATGTTCCAAAAATCCTCGGTGACCCGGAATTCCTCCGTTCCGTTTTTAATAATTTATTTATCAATGCAATGCAGGCGATGGAATCCGGCGGCGGTCGTCTAAACATCAAGATCTCACCCGACCCGAGCGGCAAATGCGTCGATTTCGAGATCTCGGACACGGGGAACGGCATCTCGCCCGACAACCTCTCAAAAATATTCGAACCGTACTTTTCAACCAAAGAAACCGGCACCGGCCTCGGCCTGGCCATCGTGCACAAGATCGTCGAGACACATAACGGAACGGTAGAGGTAGAGTCTAAAGAGGGCGAAGGAACGAAATTTACGGTAAAATTACCGAAGGCAGAAAATTAGCCACAGTGAGCACAGAGTTCACTGAGACAAAAAATAAAATCTCATCTTTCTCTGTGATCTCCGTGGTAAAACATTCTTATGGCACGTAAATCAATACTGGTCGTTGACGATGAAAAGAATCAACGCGAAATACTTGAGACAATCCTCTCCGGCGAAGGATACGATGTAACGACCGCCAGTTCGGGCGAGGCGGCGTTGAAATTTGTCGCGGACAGGCACTTTGACCTCGTGCTGACCGATCTGAAAATGACCGGCATGAGCGGTCTCGAGCTGCTCAAGCAGCTCACCGATTTCGACAAATCGATCATCGTCATCCTGCTCACCGCTCACGGAACCATCGATTCGGCCGTCGATGCTCTTCGTTTGGGTGCTTTTGAGTATCTGCAAAAACCCTACGACAGCGAAAAGCTGCTCGAAACCGTATCGCGAGCTTTGAAAAAACTGACGATGCTCGACGCCGAGATCGTGTCGGTCTCGCCCGAGATGGACAAGGTCAAAAAGCTTATCCTAAAGATCGCCAAATCCAACTCGACCGTACTTATACGCGGAGAGAGCGGCACCGGAAAAGAACTGATCGCACGCTCGATACACAAAAACAGCCTGCGCTCAAACGAAGTATTTCAAGCCGTCAATTGTGCCGCGATAAATGAAAACCTTCTCGAATCGGAACTTTTCGGGCATGAAAAGGGCTCCTTTACTGGCGCGATCGCCGAGAAAAAAGGCCTGTTTGAGATCGCACACAACGGTACGCTCTTTCTCGATGAGATCGGCGAACTCGATATCGCCTTGCAAGCTAAATTGCTGCGTGCTCTACAGGAAAAGCAGATCCGCCGCGTTGGCGGGATCAGGGACATCGACGTTGACGTGCGTGTCGTCGCGGCGACAAACCGTGACCTGCTCCACATGGTCAAAGAAAAACGCTTTCGCGAAGACCTTTATTACAGGCTCAATGTGCTGTCGATCGAGCTACCGGCGTTGCGCGAGCGCCGCACTGATGTTCCGGTATTAATTGATTACTTTGTCAAAAAACACACCCGCGGCACCGACCGCAAGATAACGATCACGTCCAATGCCAGACATCTGCTCGAAGATTATTCCTATCCCGGCAACGTCCGCCAGCTCGAATCGGCGCTCGAACGGGCGATCCTGCTTTGCGAAGACGACACCGTCACAATCGACGACCTCCCGCCCGAAATGACTCAATCCGGCGCGGCCATATCGTCCGGCGACCTCTTCAAATTGCCGCCCGAAGGTGTCAATTTCGAAGAGGTCGAACGCAGCCTGATAATGCAGGCAATGGACCGCACCGACAATAACATCACAAAATCAGCCAAGCTGCTCGGTCTGACGTTTCGGACGCTTCAATACCGACTTGAGAAATTCGGTTTCAAAAAGGACGAAGCGAGTGGAACTGAAGAGGACGAAGAATCGTAAATAACATCATGGAATTTTACAGGAAATGCATGATAAATTCAGGATAAAACTTTGGACAATCCTGTTCACCCTGTCTATCCTGTTTGAAATCGCTTCCTAAGGAGAAAAATGCGATGGAATGGTTCTCGACATTAAGTTTAGCTCTCGGCTCTGCGTGGACATCGGGCATTAATCTTTACGCCACGGTCGCGGTTCTCGGGCTGCTCCAAAAGTTTGGCGCGACCAAGTTGCCTGGCGGGCTCGACGCACTCGATAACTGGTGGATCATCGGTTTTGGCATCGGGCTCTATCTGATAGAGTTCTTTGCCGACAAGATACCTTATGTGGACAGCGTCTGGGATGTCGTTCACACCTTCATTCGGGTTCCCGCCGGAGCAGTCGTCGCTTATGCCGCGACCAACCAAATGGACGCAAGCATTTACATACCGGCAGCCTTGGTCGGCGGTGGGTTGGCGCTGTCTTCTCACGGCACTAAGACCGCTCTTCGTGTCGGTGCCAACCTCTCGCCGGAGCCGGTTTCAAACTGGGTTTTGTCTCTCAGCGAGGACGCTATCGCCTTCGTCGGCATCTTCCTGGCCGTTTTTGCACCCATTGTTATCGCCTCAATTTTGGTGATATTCGCTCTCGGATTTATCTGGTTTTTCCCGAAGGTCTTTCGACGCCTGCGGCGAATGTTCCGGGCAGTCGGGGCATTTATGCAGGGGAAAGGCTTTTCCGACGAGGCGGTGCGCTGAGAACCAGTCCTAAATGGAATTAACCTTCAAAATACTAGCGATTGTGCTCGGAGTGATCGGGGTTTATTTCATCTGGAAAGGTGACCTCGACGCGGTATTTGTGTCTCTGGTTCTCGCGGCTTGCAGCGCTCTGCTTGTTATGCGGTTTCGCGCAAAAGGCCGCATCTCTCTTCGCAAAGACAACTGACCCCAGGAACATATGGCAAGGATCGTGCTCTCAACAATTGGCAGTCTGGGTGACCTGAATCCAATGATCGCCCTCGCTATCGAATTGCGAAAACGTGGACATGTGCCGGTGATCAATACCTGGCAAGGCTACGAGGAAAAGATCGCCGATCTCGGATTCGAATTTTGGCCGATCCGTCCTAATGTCGACGTCGAGGACCGTGAACTTTTACGTGAGATCATGGACGCCCGCAAAGGCCCCGAAAAGATCGTTAGAGAGATCATCTCCCCTCATCTTCACGAAATGTACGAAGATCTCGCGACCGTTTGCGAAGGCGCCGATCTGGTCATTAATGGTGAGGTCGTTTACGTTGCAAAATCGCTTGCCGAAAAAACGGGCATTAAATGGAT
>JANYIL010000144.1 GCA_025362075.1 Chloracidobacterium sp.
ATCAGCCCCGATGAGGATGGCGATATCGCCAAGGATACGTCGGTGATTATTGCTATTCCGGACAATAGTAATTTTTATATCGGGAAAGAGCAGTTTCCGATCGACGCTCTCGGTGATGTGATCAAAAAGCGGATGGAGGGCAAAACGCCTGATAAACGCATTGTTTACATCAAGAGCGGCGTGGATGTGGATTACGGTCGTGTTGTTCAGGCGATCGAAACCATTCGAAAGCAGGATATCGACAAGATCGGTCTCGTTGCGGACAAAAAGAAAGGCGTAACGGACCCTTCGAAGAAATAGTTGGGCCGATCCAGAATTTAGTTGATGTTTAGGGAAGGATAAAGAAATGGGAATGTCTACAGGTGGAGGCTCCGGAGGAGCAACTCCACAGATCAACGTTACACCTCTGATCGACGTGTTGTTGGTTCTCTTGATTATCTTTATGGTGATCACGCCGCTCAAGCCCAGCCGTTTTGAGGCTAAGGTTCCGGCGGAGCCAAAGGATCAGCCACAGGTCAACGTCAAGCCTAATCCGCTGACGCTGGTTGTCGCGATCAATAAGGAAACCAAGGGTATTACGCTCAATAACGATCCGTTCGGAGACGTTACCGATACCGACAAGTTATCGAGTAAACTCCAACAGATCTTTAAGGAGAGAGAGACTAACGGCGTGTTTCGCGAGAACACTAACGAGGTTGAAAAGACGATTTTTATCAAATCGCCAAAATCGGTCCGGTACGGTGATGTCATAAAGGTGATCGACGCCGCAAAAGCTGCGGGTGCGGCACCTATCGGTCTGCAGATCGACGATTTAACACAATAAGTTTTGCCTTGGTGGCGCCTGCGAAGGGCCGGTTCGTGTTGGCCGATTCCTTGGGTGTCCGGGCGGTGAATGGAGTCAAATGATGAGATCCTCTCGTTTTGGGTTGATTGCTCTCTTATCAATAATTGTTTTGATGGGAGCCAATTGCTCGTACTATAACCGGGTTATCGCCCGAAAAAATTTGGTTGACGGTTCCAAGGCCTATAAAGACCGAAAGTTCCCCGAGGCCGAGGGGCTTTTCAGGGCCGCAGTAGGACGTGATCCGAAAGGTGAGTTTGTTGAGGGTCAGACGGCTCAGTTGTTCTTGGCCCGAACCCTTCACTCGGAGTTTATCGGCGACCGTTCAAAGAAGAATTTGGCCGAAGAAGCTATTAAAGAGTATCAAAAGGCTCTGACCTTGAAGCCAAATGACCAAAGCTCTTACAAGGCTATCGCCAGCCTCTATGAGAACCTCCAAAAGACCGACGAGTGGCTCGCATGGGTGACCGCCCGATCGGCCAACACATCGATTCCGCCCGAGCAGCGTTCCGAGGCCCTGACCTCGCTGGCTGCTAAGAAGAATAGCTGTGCGAACGACATCAGCGATACGGAAAAGACCAAGAAAACGGTTACCAAGGACGGTAAGCAGGCGTTTCAATTTGTCAAACCCGAAAAGGTTGAGGACTTTACGGCTCTGCAGCAATGCACTACCCAGGGAGTTCAGCTCATCGATCAGGCGGTAGCTCTGGAGCCGGATCCGGTAAAAAATGCGACAAGTTTTGACATCAAGAAGGCCACCGATGCTCAGCTACAGTCGACGCTTGATCTTCTCAAGGTATTCGAATCGGCGCGGTCTTACAAGACGAGTCTTCTATTTCAGGCAATGCGTATTGCTGAAATGGAAAACAAGACGCCGGAGCGTGACAGCCTAAAGCAGCAGGCTGATGCAGCACGAGCCAAGTTTCTTGAGCTTAGCGATGTCGTGAAAAAGATCCAGATCGAAATCGACGACCGGGCCGCTGCTAAAGAAGCTGCCGACAAAGGCGACAAGGCAAACGCGAACAAAAAATAAGACGCTTTTTCTTTCATAGATAGGTGGTGCTCAATTACAATTAATTGGGCATCGCCTTTTTTGTTAAGGATAAAGGCTAACGGCTAAAGGATAAAGAAAATGAAAACGATTTCAGGGTGTGAAAAAAGGTCGACTAATCGCAGCATTTTCTGTCCTTTATCCTTTATCCTTTATCCTTTATCCTCTGTATTATGATCAGGATCGAGGAAGTAATTGCGACTGTTTCGGGGAATCGGCCAAACGCCGACATTGACCTGATACGCCGAGCTTATCTGTTTTCGGCCCTGCATCACCGCGGCCAGACACGGGCCTCGGGCGAACCGTACCTCGTTCACCCGATCGCGGTGGCTAACATCCTTGCCGAGATGCGTCTTGACGAAGTCAGCGTCTCGACGGGGCTGCTGCATGACGTTGTCGAGGATACGCTGGTTGATATTGACACTATTCGCTCGTACTTTGGCGATGAGATCACCTTGCTCGTCGACGGACTGACGAAAATAGCCAACATCAGCGATCTGTCGAAGGAAAAACAGCAGGCTGAGAATGTCCGTAAAATGGTGCTCGCAATGATCACTGACGTGCGCGTCGTCCTGATCAAGCTGGCCGACCGTCTGCACAACATGCGGACGATGCAGTATCTCAAACCCGAGAAACGGGAGCGTATCTCTCAGGAAACCTTAGATATTTACGCGCCCATTGCCCATCGCCTCGGTATGGGTAAGATGCGAAGCGAACTCGAAGATCTCGCTTTTCAGAATCTTTACCCCGAAGACTACAAACGCCTCGCTATCGAGGTCGATGCCCGCCGGCCCGAGCTCGAGGCGGCTCTCGAAAAGATAGAAGCGACGATCACTGAGCAGCTAACGGCAAACGAAGTCCCATTCGTCCGTATCGAGGGCCGTGTCAAGCGTCTCTATTCGCTTTGGAAGAAGCTCAAAAAGCAAAAGATCATCATCGAGCAGGTCTATGACCTGATCGCCGCCCGCATCATCACCGAAAACGACCGCAAATACTGTTATTTGACGATGAGCGTCATCCATAACATCTGGACGCCTGTTCCCGAGCGTTTTAAGGACTGGATAGCCATTCCCCGCGACAATCTGTACCAGTCGCTGCACACCTCCGTCATCGGCGACGGCGGCCAGCCGTTCGAAGTTCAGATCAGGACCGAGGAAATGCATCACGTCGCCGAAGAAGGTGTCGCCGCCCACTGGAAATATAAAGAAAGTAACCTGGGGAAAAAGGAAGAGGACGAGGCCCTCGACCGCCTTAGAAAAACGGTTGAGAAATTACTGCTCCCGCTAGTTGAGGAAACCAGGGACAACGAAGATTCCGAGGACTTTATCGAAACGCTTAAGCTGGACCTTTATCCAAAGGATGTCTATGCTTTCACGCCGATGGGTAAGGTCATCCAGCTCCCGCGTGGTTCGACACCGATCGATTTTGCATATGCGATTCATTCGGTCGTGGGCGATACGTGTACCGGCGCCAAGATCAACGGGCGGATCGTCCCGCTCCGCAGTGAGATAAATAACGGCGATGTGATCGAGATCCTCACTACCCAAAGCTCGAAACCCTCGGGCGACTGGCTCAATCACGCAGTTACCTCACGGGCACGCAACCGGATACGGCATTGGATAACGCAGCAGCAGCGAACCGAATCAATCGACATCGGACGCAAGCTGCTTGAAAAAGAGGCGGAAAAATTCCGTGTTCCGCTCAAAAAATTGACCAATAACGAAACCGAGATGAAACGGATCGCCAATGATTACGGGCTGAGCCGGCCCGACGATCTGTTTGCCTCGATAGGTTACGGCAAGACGCTGCCGCGAAACGTTTTGGCCAAATTCTTGGGGGCAGAAAAATTCAGCGAGCTGGACCCCGAGAATCAAAAGCAGACACGTCTAAAGACCGGCATGAAAACCGGCATGAAGGCTGTCCGCAAACTCATTGGGATGGGTGAGGACGCGATCATCGTCCGCGGGGTCGATAACCTACTTACAACGCGGGCAAAGTGCTGTAATCCACTGCGTGGTGAAGATATCATCGGTTATATCTCCCTAGGAAAGGGAATTGTCGTTCATAACAAACGCTGCAAGAATGTTTCCCAGTTGATGGTCAACAAAGAGCGGATCGTTGACGTCGAATGGGCCAAGAGCGAAAAAGAACAGATCCAGTCCGTCCAGCTGCTTGCCACCACCGAAAACCGTACGGGAATGCTCGCTGGCATCACAAACGCGATCGCCGACATTAAAACGGGAATCCGCGACGCCCGGGCAAACGTTTCGAAGGATGACATCGGAATGATCGAGGTTACCGTCGAAGTTTATGACAAGAAACACCTCGATAAAGTCGTCGGAGCCATCGAACACGTCCCGGGCGTCATCGCCGTCGAGCGTATAAATATATAAAGATAAGGAACAACTGATTTACACGGATTTACACGGATTTACGCGGAACATTAGGTCTCTTATTCTGTGTTCAGCGTTAATCAGCGCTATCCGTTGTTTCAAACTTTCTTTTTAGCTAGTAATTTGCTAGAATTCCCCTTTTGCTTAATCTGACTTTTTCGCCAATTTTGTAATGAATAAAGAGATCGTATCGACCGAGAATGCACCGGGGGCTATTGGCCCTTATTCGCAGGCAATAAAGGCCGGGGGCATGGTTTTTTGCTCGGGGCAGATACCTATCGATCCGGCAACTGGTAATTTTGTATCTGACGTGGTCAGCGAGCAGACCGAGCAGGTGCTGCGTAACCTTAGCGAGGTGCTAAAGGCGGCCGGGTCGAGTCTCGACGCGGTGGTGAAAACGACCGTCTTTCTCGCGGATATGAATGATTTTGCGGAAATGAACGAAGTTTACGGCCGGTTTTTTAGTGAAAACAAACCGGCTCGGGCAACGGTGCAGGCGGCGAGGCTGCCGCGTGACGCCCGGGTTGAGATCGAATGCATTGCTTTGGCTTAAGAGAATAAGAAAAGCCAAACACTGATAAGTATCGGCGTTTGGCAACCAAAGTGGACCCAAGGGGCTCAAACAAGTTCAAGCAGCTTTGACAATTTTGCCGCCCTTAATGCAGCGGGTACAGACTTTCATACGTCCGTTACCGCCGCTGGGCAGCTGCACCCTAACCGGCTGCAGATTCGGATTAAACCGTCTTCGCGTTTTATTGTTCGCGTGTGAAACGTTGTTTCCAAATTGCGGGCCCTTGCCGCATACGTCGCATCGTTTTGCCATAATAATTGTCTCCCTGTTAAATGCGGGGTACATGTGAGTTTAGAAAAACTCGAAACGATATTTATAACAAAAAGGTTTGGCTATAGTCAAGTATGTGAGACAGATGGATAAGTTGAAAGGAGTAAAAGCAATCGTGCAAATTAATAGGAAAGAGATCTTGTTGTTAACGGCTATCGCAATTTCTGCCGTTATTTTTAGTGCCTGCGGCGGTCCGGCGTCAAACGGCGCTTCCGGGAACGTTGATCCCAATGAAGCTGCCGCTAAGGTGAACGGTAAGGTCATTACGATGGAGGAGGTGCGCCGCGCAGTTAAACTACAGGCGCAAGGCCAAGACAGTAAACTCTCGCCACTTGAACAGGCTACGGCTCAACTTCAGGTTCTCGACACCTTGATTCAGCGGGAGGTCATGTTCCAAAAGGCTGAAAAAGAGGGAACGGTGCCCACGGAAGAAGAGGTAACCGGCGACATAAACAAAAAGAAAACTGATAGCGGCAAGTCGGCTGACCAGATTGAAAAGGACTTGAAAGATCAGGGCATGACCGAAGCCGCTCTTCGCGATCAGATCAAAAAGGATATTGCAACCCAAAAACTTGTCGAAAAGGTTACTGGCAAGATCGAACCGCCTAAGGACAGCGAGATCGAAGCTTTTTATAACGGCAACAAAGAGGCCTTCGTCAAAAAGCGCGGTGTCAAGCTCGCGGCGATCGTTATTGACCCGTCAAACAGCGGTCAGGGGGATCAAACCACGGATGAGCCGTCGGCAGTTCTAAAGGCCAATGAGGTTGTCAAAAAGCTACAGGCCGGCCAGGATTTCGCTGCCCTCGCCCGCGAATACAGCGAACACGAGAGTAAGGGACAGGGAGGCGATCTGGGATATTTGTCGGAGGACGAGTTGAAACAGACCTTTTCCGAGCAGACGGCTGCGGCTCTTATGAGCCCGCAGATCCAGATCGGCGGAGTCACATCTTCGCGGTCACAGGGCAAACTTTTTATCCTTAAGTTACAGGATCGCAGTGACAAAGATGAAGCCGTTACTCTCGAAAGCCCGGGCGTGCGTGAGCAGGTACAGAAATCGCTTGTTGACAGCCGTAAGCAGTTACTTACTGCGTCCTATCAGGCAATCGCGATGAACGAGGCTAAGATCGAAAACTTCCTAGCGAAAAAGGTTGTTGAAAACCCGAACGAGCTGAGCGGAGCACGTCCCGCAGGGGCCGCGACCTCGAATTCAAATGCCAACTCGGTCGCTCCGGCAAATGCCAATGCGGCAACGGCGAATGCTAACGCCAATGCAGCAGCAAAACCGGCAGCTAATGCACCGGCCAAGCCTACGGCAACGCCGGCAGTAAAACCGGCGGCACCGGCAAAACCGACCGCGAATAAATAATTTGACCCTTTCGCGATGATCGATTGTAGTCGGTTGTCATGATGTTGATTGTCACGAGGAATTTCTACTGACAACTGACTACTGACAACCGACTACTCTTTTTTATGCTATTTCGACTTAACAATGTCTGGAAATCCTACGGCGGCACCGAGATACTGAAAGGTGTGTCGTTTCAGGTCAATCCGAACGAAAAGGTTGGCTTTGTGGGACGTAACGGTGCCGGTAAAACGACTGTTTTTCGGCTCATTACCGGACAGGAATCGCCCGACGAGGGCGACATCATCAAGATGAACGGCCTCAAGCTCGGCTTGCTCGACCAGCACGTCGATTTTGGTTTGAGCGAAACCGTGCACACCGCCGCGCTGTCTGCCTTCAAAGAGATCCACGACATGGAGGTCGAGATGCGTGCCCTCGAAAAGCAGATGGAGACGGATCATTCCGATCCGGTGCTTGAGCGGTACGCCGATCTTCAAACCGCCTTTGAGCACGCCGACGGATTTTCCTATGCGGCAAAGGCCGAGTCGGTTTTGCTCGGTATGGGCTTTCCGCTCGAGATGTGGTCGCATGATGTTACAAAATTGTCGGGCGGGCAGAAAAATCGGCTCGGTATGGTACGTCTGCTGCTCTCGTCGGCTGACGTCATGCTGCTCGACGAGCCGACCAATCACCTCGACGTCGACGCAGTCGAGTGGCTCGAAGAGTTTCTAAAAACTTATGAAAAAACCTATGTCGTCATCAGCCACGACCGCTATTTCCTGGACCGTACTACCACCCGCGTAATCGAAATGGAACGCGGCCAGGCTATCACCTACAAAGGTAATTATTCAAAATATCTTGAGGAACGCGAGTTGCGCCGTGAACAGCAGATCCGCGAATATGAGAACCAGCAGTCGCTGATAAACAAAACCGAAGAATTCATACGCCGTAATCTCGAAGGCCAAAAGACCAAACAGGCTAAATCACGACGCACTCTCCTCGCCCGTATGGAGCGCATCGAGGCCGTTTCGAGCGAAAGATCGGGTGGTAATTTTGGCCTGCGTCAGGTGGAGCGCACGGGCAACAATGTTCTTACAGCCGAAGATCTGACCATTGGATACGACACGAAAATCCTCGCGAAAAAACTCAATTTCTCGCTCCATCGCGGCGACGCTCTCGGCATCATCGGCGGCAACGGGACCGGTAAGACCACCTTACTAAAAACGCTGCTCGGTCAGCTGAGAGAGCTAGCAGGAAAGTTGCATTGGGGAACGAAAACCAATATTGGCTACTATTCACAAAATCTCGAAGGCCTCGAACCGCGAAACGAGGTCATTCAGGAGCTTCGCCGTGTCGCTCCGACGGCGGATAACGGAACGCTCCGCGGCTTCCTGGCGAAATTCCTTTTCGTGGGTGAGGACGTTTTCAAACCCGTCTCTGCCTTGTCCGGAGGCGAAAAAGGAAGGCTCGCTCTCGCCAAGCTTATTTACTCACAAAAAAACGTCCTAATCCTCGACGAGCCGACCAACCACCTCGACATCCCCTCACGCGAATCGCTCGAAAACGCCCTCGACGAATACGACGGCACGATAATCGTAGTCAGCCACGACCGCTTTTTCCTCGACAAGATCGCAAACAAGATGCTGTCGTTCGAAACCGACGGCCGCATCCTCGATTTCGACGGCAACTATACCGAGTTCCACGACTGGAAACTCTCCGCGGATGCGGCCGGTGTTAGTAGCCCGCACGTAAGTAAGGGCAATTCAGAGCCGCAGTCTCCAAAATCTGAGCCAAAGTCGCTGAATGATTCAAACTTAAGCAAAAACCAACGCAAAGAACTCGAAAAACGCTCCAAAGCGATCGAAGCCGAGATCGCGTCACTCGAAGACAATGCCTCACATCTCTCGCTCGCAATGGCTAAGCCGGACATTGCCGCCGACTTTGCAAAGCTGAATAAGATCTCGGAAACACATCGCGAAACCGAGCAAAAGGTCCAAGATCTCTACTCAGAGTGGGAACAGATCAGCGATCAGTTAACCTAGTTTCCGGGCTTCGCGAGTGAGCTTGTCTTCATACCGTCGATCAATTTCTGCCAGTCGCTTTCGCCGACTCTCAAACACCTTCTCGTGTTTTTCGGCCTATTTGCGTCGTTTATCCGCCTCCTTCGAGGCCCCTTTACCGGTATACGGCTTGGCGGCATAGCCGGGTTGTGTCCGCGGGTCCGGTTTCAGGGTGAGTTGACGCTCATACGTTTTGCCGCCGGCCATCAATTTTACCGTATAGGTTCCGGGCAAAGCGGTTGCCCCTCCGCGTCGTCCACCACCACCACCACCACCGCCCCCAGCGGGAGGTGCGGGCGGAGCAGCACGGAGGTCCCAGACCCAGCGGTGCATTCCGGTCGCATTGGATAGCACAGCCGGTGTCGGTCTCCAAAATGCCGGTATATCCAGCGTATCGGGGTTGACGGGCGTGACCTTATCGTCGCTCGAATACTTTCTCATCAGATCTCCCGCCGGACTAAATATCTCTAGCGTCACGGGGCCGTTCGCCTTTCCAATGAAGTAATCGATGATCGCACCCGCCGGCTGATTTTCGGTCAGCAGTTCGTCACGCGGCTGAGGCGTGCCGTTTTCGGTTGCGGGCACGAGATTATAGGCGGTCTCAGGATCGAACAGAAAAGCGTCCGAACGGGCCATTTCCTGATTTAGCTGGCGGAGCGGCGTTATGTCGTCCAGTACCCAAAAACCGCGTCCGTGCGTCGCCACAACCAGGTCATTGTCCTTGACCTGCAGGTCGCGCATCGAGACATGCGGTAGATTTTGCTGCAGCGACTGCCATTGGTCGCCGTCGTCAAACGAGACAAAAACGCTCAGTTCAGTTCCGCAAAACAGCAATCCCTTTCGCTGGGTGTCCTCAGTCACGTTTTGCATATAGACACCGGCGGGCAGGCCGTTAACGATCTTTTGCCACGTCTTACCGCCGTCATGCGTTCGGTAAATGTAGGGTTCGTTGTCGGTCAGTCGGTGACGGTCGATCGCGGCGTAGGCCGTGTTGACGTCGAAATGCGAAGCGATCAACATTACAACCTTGCTCCACGAGGTTAGCTCCGGCGGCGTGACGTTTGCCCAGGTCTTGCCATCGTCGTCCGTTTTGTGGACCATGCCGTCATCAGTTCCGATCCAGAGCGTCGAAGCCCGCAGCGGCGACGGGGCTATCGAATAGATCACGCCTCGTCGTTTATCCTTCGGAGCATCGGCCGCGGTCGCTTCATCGAGAGTTGCCGGCACGCCCGGGTCTTCGCGAGTCATGTCCTGGCTAATCTGTGTCCAACTCTCGCCGCCGTTAATTGTCTTAAATAGAAACTGATTGGAGAAATAGAGTGCGTGCGGATCTGCCTCGGAGAAAACGAGCGGCAGCGTCCACGTATGACGCGCCGGAACAGTCATCGTGCGTTCGGGCGAAACGTCCCAAGTCGCGCCCGTGTAAACGTTGCATTTCGAGACCGTTCCGCCGAAGACTATATTCGGATGAAGCGGGTCCGGGGCCGTATAGCCCGATTCTCCGCCCGCGCAAAGCGGCACCCAATCGCGATGCGAGATCTCGGCAAAATTGCTTCGCGAAGCGGCCGCAGCCGCTCCGCTGTCCTGTTGTGAACCGGTCGCCCAATACGGGAAGCGATAATCGACCGCCACATTGTACATCTGAGCGGTCGGCTGGTTGTACCACGAACTCCACGTTTGGGCGCCGTCTTCGCTGACGACCGCGCCCTGATCGCTGGCAAGGATCATCCGATTCGGGTCGTCGGGATAGATCCACAACTGGTGATAGTCATCGCCGCCGGGCGCACCTTTGATCGCGGTCCACGATTTTCCCGCATCGGTCGATTTGTAGACTGAGGTATTTGAAACGTAAGCGACATCCTGATTTTTCGGGTCGACCACGACCTTGCTAAAATACCAGCCGCGTCCCCAGATCTGTTTCTTTTCTGAGATAAGCACCCACGTCGCACCGGCGTCATCCGAACGGTAAATGCCGCCCTTTGTCGCATCAACGATGGCGTAGATGCGTTTCGGGTTGGTTGGCGAGATCGTGATACCGATGCGTCCCTGGCCCTCAACCGGGATGCCCGTGTCGGACTGTTTCCACGTCGTGCCGCCGTCGGTCGATTTCCATATCCCTCCGCCCGGGCCGTAGCTCGGTGGGTAGATGCTCCATGGCGGACGGCGCGTGTTCCAGAGCACGGCGTAAACGTTCTGCGAATTTGTCGGATCAATGCTAACGTCGATGGCCCCAACATTTTCGTTCTTGAACAGCACTTTGTCCCACGTCTTGCCGCCGTCCTTTGTGCGAAAAATACCGCGATCCGGATTTGCCCCGTAAACACTGCCAAGAGCGGCGACAAAGACCATATTCGGATTTTTTGGATCGACCGCAACGCGCCCGATTTGCCGCGTGTTTTCAAGCCCGATGTGCGTCCACGTTTTGCCGCCGTCGGTCGTCTTGTACATTCCGTCGCCGTAGGTTTCCTGCGAACGCATATCCGCTTCGCCGGTGCCGACATATACGGTATTTGGCTGCGAGTACGCGACGCCTATAGCCCCGATCGAGGCAATTTTCTGGTCGTCAAAAACCGGCGTCCACGTTCGCCCAGAGTTTCCCGATTTCCAAAGCCCGCCGCCGACCGAGCCGAAATAGAATGTATTTGGCTGTCCCGGCACTCCGCTCACGGCATTGACGCGTCCCCCGCGAAACGGCCCGATTGATCGCCATTTCATTTCCGAATAGGTACTCCGATCAAACTGCTGGCCGTACATCAGCGTCGGCAAAACCATCAGAAAACAAAGGACAGCGAGCAAGACAAAGCGAAACTTTAAGAATTGAATTCTATTCATGTCGATCCTCAGAAAACTCCTTTTTTGAAATACTACCACGCGGCGTAGATTTTGCATCGTCGAGAAATTACAGCAGATAAGTTTTTGCTGTCTTATTCCACAAATAAGCGGCGCTTAAAGTCACATATCCCGCGCATTTAAAATTCGGCAGAACATGTTATTTAACCCCCCAATACCACTGCGCCGGAGCTCAAGTGTCTCAAAAACTGTCCAACACGCAAAAAAGTGAGACAGGTAAACTATTCTAAATAAGGCCTTTACACAACCGGAGTGTCTCACCTTTTTCCAAAATGAGACAGGCTAACCTGTTGATATGTTTAATGTTAGCCGGAAAAAGTGTCTCATTTTTGTGCGCGCATATAAAAGTCGGACATTTTGGGACGCAAAAGGTGAAAGTGACGCAAGCAGGTTTAGTTATCAAGGATCGCCGACGCAAGCAAATCCGACACCTGCGACAATGTATCAATGATAGCACATCGTTGCATAAAAGTCAAGCAAATAAATCGGTGGGTAGTGGGTCAGTTTGAAATCACAAACCTCTTCGTGCCTGCGGAGCAGGCTCGGGTAGCATTAGCTACACATGAAGCCGGAGGCGGAATGTGTAGTAGGGTCCTCCATAAGGTCCGAAGCCTGTGAAACAGGCGGGATTGCTTCGTCGGTGTTCTGTGGCCTGTTACACAGGCCCTAAATCCTTTACCGTCATACCCCAGGTTCCGCTGCGGCTCCACCTGGGGCAAAAGTTATGTCGCTGCTTTGCAGCTAACAACCCCGAGTTTTCCGCAGTCCGATTTCAAAACTGACCCACAACCAGAAATTATTGAAGAAGGAGCCGAGGACAAAGCGTTCTTGCGATGCCAAACGGATAATGCTAAATTCTTCGTGCATATCCCATGAACACTCTTTACTACGGCGAAAGGTCGGAACCACCTGCGGTAGCGGGTGGTTTAACGCGGGACACAGACATCTCGGTTAGAGAGGATGCGATAATTCAACCACCCACTACCGTAGGTGGTTCTGACAAAGCATGAACACTCTTTATTACGGCGACAATCTTAAGATACTTCGCGATTACATCAAGGACGAGTCGGTTGATCTCGTTTACCTCGACCCGCCGTTTAACAGCAACCGCAATTACAACGTGCTGTTTCGCAACGAATCGGGCACCGACAGCGAATCGCAGATGACGGCGTTCGAAGACACGTGGCACTGGAACCTCGCCGCCGAGGAAACGTATCACGAACTCATTAACGAACCCGATCAGGTCGGCCGAATGATCGAAAGCTTTCGGGCGTTCATCGGCAACAACCAGATGATGGCCTATCTCGTAATGATGGCCGTCCGCCTAAAAGAACTCCATCGCGTTCTAAAACCGACCGGTTCGCTCTACCTCCACTGCGACCCGACCGCGAGCCATTATTTGAAGATTTTGTTGGATACGATTTTCGGCGCGTTGAATTATCGGAATGAAATTACGTGGAAACGGCACAGTGCTCATAATAATGCGACTAGGAATTACGCCGTCATCTCGGACTCGATCTTTTACTACGTCAAAAGCGACAAGGCAACGTTTAAAACCGTATTTTCAGAATACAGCGCCGATTATGTAAAGAAGTTCTTCACGAAAGTTGACGGAAAAGGTCGCCGCTACGGAACCAACAGCCTTAAAAATCCCTCCGATAGGCCGAATTTAAAATACGATTACAAAGGTTATACACCACCGCCGACAGGATGGACGTGTAACTTGGTAAAAATGGAAGAATACGATAGGCAGGGCCGACTAGAATTTCCAAAAGACAAGACGGGCCGTATCCGACTGAGATATTACGTTGACGAACTGCTAGGTATGCCCGCAACTAACATCTGGGACGACGTTGCGCCGCTTTCAAACAGTAACGCAGAACGCCTCGGCTATCC
>JANYIL010000153.1 GCA_025362075.1 Chloracidobacterium sp.
CGCTCGGCAAATTCTTCTTGATTACGGGCCGGCATGATCGACATCAGCAGGGCACGCATAGTGTCGGGCGTCAGAACGGCTTCGCCCTCCTGTAGCTGCTTGATCTTGCCGTCCTTGCGGACCATCGGCGGTACGCTGACAGACATGTGCAGATCTGATGCCCCAATTTCAGCCATTTGGTTGAAAAATGCGTCCATACGGGCCTGCATCGGTGCGTTTGCCGCGACGGGAACGAAAGCGGACTCGACAGGTGGTTGAGACTCTGCTTGATGCGGCGGCGGAGATGCGTAAACCGGCGGCGGCTCGGGCTGATAGACGGGCGATTCAAATGCGGTTTCCGCCGGCGGCACATATTCGCTGCCGCCGAAATCGCGACCGCCCGGTTCGTAGTCGGGGGCCGTATCGGAAAAAATCGTTTGGTACTCGGGGTCGTTGACCGAAACCACTTCAATCTCCGAGCTGCCGTCGTCCGGGTAGTATTCGGAAGCGGAAACCTGGTCTCCGATGATCAAATCCGTCAGCATGGACGTGTCGACGGCTTGGGCCGCGTTCTCGGTTAACGCAGCGGAGGAGCTTTCGAGATCGTACGTCACCTGATACTTGGGTTCCGGTGCGGACTGCGGCTCCGGTTCCAGTTGAAATACTGTAGCTGCGTCCAGGGCGGTAACCGCGGCAGGCTCGCAATACGGAGTGCCAAGCTCGGCTTTGTAAGCAGGCGTCGGCAACGGCTGTGGAATGCGGATCGAGCCATCCGAATCGCCCAGCATCGGGCGAATGGTTACGTTAAACCCGGCCGAAGATTTTTGCACCGTAAAATTGAAATTTCCCAAATTATGGGCGTGGACAAACTCGATCTCGGTGTGGTGCGGCAGGGAGGATTTGACGTCTGGCGGTATCAGCGGAAATACCATCGTGCTGATCTGGGTGCCCAGCAAGGGAACGTTTGCCACATCCCTGATGTTATTTTCCGCAACCATGTACGGATTTTTGTTGGGTTCCAGATGCAACTCGTCACTGCACGACGAGAGGAGTGTTTGGAGGTATTCGTTTAGTTTTTCCATATTTCAGGCACAGCGGGAGCGATTTTGGGGGTTCGGGATGGGGTTTGAGAATCACGTGAGCCGAAAAGCTCAGTTAGAGATTAACATAGTTTAACTATGTTTGCCAACATCTTCTTTTTTTGATTGTTAGAATCCCATAGGAAATGTCCTGTAAGTCTATTTTTGGTGTCGCTCTCCGAGAGAGGTCTGTTCCAACGATGGTGGTTAAGCTAACGGTCAGGACATATTTCTTACGAAGTTACTTTGTGACGGTTACGTTATTGACCGTCAATGTGGTGCCGATAGAGCGATGAAATACCGAGATGGCTTTATTGAGGTCGGTGCGGGCCTGGAGTTCGCGACCGCGGGCCGTCAGCAGGTCGGTTTGGCGCTGTGCCACAAGGTAAAATGTGGTCGTTCCGGCCATGAATTGGCGTTCCTCGCTCTGATATAGCTCCTCGGCGGCGACGCGTGCGGCCGTCGCGGAATCGAGCCGGGACTCGGCCGAGCGGAGCGTCTGAAGGGCATTTCGCACATCGGCCTCGATCGTCTGTTCGAGTTGGGCTCGGTTGTTGGCGATCTTGTCCCCCGTAACAAGAGCCTGGCCGAGATTGGCCTTGGCAACGTGGTTACCCCAGGGAAATGAGATGTTTACGCCGACGTGATACGAGGGATACCTCAATGCGGCAAGGTTCTCAAGGGAGGTGAAGAGTCCGCCAACCAGATTTAGCGGGACGCGGCTCAATCCAGTTGTCGGGCTGATCGCCGCCGGCGTCTGTGTACCGGCCAATCCCTGGGCGGTGTAGGTGCCGACGAGGTCGATCTGAGGCCGAGTCTGATCGCGAAAATATCGCTGATCGATCTTGTTAATATCCGCCTGTTTGTCGTTCTGCGTAATCTCAGGCCGGTTTTTTAATGCATCGGCCACGGCACTTTCGAGCGGGACATGCGGCACGTCAAGGCCGGCCAGCGTAACGGGCGTCAACGGACGTGACCATTCGGCAGCCGTGCGGTCGGGGAGAATATAGGTCTTTAAGGAATTTTCAGCCCGAGTCACCGATTCCTGCGCGGCATATACCAATTGCTCGAAATTTGCGATCTGAGCATTCGATGCGACGATCTCAACTGGTGCCAGGGCTCCCTTGGCGACTCGCCGCTTATTGCTCTCGAGCTGGTCCTTGGCTTGTTTTAGCGTGTCGACCTGAACCTGTAGATTCCGCATTGCGTAGACCAGGTCCCAATAGGCCTGTTCGACACTCGAGACGATTGTGATCGCCCTAAGCTGCAATTGCGAATCCGAGATCTCGATGTTCTTTTTGGCGATCTGTATCGTCCGGCGAAGGCTGTCGATCTTACGGTTTCGCAACAGCGGCTGAGTATACGTAAACAGCAGTGACGACGGAAATTGAGGGTTAAGGAACGAGTTTGTGTTGCTCGTCGTCGTACGGATCGGATTAAATATGGCCGAATAGCTGCCGCCGCCAGCCGGTGTAAAACCGCTGACACCGGCCGTGCCCGAAAAACGCGTCTGTGTTACCGCGCCGTTGACCGCACCGCCGATTGCCGATGCGGTCGGCGTGGCGATCTTTTCGTAAAAATTGTCCGTTATGAGCAGCGGATCATAAACGCCTTTGGCACCTTTCCAGCCAAACTCGGAAATTCTTGTGTCGTTTCGAGATGCATCGATATCGTTGTTGTTCTTGAGGGCCATCTCAACCGCCTGATCGAGGGTCAAGGATAGCTGATTATCGGCATTGACACCGATCCGCACAGTACTCGGCATTGGGCGGGCGGGCGTGTCAAACGCCGGAGCAACCGGGGGCGGCAAATCAGGAGAAGGGGTGGGCGAAGGGGCCGGCGTCTGACCTAGAATTCCCAAAGCCAAGGCAAACCCTACCGTCGTCGTGCAGAACGCGCGGGTAAGACATCTGCGATATGTTGTGGCGAATGACCTCTCCATTAAAATTTTCAGGCAATTTCCTCTTGAATAGGTTCTTCTTCGACCTGCGGGGGGCGTTTTAATTTAGAGACAAGGCTCTGCATCGCATTCGCAATTTTTTGAAAAACACTCGTTTGCTGCACATCGTCAAACAGCGAATAAAAGACCGGCACCGCAAGCAAAGTGAGAATCAGACACATCGATTGGCCGCCTACCACGAGTATACCGATTGAACGATTGGTCGCCGCTCCGGCCCCACTGCCGAGGACCAGCGGGATCATACCCGCGATCAACGCGAGCGTCGTCATCAGGATCGGGCGCAGCCGGTCGCGGTTTGCCTGGATGATCGCATCGTAACGTGCCATACCACGAGATCGCAGCGTATTTGTGTGATCTATCTGCAAAATTGCGTTCTTTTTGACGATGCCAAAGAGCAGCAAAATCCCTAGCGCGGAAAAGATATTCAGCGTCTGTCCGGCGATCGCCGTCGAGAGCAATGCAAAGGGTATTGACAAAGGCAGCGTGATCAGAATCGTGACCGGATGAATAAACGATTCGAACTGCGCCGCCAGGATCAGATACATAAAGACGAATGAGAGCAAAAACGCGAGCAGAAACGAGTTATAGGCGCGCTGCAACTCCTTTGACTGGCCCTGCACGCCCGACGAATACTCTGGCGGCAAATTGAGCGACTTTACGTATTGCTCAAGTTTGGCAAGAGCATCGGCCTCAGACGAGTTAGGCGGCAAGCTCGACGAGATCGTAACTACGCGTTGGCGATTTAAGCGGGCGATCGACGACGGGCTGCGAGATTCCTCAATAGTTACGAGACGGTCGAGACCAACCGGTGTACCCTTAGATGACGCGACCGTGAAATACTGTAAATTCTGCCGCGTGCGGCGAAATTTCTCGTCCGCCTGAACCACAACGTCATATTGCTGCGTCCCCTGGCTAAATGTAGAAACACGTTGCCCGGCGGCGGCAATATTCAGCGCCCGCGAAATATCCGTGGCCTGAACGCCCAGATCCGCAGCTTTGGCACGGTCGATAACGAACCGCACCTCGGGCGTACCCAGGTCTACAGAATTGTCAGGTTCGCGAAATATTGGGTCGCTCTTCATCTTGTCGACCAGTTGATTGGCAAAATCATTGAGTTTTTCCATGTCGGGGCCCGAAATATAATAGCCGATCCCCGATCCGCCGCGTCCCAAACCTATCCCTTGGGCGATCGACGATGACGCAGACACGTTGATCTTCCAGTCGGCATTCGAATAGGGTTTAGTCAACTGTCGTGCAAGGGCAATGAGCTCCGTCTGGCCCTGCTTTCGCTCACCTACCGGAACAAGGCTGACACTAACGTTTCCGCTATTCCCGCCGCCGCCGCCGCCAAATCCCCCGGCATTTACGACCGTATTTCTAAGACCGGGCATTTTCTCGCGAACATCGCGTGCGACGCGATCCAGTATCGATTGGGTGGCGGCAAGCGAAGTCCCTTGGGGGCCGCGAACGTTGATCTGAAAGATGGATTCGTCCTCCTCAGGCAAAAACGCCATGCCGACAAATTTGTAAAGAGGATAGATCGAAACAACCGTTACGACGCATATCAGCACAACGGCCCAGCGAAAACGCATTGCAAGCCGGAGCAGCCACGTGTAGGTCCCATCGACCTTACTGTAGAACCAGCCAGCCTTCGAGGCCGAGTCTAATGTCTCATGTCCAATGTCCAAAGTCTCGTTATCGTCACTATACTTTGGACTTTGGACTTTGCACTTTGGACCTGGCTTATCCTCCTTCGGTTTGATCCATCGCGCCGCCAGCATCGGCGTCAGCGTGAACGAAACGATAAGTGAGACCGCGATTGCCGCCGCCGAAGTTAAGCCGAAGGACGACATAAAACGCCCGACAATCCCCGTCATAAATCCGACGGGAATAAATACCGCCAGCAGCGAAAGCGTTGTCGCCAGAACAGGCAGGCCTATTTCGCGCGTTCCCTCGACCGCAGCCCGAAAAGGGTCCATTCCTTTTTCCTCGACAAAGCGATAGATGTTTTCGAGCACAACTATGGCGTCATCAATGACGATACCAACCATCAGGGTCAGAGCCAGCATTGTCATCTGGTTTAGTGAATACCCAAACGCGGCGATCAATGCAAATGCCGCAATGATCGATGTCGGGATCGCCAGGGCCGCAATAATAGTCGAGCGAAAATTCCAAAGAAAGAAAAAGACAACCACGGCAGCAAAAATCGCTCCGAGCACAAGATGCTCTTCGATCGCGTGAAGCGAATTTTCAATGAATTCCGACTGATCGCGGACGATCGCGATCTTAAAATCTTTGGGCAGTGTCGGGATTATCTCAGCCATTCGCTGCTTGACGTTGCTGATGAGGGCAACAGTGTTCGACCCGGACTGCTTGCGCACGCCAAGTGCAACTGCGGGATTGCCATCGAGCGAAAGCGTGTTCGTCGGATCCGCGCCTCCCTGTTCTACGCGTCCAATATCCTTAAATTTGATAGGAAAACCATTCTTCGTCGAAATGACAATGTCGTTAAACTCATCGACCTTGGTGATCTTACTGATCGTTCTCAAGCCAACGGTTTTTGAACCCTCAACAAGCGTCCCGCCCGGCAGCTCCTGGTTTTGGGCAGTTACGGCGGCGGTGACCTGGCTTGCCGAAAGTCCATAGGCACGCAGCCTGTCCGGATCGACATAGAGCTTGATCTGTTTTGTCCGCCCGCCGAAAACGATCACCTCGCCAACCCCGTCGGCAGATTGGATCTTTTCCTGAATAAGCGATGTCACCAGATCACTCAGCTCAATCACATTCCGCGGAGCGCTGATCGAATACATCAGGACCGGCGATGAATCAGGGTCGCTCTTACGAGCAACCGGCGGGTCTGCATCCTGGGGGAGCCGGTTAATAACAGTGCTGAGTTTTTGCTGAACCTCCTGAAAAGCCTGGTCGGGGTTTTTTTCCAGATTAAAGGTAAGAGTAATATTGGAGCCGCCGCGTGACGAGGACGAGCGCATCTCGTCGATACCAGGAACTGTATTTAAAGCTCCTTCGATCGGATCGGTAACCTCCGTCTCCATTTCAGCAGGGGCCGCACCCGTGTTATTAGTACCCACTGAGATCGTTGGCAGATCGATCTTGGGAAACCGGTCAACGCCAAGCGTAAAAAAGCTAAAGCCCCCGACGACCGTCAAAAACATGACGATCACGGTCGCAAAAACCGGGCGATGAACGCAAATTTCAGCCAACCATTGCATAGGACGTTAGTTCAAAGTTCAGGGTTTAAAGTTCAAAGTTATTTGAATTTTTCGCCCCTCATTTCCGTTTGTCGTAAATACTTCATTAAGCCCGACAGTAGTCGGCTTGTTTCCAATAAGTTGTTGCGAATCAAAGTGAAAAAAACTTGATCAATATAGTTGCACCTTGGACTTTGAACCTTGAACTAGAAACTGACCCTGGCTCCTTCGTAAAGCTTATCCAGGTTGCTGGTTGCAATGGTTTCGTCCGGATTTATGCCGGTGATAATCTCTTGAGCGTCCCCCTCTTCGGTTCCCAATTGTACGACCCGAAGCTTGGCAACGCCGTCCTGAATCACGAACACGCGGAAGGACTGAGTAGTTTGTTCATTAAATACTGCTGTTTTCGGGACGAAAATAGCTTTTCCACCACCATCGCGGCTTATCTTGGCGGTCGCGAACATGCCGGTTCGCAATGCGCTATCATGATTTTCGACCAAAGCCTCAACAATAGCCGATCTCGAATTGGGATCGACCGCCGGGTTGATCGCTGACACGGTTCCGGCAAACTTGCGATCTTTGTAGGCGTCAACCTCCAGCGAAACGCCCTTGCCGAGCGTGACATGCGGTACATCGGACTCCGCAACCTGTATCTGCACCTTGATCGGATTTGTCCGTAGGATCGTTGCCACGATCGAGGCTGATGAAACATACTCGCCCACCGCAGCCGGACGATTACTTATATAACCCGCGAACGGGGCCTTTACCACCGTATCCACAATTGCTTGCTGCGCGTCGGCAACCTGCGTGGCTGCGGATTCGACATTGGCCCGGGCGCTCACGATGGCCTGATTGCTTTGCTTCGCTGTATTTACTGCCGCGTCGAGTAGCTGCTTGGCGGCGTTAGATTTTGCACGCGCGGTGTCACGCGCCGTGCGATACGTTTCGTAGGCTACCATAGCCACGTCACCCGTCTCGGTCAGATCACGATAGCGTTTCTCATTAGCCTCGGCCTGTTTTTGTTCTGCCAAAGCCTGCCGATAATTTGCGTCCGCCACTAAAACCTCGGGAACGCTCGACGCATTGAACTTACCACCGCCGAGCAATCCCAAGCGGGCCTCCGCCTGTTTTACACCCGCCTGTGCCTGTTTGACACCCGCCTGAGCGGTCGCAAGCCGCAGTCGGGCGTCGCGGTCATCAATTTTCGCGATCACCGTCCCCGCTGAAACAAACTGGCCGACATTCACCCCAATATTGGCGATCTTTCCGGCGACCTTAGGAGCGACATCGGAAGTTTCGTTTGCCACTAAGCTGCCTGTTGCCTGTATGACCGAGGCGACATCGCGCGATTCGCTCTTGCCAACCGTGATGGCTATCGCGGCATTCTGAGGATTCTCGGATGAATTGGAGTTACCCCGCTTTCCGTTGTTTGCTGTAGATGAGCCGCACGAGATCGTCGCACACATCGCAACGGCGCTGATCAACATTTTGAAACGATTGTTCCTCATAGTCTATTTGCCTAAGTGTCGTATTTTACAATACTTCAGACAACCAACTAAAAATCCGTATGTAAATTTTTGTCAATTGCTCGTTCGGGCGTAGACCGCTGAACCTCTGTGGATTTGCCAATTACGAGCACAGCACGTTACGATTAAGCCACGAAAATAGTTATTATTTTGTACCAGAAGTGAACCGATATATGCAGGAAATTACAGCTTCCGAGCTAAAAGCCGCACTAGATGGCGGAACGGACATTCAACTCATCGACGTCCGCCAATCGGACGAATATGCAGTCGCGAAAATCGAGGGGGCTAAACTAATACCGCTCGGCGAGATCATTAGCCGCATGAACGAACTCGACCCGACACGCGAAACCGTCATCCACTGCAAAATGGGCGGCCGCAGCGCCCGGGCGATCGAAGCTCTCCAGCATCATGGGTTTGCCGGAAATATGAAAAATCTCGTTGGCGGGATAACGGCGTGGTCGAATGATGTTGATCCGAGCGTGCCTAAGTACTAGAATTTAGCGGCCAATTATTACCTAACACATCGTCGTATTCAGCCTTTTCTTTTAGCGGTTCGCCTTTGGTTGTCAGGCCGATCTTATGTCGGACGGGACCATTCGCGGTTTCGCGGATCTCGAATTCCCTTGCGAGTTTAAGCCGGTCCCATTTACGGTACCTGATACCTAACGTTGTGCCGTTACGCAATATCCAGTCGGCTAAGACGGTCCACGAACTTTCTTCCGCCAGGACTGAAAGACACACAAGCACCCGTCCCTTTTTACCCGTAGCGGCGGTTTGCCAGACATCGAGAGCACCTTTTTCCATCAGCTTTTCCGTCATCCATGCGAGGTGCTCACCGGTGTCGTCATCAATATTGCAGACGATCTCTACCACGGTGTCAGTTTCATAAGGCAGTTCATTCGGGATCGAGTCGGTCTCCAAAAGGGAAACGCGAAAGACGTTCGGGTAACCGCCTAGATCCATCGTCCCGGCGCCCATGCCTTGGCTGATCAGCGTGCCTGACGGCAATTCGCCAACGAATTGAGGAGCCAGAGCTTTCAAGATCGCGATGCCAGTCGGGGTCGAAAGCTCGACATTTTCACGCGGGATCGCTGCCGGTGTTTGGGCAACTGGCAATCCGACGAGCAGACGAATGCTCGCTGGAGGCGGTATCGGATGCGTGCCGTGCTGCATTGTCACGAGACCGCGTCCCGTTTTGATCGGAGTCGCAAAAATTTCTGACGCTCCCGTTTTAGCAACACAATAGGCCGCCATAACTACATCGAGAATCGAATCGATCGCACCGACCTCGTGAAAAGCGACCTTTTCGACTTCGATCCCATGAGCACCGGCTTCGGCTTCGGCCAGCACGCGAAATATCCGCCGCGACAGATCTTTCGTCGCCGCATCAAGCGTCGAATGCTCGATCAAAGCGTCTACATCTGTGTAATGCGTGTGCCAATGCGTCGCCGCGTCGTCACCGAGGAGAAGGTTCGTATTTTCGTATTCGTGTGAATGGCCGTGATCGTGGTCGTGTCCGTGACCGAATCTTTGCTTCCAACCTTCGTCCTGCCACTTCACGCTGATGTGCGTCGCCTTGACGGTTGCCCGGATGACGCTTTCGATCTCGACGGTCACGCCTTCGAGCCCGAGGTGCGCAACCAATTTGATCAATTCGTCGCGGGTAACCAGCCCGGCGTCGACAAAACTTGCGGCAAACATATCGCCCGCCACGCCCGCCACGCTTTCCAAATATAGGGCCTTACCCATTGGACATCCTCTTGATCTCGCGCACCACCTGACAGGCCGCGTAGCCCGCCGAAAAACCGTTATCGATATTGACAACCGAAATGCCCGCCGCACAGGAATTGAGCATTGCCAGCAGAGCCGCGATCCCACCAAAACTTGCTCCGTAACCAACGCTGGTCGGCACGGCAAAGATCGGCTTGCCAAATAATCCGCCGACTACGCTTGGCAACGCCCCTTCCATTCCGGCGACAACGACCAGTGCCGACGCCTTTTGCAAAGCCTCGCGTTTGTCGAGCAAACGATGCAGCCCCGCGACGCCTACGTCGTAAAACTTTTCAAACGCCGTGTCCATCGCGACACACACTTCGCACGCTTCTTCGGCGGCATAAGCGTCGCTGGTCCCGGCCGCCAGAACCGCGACAAAAGGCTCGCCGCTCGGCGGGTCTTTAGCCGGTTTGGGGTTAATAATAAAGGTGCGGGCCGTTACATTCGCACGGCCATCGGGAAAGTGCGTGCCAACCGCAGCAATCTTTTCACCATCGAGCCGCGTTATTAAAACAGTCTGTCCGCCCTGTGCGAGATGCTCCGCGATCGCGATGATCTGTTCGGCGGATTTTGATTCACCATAAATGACCTCGCCAATTCCCTGCCTCAAACTGCGGTGGTGGTCAAGGTCGGCAAACGGCAACTGCGTCGTGCGAAAAGGAGTGTTGCGTAAGATCGACAGAGCGTCCTCGATCGACAACGCATCGCATTTTACTTTTTCAAGCAGATCAAAAAGCTCAGTCTCTATCATTTCACTTGTAGATTTCCTCCGCCGGTGCGGTAACCCGCGAGATCGAGAACGACCCATTTGTAGCCACGAGCGGTCGCTTCCCCAACAAGCTTTTCACGCAGTTTCGTCGCTAAATCCATTTCATTCAGGGCGACTTCGAGCCGTAAAAATCGCGTTTTGCCCTCCTCGTGGAGCCGAACGCGAAAAACCCGCAGCCCGCCCTCACGCAAGATCGCCTCAAAATCCTCTACGTCCTTGAGCTTCTTCGGCGTGATAAAAACGCCGGTCATTAGCCGCGAGCTGAGGCACGGGCTCGCCGGTTTATCAGCCATTTCGAGGCCGTTCCGACGCATCAAAAGGCGAATATCATCCTTGGTCAACTCCGCTTCGGCGAGCGGCGACAGGATCGAATGTTCGACCGCTGCCCGGTGGCCCGGCCTGATATCGCCGCGATCCGACGCATTATACCCATAAGCGATCCATTTAAAACCACGTTCGCTCGCGGCATCGCCGCAGATATTGAACAGCTCGGTCTTGCAATGAAAACAGCGGTTGCTGTCGTTGATCGCGTATTCGGGATTCAAAAGCTCCTTGCTCTCGTGCCAGACGTGCTTGATGCCGTGTTCGGCAATAAACCGCTCGGCATCCATTTTTTCCGCTTGTGAAAAGCTATCGCTCAGCGTAGTCAAAGCCAACAATTCCCCGCCGCCCGCGCGTCTCTGCTCTTCGGCCGCCCATGTCAAAAACGCACTGTCGACACCGCCCGAAAATGCGACGATCAACCCGTCCGCCAACTTTGGCCGCAAAATATCCTGCAAAGCTAAAAACTTTTTTTGTGCCGCGCCACTCGCGGACGCCGTTGCTGTATTCATTGTTTTCAAATGGGCTTAATTAGTAGGAACATACACTTACCCTTGCGGTCGTGCCGTTTATTTGCGATCTGCGGTGGATTATTTATACTGGCTGCAAGCTAGTGGCGACTAGTAGCTGGCTTAATAATCGCCGCAGTTTTACTGAAAAAATATTTTCATCTAAATCACAAAACTAGAAATCGAGATCAATCCCCTCAGCCAGCCGGACGATCTTCATTCCTTCCGCAACGGTCGTTCGACAAGCCATGACAGCCTTTTCTTTATCGCCATTTTGGAGCCAGACCTGACAATTGATGCATTCGCCGTTCCAGCAAAAATCGCCATACGAGATGTTTTCGGTCGCCAAATACTGAAAACACCGCAGCAGAGTGTTATTCTCCGGCACCATGTGGGCCGTGCCGCAAATATCGATCTCGATCAGCTTTTCGTACGGCTCTAAAACGTCCTGCAGGTCATATTTTTCCATATTTAACCGGCTATTGGGCAGGGATCGCTCCATCCGCCACTTTCCATTGAGCCTTAGTTTAGCAAAATACTACAGCCCAGTATTATTTTGAGCATAAATACCGTCGATTGCTTGTTACTTGACGAAGGCAGGCGTAAGATTATTCATACGAGAATTTTCTATGGCTTTAGTGATCTATACAAAACCCGACTGCCCCTACTGTCAGCGGGCTCGCGACCATTACAATGCAAACGGCATTGCGTTCACCGACTACGACGCACAGAACGATAAACAGCGTCAGCATGAAATGCTCGAATATTCTGGCGGCGACCTAACGGTGCCGTGCATCGTAGAAAATGGTGCCTATGTCGGCTCGGGTTGGGGCGACCCGCCCCGCGGCTGAACGATCCGCCCTGACTGACCGGCAGTTTGCCGATCCTGACATTATCGCCGAGCGTGGATTGCAGAATTTCGAAACTAGGATATAGTATTCGTTTCGCGGATCTTAGCGGTTACAGATCGCCCCCTCCTGAACTGTAGCCAGCGCTCCGCTTTTTCTATGGTTGGTTCGCAAATTAACCAGTACAAAGTTCTCGAAAAGATCGGCTCGGGCGGCCAGGGAACCGTCTATAAGGCCCTCGACACTAAGCTCAACCGCACCGCCGTCATCAAGGTGCTCCCTCCCGAACTGACTCAAAAAACAGCGAATTTCCGCCGCTTTGAACGCGAAGCCCAGCTCTGCTCACAGCTTGACCATCCGAATATTTGCACGATCTACGATTTTCACAGCGCCGAGGGCGTCTTTTACATAGCGATGCAGTATGTCGAGGGTAAGAATGTCAGGCAACTGGTCGCCGGACGGCCGCAGGAATTGAAAAGTGCAATGTCGATCGCCATTCAGGTCGCCGACGCACTCGCCTACGCACATTCCAAGAACATCATTCACCGCGATATCAAGGCCGGCAATATCATGGTCAGCGAGTCCGGCCAGGTGAAGATTCTGGATTTCGGCCTCGCCAAGCTGATTGAGGACGAGCAAGCCGATCTCCACCAGGGCCAGGACCGCAATGAGATAACCGAACTCGGCATTCCCTACGGCACGGCAACCTACGCCGCCCCGGAACAGGCCAGAGGCGAACGGGCCGATGCCCGCTCCGATATTTTCTCGACCGGCGTCCTGCTTTACGAGATGCTCACCGGCATCTGGGCATTTCAGGGCAAAACGGTCATCGATGTCCGTCACCAGGTGCTATACGGAACGCCAAAGCCGATCGGTGAACTCCGTAAAGAACCGATTCCGCCGCAGTTACAGCAGATCGTTGACAAAGCGCTCGCCAAAGACCCTAAAGACCGCTACCAAAAGATCGCCGTAATGCGTGATGAATTGCGGGCGGTACTGCAACAGATCGCCGGGGCTCAGGTAATGGGCACGGACACATATCCGCCGGGACCCGCCGATGGCAGCACGGTCAAACGCGTGCTCAACTGGTTCACCGGCAAATCCACTCCGGAAGTATCCGGAGCCTCTCAGTCATTCCCGTCCCAAATATCCGCGTCAAGCCAGCCGTCATTTGCGCCTGACATTTCGATGACTGCTACAGGCACCGAAAAAAAGAGCGTGGCTATCCTGCCCTTCAAAAATCTCGGCGGCGAGGCCGAGTCGAGCTTTTACGAATTCGCCCTTGCCGACGCAGTTATCACTGAGCTTGCACAGATTCGCTCGATCATCGTCCGGCCAAGCTCGGTCATCGCAAAATATCATCACAAGGATGTCGATCCGCGTGAGGCAGGCAAAGAGCTGCGTGTTCACGCCGTGCTGTCGGCCGGATTCCTGCGGGCCGGCGAAAAGCTCCGCGTGACGGCCCAATTGCTCGACGTGGCGACCGGCGACATCCTCTGGAGTGACCGCATCGACGCCGAGGGCAGCGACATTTTGGCACTGCAGGACGGCATCGCCCAGCGAATCCTCGACGGCCTCCGGCTCGAGCTGACCGACCTCGAAGCCGAGAAACTTGGTAAACGAGCCACCGACAATGCCGATGCATGGGAGGAATACCTGCGTGGACGCGATAATTTCGGACGCTTTATATTCCGCACGATCGATGCCGAGGATTGTGATGCCGCGATCGCCAATTTTAAACGCGCCATCGAGCTTGACCCGCATTTCGCCCTCGCATACAGCGGTCTCGGTGCTTGCTACGCCAACCGGTCGTTCAAAGGCCTGGGCGAACCCGAAGATTACAGCTACGCCGAAGCGGCATTTAGCAAAGCGTTTTTCTACGACCAAAACGTCGTCGAGGCCCGCGTCCTGATGGTCATGATCTACATGGCCCGCGGCGAGAAGAAAAAAGCCCGGGCTGAGATCGTGTTGCTGCAGAAACAGTTCCCGAACGACGCCGCCCTCTATTTTGTCAAAGGGGTCATGCACCGCCTCGACGGCGAGTACGACGAATCGCTGAAAGCCTTCGAAAAGCTCGTCCGTCTCGACCCCGCCGCCCGTGCTGTCGCCGCCTATAATCGTGCCCGTATCTTTATCTACACTCAGGAATACGATAAAGCCCTGGCGGAATTGGACAAGGGGGCAAAGGTCGAGCCTAACCACCCGATGATCAAGATATTCCGTGCAGGCGTCTATTATTACCAGGGCAACAAGGACGAAGCGATCAACATGATCGCCGCCGTTCTAAAAGACAACCCTCGCATGGAGGGAATTCGCCCGCTGTACGCCGAATTCCTTGCCGGAGCCGGCCGCGGAGACGAGGCCCGAGCCGAACTCACAGACGACGCCCTCGCTCTCTCGCGTTCCGATCATGACATGGCCTATTGGGTCGGCTCAACCTACGCGATGCTAGGCGAGAAAGACCTCGCCTACAAATGGCTCGGCAAATCCGTCCGCCTCGGCAATGAGAACAAAGAGCATTTCAAAAAAGATGCCAACCTGGTTTCGCTTCGAGACGACCCGCGATGGCAGGAATTATTGAATAAAATGGGTAACGGCAGCTAGCCGACCGTTCGGTCGAAAACGAATTCATTACAGCCCAGCCCGACGCCCTCGCTTTTGACTTTAACCAAAGCAAATCCGCGCGTTTTATAAAAATCATCTATTTGATCGACAGTTGCGACCTCGTAGGGGTAGCCGCCGACCCAGTCGATGATGTCGTACCAACGGTTCATGCCACGGCTATTTTTGTATTGCGTCCAGGAGCGAATGTAGGTGGCGGGTTTGAGCGTGAGAAGCGAGCGGGCAATCATTTTTGCCTCGTCAGGCAGGATCGCGGCGATGGCAAATGGCGTTTTTAGCAGGCGTGGCAGGCGGCAATATGTTTTCTTGAGCCAATGCCATTTTCGGGCCTCGCGACCGGTGTCGTTGTAGATGGCGATAAATAGGCGGCCGCCGTCGGCGACGGGGATCGTAGCATTTGCGAGGGCTTCCCACATTTTACCTGTGTGATGGAGCACGCCCCACGAATACACGATGTCAAAAGGCCCAAGGCTCTCGACGTATTCGCGGTCAAGCACCGAGCCTTG
>JANYIL010000117.1 GCA_025362075.1 Chloracidobacterium sp.
GTGCCTGGGCGGAAAAATCAAAAATGAAGCCGTGTTGAAAAAGCAAATAAACTCATGGGCAAAAGAAAGAAACAAACTCAAGAAAACAATTATTTGGAAATTCACCAAACAACACGCCGACAAGAAATTATCCAAATACTATGCACCATAATTACTTTGTTGCCACACTAGTGGCTTCAATTCTAACCGACCACCGATCTGGAAAAGTAGTTGTTTCGCTCTCTCGGGACTCTGAGAAGCTATTAATTTTATAATGCGGCCTTTTAATGAAAGTTCATCCAACTTGAGGTCGAATACATAAGAAAGATAATTTGGTTGGGTATCGACCGACACACCGTCGAACGGTATCAGTTTTCTTCGTACTCTATATTTTACGTCTGCCGTACGTCGGTACGCCTCTTCAAGAATACTTAATCTCCACGCCCGGTCATTAACAACCTTTTTTGAATCCGCTATCCCAATTAAAGCGTCAATTCCCAACTCCGGCGGAGCTGTCCTTGAATCATTCAGCAAGCGGATGATTTCCAGTGGCCTTTCCGCTTTTGGTTGCGCAGTTTGTTTGGGTTTCTGCCCTATTACCAAAAGCAACATACAGCAGAATAGGAATGACAGAAATATATTCTTTGACTTCATATCTTTTTTCATACCTCAGGAACGAGACTCTTCCTTAATCCCCGGTAACTTGATGCCAAGTACATCCTCAATGTCTATTTTGCGTTCCTGATTGTAAGCCCCTTTCCATATTTTCGTGATCTTACCGTCGGACGAGATAAAAACGGTCGTTGGCGTAGAAGTCAGGTCCATCGTAAGCCTCGACTCGACAGTTGGCTGGAAAAGTACCCGAATGTTTTGATTCTCTGGTATCTCCGGTTCTAGATGGTCAGCTTTCTCTAGCACGAGTCGTACAAGTCTATATCTTCCCACGCTCTGTGCTGCTAATTGTTCCAGGTTTGCACGGTTCTGTTGGCACCAATGACATGTTGTTGACTCCAGATAGAGTACGGTCGGAACATGGTCAACCACAAAATCCAGTGCTACGTCATTCCCATTCCTATCGCGAGCCGAAAGAACAGGGGCGGTTTCACCAATCGTTAGCTTACGATTTTCTCTATAAAGGGTCACTTCGCCTCTTGCCTGACGCAGTTGATAAGCAAGGAAAACATTGAGAGCAACCGAGATTATCAGCATTGAAATTGCCAAAACCCTCTCGGTTGCTAGCAGTTGCAGAATCTTTTTCAAAAGTTGAAGCACTTTCATACCTTTGCCCTAACAAGCCGTTCTGCAATAATCTGGCTTTTCCGACGAGCAGGGGGCCTGGTTGGTGGCCGGATTGCAACAAACCTGCTCCGCTCCGACTTCCCCGCCCCCTGGGGGAACACAGTCCGCTCCATAGCTACAACATGTAAGACCGCTGACGCCTTGTGGGATGCCTACCCAAAGCGTTGTCCCTAGGATACTTAATCCCAAAGTCGCGTAAAACAATGTCTTGTAAAACCTATTTAATTTCTTAATTACCATCGTCCTGTCCTCCTTAAGTTCTAAATTATTCGTTCGGCAACCAGTGTGGTCCAATTTTCAGCCAACGGGCCGAATCACAATGGTTCTCGCTTTTTCAATCAATCATCTTATCCGACGAACGATCTTGTTTGTACTCTGACCGTTCAAGTATCACCGTTTTACATATCGAATTGCTTACCGACGTGCTTAGCTAACAGGAATACATGCAGTAACCTGGGCTATCTCCTGAACAGCTGGGCATATTTGGCGTTCCAATACAGCAAATTAGCTCCGTTCCTGGGTCGTTCGGTCCGGGAGTTGGACACTCGATAGAGTTGGCACAGCAACCCGTTCCACGCCCACGCGGGAAAACTCCGCCAAAAACCGCTGTACTTAGCAAAATCACCCCTAACGTTCCATAAAGTAAGATACGACAAGTTTTATTCTTTTTTTTGGCAATCATGACCGAGACTCCTTAACTAAATTTTTGATTTTTCGAATAATCGCTATTTAGCTCTAAGAATAGCTTTTGCCAGAGTAAATGCAACGATTATTTCTTGTCAGAAACAATCATCTCTCCCTGAACTTGATCATTTGTTGTTGCTTCTGAATCTTCTGGTCTTTTTCCCAGCCAAGATGGCGGCATGCTGAGGGAGTGATGCCAACTTTCTTCTGAATTCGTGGTCGAAAGTACTTTCGTTTGGGATGCCGACGGTAAAGGCGATTACCTTGATCGGAAGGAAGCATTTGGGGTCGGAGAGCATCTCAGCGGCCTTTTGAGGCCGTCGGTTGCGGAGCCAGGAGTAGGGGTCGTCTTCATTTCTTTCTTAAAAAGCTTACGAAAGTGAGATTCCGACATTTCTATCAGGTTCGCCATTTGAGCGACCGACCACCGCCGCTCCAGATTCTGGGCGAGGTGTGTTGTCACTTTGAATATGCGTCCATCTATCATGGGGGTAGAAGAAAGACAAGTAGAATTTCCCCCAATATACCCCACCCCCATTCGAAAAGTCAAGAATTTCATGGTGGGCGAACTTTACCTCGCACGTTTACACAATTACTACACGGCCCCATAAAGATGGATGAGCGTCATAGGGGTGCTTTGAACAACACAGCCTCGATAATCAGAATGTGCAACAAAATCCGAAGGTGGTCGTGTGCATAGGTTAGAAGTTCTACAAAAATGATTTCGTTAACATCCACCGGAAATGAGTGCATAAATAAGCTATTTTTCCGAAACCGAACAGGTTAAGAATATGATGCCCACAAAGACCCTCAACTTTTCACTTATCATTATTTTTTTGAGCATAACTTCGGCGTTCGGCCAGATTCCTAGTGCTGAGACTACCGCATGCAATCCAAAAATGGCCCAGGCGCTGGTCGAGCAGCAGGTCGCGGAGAGCAAATCGGTCGTCGAGCGGCCTAAGCGGATTAAGATACTCCTGCGCTCCGCTGATTTTTTATGGGCATTGGACCAGCCGGCGGCCCTCGGCTATTTTACCGAGGCCTTCAAGACGGCTCGTGAGCATTTCGCCGAAAAGGGTTTCGAACAGGCAAATGTGAAAAGTTCGGGCAATAAAGGGAGTATGATCTCCTCGCCGCTGCCCGACCTGCGAACCGAAGTCATCACCGCCATCGCGAAACGCGATGCGGAACTGGCGAAGAAATTTACCGAACAACTCCTCGCCGACTACGACAAGGCGGCCGCCGACCGCGATCAACGGGATAAGATGCATGAGCAGGGCGACCTTCTGATGTTTGCTGCCGACAACGCCAAGACAAACCCCGATCTTGCCCTGTACATGTTCCGCCGGGTGATGAGGTATCCGCTGATCATGGGCTGGTTCAGCGTCCTCTACCAGACCGCCGCAAAAAATCAGGTGTTTGCCGATTCGATCTACGCCGATGCGCTGCGAAATTACAGCAACGAAAGCCCTCAGATGCTGCTCTATCTGTCCGCCTATCCCTTCGGCAACGATCGCACCTACGGCCAAACCAGTATGCGGTTCTCGACAAATGTTCCAGTTGGCTTCGTGCCAAATGCGAATCTCCAGCAGACTTTTCTTGATACTTTTTTTAACCGTATCGGCACCTTTGCAGCGAATGTGGACGAAATAACTCTGGCCCAGGACAAAAACGCGTCTGGCGGTGCGGTTTCGGTTGTCACAGCTCTGCGTGAGCTTGAACCGCTGATCATCGAGCGTTTTCCCGACATGCTCCAAAAGTTTTCCGTTGCCCGGTCACAGGCCAACGCGCTGCTGACGGCCGATATGCAAAAGGAAATTGCGTTGCGGGACAAGCAGGCGACCGTCTCGGCCCTGACCTTCGACGAACGCCTAAAACAATTCGAGGAAGCGGATGTAAAAGGCACGCTGACTGACTCGATGCTCGGCCAGATGATCTTTCCGGGACGGATCACTAAAGAGGAAGAGTTTAAGAAGTTCGAGTCATGGTTGCTCAGGATACAGGACGAAAAGCTGCGGGCCGACGTTACCAGCTATTTTTGGTTCCTTCGCTGCCAGTTGGCGATCAAAGAAGCGCGCTATACCGAGGCCGAAAAGATGGCCGCCAAGGTGCCCGAACTCGATCATCGCTCGCTGCTGCTCTTTGACATTGCCAAAAAGCAGTTGGATTCGATCAACGATCAGGGCTCGGCGTTCGACACTCTCAACGGAGTTTCAAAACTCACTCGCAGCGCGCCAAACTCGGTAGCAAAGGCCCGTGTCCTGCTGAGTCTCGTCCAGCTTTACGACCGCCTCAATCACACCGTCGCCCTCGACGAGCTTGGCGAAGCCATTCGTGTGATCAACCAGCTCGACGATCCCGACCTTTTCGACAACTACATCACTCGCCAGATCGTCGGCAAGGATTTTGCCTCGATGGCCAGCCTGCCCCTGCCCGGTGGCAACCTCGAAGGCCTCTTTACCGACATGGGCAAGAAGGATTTTGAGATGTCGCTCGCCAGTGCACGGGCATTGAACGACAAATACTTCCGCACCATCGCCGTTATATCAATTGCCAAGAACTGCCTCCAGGTAAAACCGTCGGCCATTCCGAAAAAGGCGAAATAACCCTCGCTTCTGTGTCAGAACAATCCTAAGCTGCCAAGCAGCGACGGAATTTAGCCCCAGGTGCAGCGGAACGGAACCTGGGGTTAAGATCTCCATAAATAAAGGCCTAGCGCCGGATCGCCACCGGCAGCGGCAGCCACGGCTGCCGGCGGGCATAGATTCGCATGTTCAGGTCGTCAACCAGCCGTTCCTGCTCGGCCTGTAATTGGCCGGGCGGGAGATCTCGTTCATTTTCGTAGCAGGCGTGGGTGATGCACGCCAGAGGCTTGGCCGTGTTGTGGACCAGACAGCCGATTCCCTTTTCAAACAGCGGGCACGCGAACGTTTGAGCATAGGTATCGCCATCGGCGGTCAGTGAGTATTCTGTGATCGCGGCTTCGATCCGAGTTTCGACACGGGCACACAACGGTGGAGACAACGCCTCGATCTCCTGCCTGATAGCAACGGCCTCGAGCGGCGAAATATGAACGTTTACAAAGTGTGCATCCAGACAGCACGCTCCTTTCGTCTCACACGTCAGACAACTCTTGGCCCGGTGTTCAAACGTCTGTGAAATTTCAGATTTGAAATTGTCTTTTAATGTTTTCAGCCGGGCGAGTGCCTGGGTCTGACTAAGTGGTTTCATTATCCTTGCGCTCCAGTTGCCACAGCATGATACAATCGTGGGTAAGATTCTACCCGATTGAGGAGATTTATGCTTAAAGAAGGCGATAAGGCACCTGATTTTAATGCCAGGGACCAGAACGGTAACCCGGTCAATTTAAAGGACTATTCGGGCAAGCGTGTCGTACTGTGGTTTTATCCCAAAGACGACACGCCTGGCTGAACGAAGGAAGCATGTTCGCTCCGTGATGCGAGTGACAATTTCGACAGTAAAGATATTGAGGTCATCGGGGTTTCGACGGACACCGAGAAATCTCATCAGAAGTTTATCTCAAAATACAATCTGCCCTACACCCTGATCGCCGACACGGAAAAAGAGGTTGTCGAAAAGTACGGCGTTTGGGTTGAGAAAAGCATGTACGGCAAAAAATACATGGGTATCAACCGCTCGACTTTTCTGATAGACACGGACGGCAACATTGCCAAAATTTTCGACAAGGTGGACGTGGCCAACCACGCCGAAGAGGTGCTCGCGGCCTTTGGTGAAAAATGATGAAACTGGTCAGCGTTATCGTATTTATTGCATTTGCGGCACTCGTCTCGTACAGTCAGGGCGCCGAGTATAAAAAGTTTAAGGACGACAGCGAAGTTCCGCGAATATCGCTGGACGATGCCAAAAAGGCCTATGACGACAGCTCGGCCGTGATCGTCGATGCCCGCTCCGCCGACACCTATAAACTGGAACACATCAAGGGGGCGATCAGCATTCCCTACGGTTCGCCGGATTCGGCGTTCGAAAAACTTCCGAAGGGGAAAAAGATCATTGTCTATTGTTCCTGACCGGCCGAACACACGAGTGCCGGTCTGGCATTTCAAATGAACCAGAAGGGAAAAAGTAACGTGTTCGCCTTAAAGGGCGGGTTTCAGGGATGGAAGGCAGCCGGGTATCCGGTGGAAAAGAGCGAGTGATCGGATATGCGAAGGAATAATATGAGATTCTATTTAGCAGCCGGGATATTGACGCTCGCCATTCTTCTGCCTCTGGCCTGCTCTAAGCCAGCGCCCGTCGCCGAATACAAAAAATACGAGAACGACGCCGCTGTCCCGCGAATAACGGTCGAGGATGCCAAAAAAGACTTTGACGCCGGCAACGCCACCATAATCGACAGCCGCCCGGAATCCGCCTACAAAAGTGAGCACATCGCCGGCTCGATCAACGTCGCATTAGGGTCCCCAGACGATGCGTTTTCGACGTTGCCGAAAAATAAAAAGATCATCGTCTACTGTTCCTGACCGGCCGAACACACGAGTGCCAGTTTGGCATTCCAAATGAATCAGAAAGGCATCGCAAACACCTACGCCCTAAAAGGCGGCACCGCCGGATGGCAAACAGCCGGCTACCCAATGGAAAAGAGCGAGTAAATTTGAATTGGCCGCAAAAAACGCAAAAGGGAAGGGTGTTTCTTACTTTTGTGTTTTTTGCGCCTTTTTGCGGCTAAATTCTTCGAGGAGTTCGTGGCAGATTCGGCCTGCGGTTTTACCATCCCAGAGCGGAGGGATCTTTGCATCGGGTTTTGAGGTTCCGTCGAGTACGGCAAAGGCTGCCCGTTTGATCTTTTCCGGATCGGTACCAACCAGAACATTCGTCCCCATCTCAATAGTAACCGGCCGCTCGGTGTTGAGCCGTAGCGTCAGGCATGGGATACCGAGCACGGTCGTCTCTTCCTGCAAACCGCCGGAGTCGGTGAGGACCATCCTGGCCCCGCTGTAGAGCCTCATAAAATCAAGATACCCAAGCGGGTCGATCAGCCGCATGCCCGAATCCGTGATCCGACGGCCAAATCCAAACTCCTCGATCTTCGCCCGCGTCCTGGGATGCACCGGAAAGATGATCGGCAGCCTTTCGGCGACAGCAATGAGAGCATCCAGTATGCCGGAGAGCGTTGGTTTGTCATCGACATTTGACGGCCGGTGCAGGGTCATCACGGCATATTCGCCCGCTGTCAGTCCAAGATCTTCGCGAACGGTTGAGCTTTCCGAGATTCGCAGATGATCCATCAGCGAATCGATCATCACATTCCCAACAAATCTGATACGCTCCGCTGGAACACCCTCTTGCGACAGATTGACATCGGCATCCTGTGATGTCGTAAACAGCAAATCGGAGATCGAATCCGTCAGAATCCGGTTGATCTCCTCCGGCATCGCCCGGTCGCGCGATCTGAGGCCCGCCTCAACATGCGCGACCTTCACGCCGAGCTTTGCGCAGACCAACGCACACGCGATCGTCGAATTTACATCACCCACGACCAGCACCCAATCCGGTTTTTCTCTCAAAACGACGGGCTCGAATTCCGTCATGATCTTCGCCGTCTGCACCGCATGTGACCCCGACCCAATCCCAAGATGCACATCCGGCTTTGGCATCCCCAGATCGTCAAAAAACGAATCCGACATCGCCGCGTCATAATGCTGCCCCGTATGCACGATCATCGGCAAAAACTCCGCCGGTCGTCGCCGCATCTCAGCATAGATCGGCGCCACCTTCATAAAGTTAGGCCGTGCACCGGCGATGAGTAAGACTTTTAACACAGATATATTGGTTCTCGATCAACCTACCTTGGAATCTGATTAGGACTACATTTGCTAGTCGGAATTTTTACTTCCCGTCCCTCACCGAGTAGAGAATTGGGCAACAAACCATTATACTTTGCTACCACATCAGGATCGGCTCCATACCGTTTTGCTATCGCAGAAACAGTATCACCTCCTTGTGCTTTAACAAGCTGTTTTGTTATTATCGGACACAGCGCTTCATTTACTGACACGACCGGAACAAAAACTTTGCCTCTCGGCGTAATCATGCCCGGATTTGCATCCATTAGATCGGCAACACTAACGCCGGTTCGAGTTGAAATTGTCTGCCAAGTCTCACCGGTTGTCTTCTGCTCTTTTTTATCGTCTATCAGCGATACGGTTGGTGCAAGAATCTTAACTAAATCATTTGCCTTTCCAGCAGGAACATTCATTACATAAGGTTCAGGCGGCGAAATACCCTGACGAAGTTGAGGATTAAGAAAATGCAAATACTCAACGCTTGTCTCGGCTGCCTGTGCAACAAGCGAGAGATTTGTTGATGCTGGAACTCGAATTCGGTCATATGTCAGAAACGGAGCCGGCCGAACGTTTCCAAATCCGTATTGACTAGGAGAGTTGGCAATTAAGATAGTAGCAAGAACTTTTGGAAGAAAATCACGTGTTTCGCTTGGCAAATATTGGTATGCTAGCCAGAAGCTTTCCTCACCGGCACGGCGAACTGCAATATCAATCTTGTCTTCGCCGAGACTGTAAGCCGCCATTGCCAGTTCCCAGTTTCCATGGTAACGGTTAGCCAAAGACTTTAGATAGACCGCGACAAATCTTGTTGCTTCTTCAACATTCTTCCTTTCATCAACGAATTCCGTTTTTCGCAACCCGATCTTTGCTGCTTTCTTGTCATCTAAGCCCCAGAGTCCCGATGACCCTGGATCCCAACCGCTTTCAACCTGCCCCAACCACGCAACGTTCTCAGGCAGGCCCTCTTCCTTAAATATCCGCCGGGCTGTACGCAGATACATTCCGGATCGATAAAGTGCGGCCTCCATCTCATGTCGCCCTCCGCTTCGATAAAAATCTACGGCCCTTTGAATCAGGGGATCAACCTCAAAGGAAAATCCGAGAGCTATCCGCCCTCGATTTACAGCTAGGTCGCTAAGAACGTCTGGAATTAGAGGTCTCAGCAACGAGACAGGAATTGCAAAATTGAGGGCTTGTCCGGAGGAAATAGCTCCAACAGCGACCGCAATGACTTCACCCCGCTCGTTCAAGATTGGTCCGCCGCTGCTTCCATGAGAAATCGGTGCTGTTATTTGAATAAGTGATCGTCCATTTAAATTTCTCTGGCTACTCACGATGCCCTGTGAAAACGTACCATTCAAGCCCTCTGGATCGCCTACCGCAAAAATAGTGTCTCCAATTGCGGTGCTATTATCCCAATTAAGAGCCAACGGCCTAACCTTTACACCTTCTATTCTCAGTAAGGCCAGATCATTTTCTTTGTCCACTTCCACCAGGGAAATAATTCTAAATCTTCCGGTTTGACCATTAACTTTTACGTATCCCTTAGTATTCCCTTTTATGACGTGATAGTTCGTGGCGACAATATCCTCCGTGACGAAAAACCCACTTCCAATAGTTAGTAATTTTGAACGGGGAGTGTCCATAAAAATGGACACAGTTGAGGGAAGCGTTTGTTTGGCAATCTCACGAGGCGATAAATTGCCGCCATAAACAGATTGTCCAAGCAATGTAGCGGGTAGAATACAGTAAACAATAAATAAAAACCCGAAGGAAAGAGTCAATTGCACGAGTCTCAAGCGCTTCCTAACTCCGAAGATATGACATTCACTAAATCCAGCTTTACTGCTTAACATAATCAAAAGAATAAATCATTGTACTTCCTTTTTTTGATTCTTCCAATGATTCTTCACCCGTTGCGGGATTGTCGCGGTGCGGAGATCGAGCCGCAGGATGCCGTCGTCGTCTATTTCGGCGTCGGGGAATTTTACGGTGGCAGGCAGGTCGATGCTGTATTGGCGGATGAGGCGGAAAGCGTGAATCTTTTTTTGACCGCAGCGGCCCGAAACGAGCACCGGATAGGCGTTTCGCATTGCTTTACGGGTCGGCTGTAGCCCGATCCGGCGGTTGGTTCGGTCGAACAGCAGCAAAACAGCCTCCGGGCTGCCAAACATTTCATAAGTGATGCGGCTCATGGCGATCTTGCCTTTCGGGTTCATGGACACGTAGATTCCGGCGTACTGTGGCATGACATCATCTCGTGGACATTCTTCCCATTCGGCTCTCATGTTACATTTGTATCACTGTTTCATATATGTGTCAAGTGTGCAACATATTATTTCATGAATCGTATGTCGCCCAGCGCTTTTTTCACTGATAAACGACGGTATGACGGTCGGGAATGATCCGATGTCGGCTGTATGATGAATGATGGCGTGAGACTTCGCACGTCGCGCGGAAAAACGGTCCAAAAATCGCGTCCCAAAACGACCTTTTTGCACCAAAAAGCGACGCTTCGCGTCCCTTTCCGATAGGTTACCCGCCTATAGCCTCACTATCCTCGCCTTGCTTTCGGTTCTTACGGCATTCGACAGCGCATTTCGCGTGTCGACTACCAATGACGCGAGCTCACAGACGTGTGCGTAATCCACTGGCGTATGCTCGGTGCAAATGATGACGCAGTCTGCATCGCGGATCAGGTCATCCGTAAGCTCTTTATTATAAAGCGGTTCGCCATCGCCGATCGTGTAGGCGTGGTCGAACGTCACCTCCGGCACGAACGGGTCGTGATAATAAACATCCGCGCCGTCCGCCCGCAGCAGGTCGATTATCGAAAGAGCCGGCGACTCGCGCATGTCGTCGATGTCTTTTTTATATGCGACGCCGAGGATGAGAATCTTCGAGCCGTTGACGGCCTTTTTGGCGTCGTTGAGAGCATTCGTCGCCAGCTCGACGACATAATTTGGCATCGTCGAATTTACCTGCTCCGCGAGCGAGATAAATTGCGAATCAAACCCGTGCTGACGCGCCTTCCACGAAAGATAATGCGGATCAAGCGGTATGCAATGGCCGCCGATCCCTGGACCCGGATAGAACGGCATAAATCCGAACGGCTTGGTTGCCGCCGCCCGGACGACTTCCCAGGTGTCGATGCCGAGGGCGTTACATAGCTTTGCCATTTCGTTAGCCATGCCAATGTTGATCGCCCGGAAGGTGTTTTCCCACAGCTTGGCCGCTTCGGCCACGCGGGCGGACGAAACGGTGTGGACCTGCCCGACGATCTGGTTGTAAAGCAGCGCCGCGATCGTGGTCGAATCATCGGAGCATCCGCCGACTACCTTCGGAATATTGTGCGTCTGAAACTGCGGATTGCCGGGATCGACGCGTTCGGGCGAAAAGGCGAGGAGGAAATCGTGGTCGAGCTTAAAGCCCTTTTCCTCAAACATCGGCTGCAGGACTTCGTCGGTCGTGCCGGGATAAGTTGTTGATTCCAGGATAATTAGCTGGCCGCGACGCATGTATTTCTGAATCTCGCCACCGGCGGTCAGAATGTAGGACATGTCAGGGTCCTTGGTTTTGCGAAGCGGCGTCGGGACGCAGATGATTATCACATCGCACTTCGACAGCAGGTTAAAATCGGTGGTCGCCGTCAGCCTTCCTGAATCAACGCACTTTTTAAGGTTTTCGCTCGTTACGTCAACGATGTATGAGCGGCCGGCGTTGATCTCGCCCGTCTTGTGCCTGTCGACTTCAAATCCGATGGCGTCAAAGCCCTTTAGGCAAAATTCGACAATAAGCGGCAGGCCGACGTAGCCGAGGCCAATGACCCCAACGCGCGCCTGTCCGTCTGAAATAAGTTTCTGTAGTTCGTCTTTGATCATTTGTAAGGTAAATTGCGAAGTGGAGTGTCAACGGCAAATGCTTGCCAAACTAATAAACTATGTCACGCGTCGATGTTAGTCAAGATAAAATTATTCTATGGTAAACTGTCGGTTATCGGACACAGCTTGGTTCCCCTTGTATCTAATATAGTTAATAGGCTGATATCTCCTTCGCTTCTATGAATTTCGAGATAACATCGGGCAATCCCGTGGTAAAGGCGGTGATCGAAGGCTCGGCCCCACGTCCGGCCCAGATAGCCGCGTCGCGCGGCATTCTGCCGTTGCCCCAAACCGATCTGCTTGAGATTCTCGTAAGTTTTTTCGACGGCGAAGACGACGAATTAAAGGAGAATGCCCGCCACGCACTGACCGGACAAGATGTCGACGCCCTCGCAGAAACCATCCGCGGCGGCGAGATCGCACCGAGCGTTTTGGCATATTTCGCGGGCAGGGACGATCTGTCCACTCCCATATTCGAGACGATACTTACAAACACACGCACACCGCCCGCGGCTATTGCAAAATTTGCCGGGCGAACGCAGAACGGCTCTCTGCTTGAATTGCTCTCTTTTAATCAGCAGCTCCTGATTCAAAACCCGGCGATCCTCGATGCGATCCTCGGCAATACGAACCGGACGCCCGACGCCGAGCGGAGCGCGTCGGAAATAAAACGCGAATTCTTTGAAAAAGAGCGCGGCGCCCAGCAAATCGCCAATGAGCTTCGAGCTCAGGGGAATGACGCCGCGGCCGAGTTTCTCGAGCAGGCCGAATTTTCCACTGACCTCGACGGTTCGGGCCTCAGCATCGAGGACGCGATACTTCTAGCCGAGATGATCGAGGTGCCGGATCGCGAGACGGACGATTCGTGGTTGGGCCTCGAATACATCGAAGAGATCTACGAGGAAACCGAAGAGCAGCGAAGGGCGATATTCACAAAGATCCTCGGGGACATGCAAAACGAAGAGGAAGAGGTGCCAGGCGAACGCGTCTCGATGCTCAACCGAATTATGAAGATGGGCGTAAAAGACCGCGTAAAACTCGGAATGAAGGGCGACCGCGAGGCCCGCAACATCCTGATCCGCGACCCCAACCGCCTCGTCTCATCAGCAGTCGTCAATAATCCGCGCATCAGCGAGCAAGAGGTCGAAAATATTTCCGCGATGCGTTCGATCTCGGAAGAAATACTCCGTCAGATCGCATCGAACCGGCAATGGTCGCGCAGCTATTCGATCATGCACAGCCTCGCCCGCAACCCGCGAACGCCGATCGGAAACGTGATCACGATCATGACCCGGCTTCAGCTCCGCGACCTCGCCGCCCTGTCAAAAAACCGCAATGTCTCCGACGCGGTCCGCCGTCAGGCCTTGCGGCTGCACACAGCACGCACGGGCAATAGAAACTAGAGAAATTTTGCTACTCGACCAGTTTTGATAAATGATCCGGCGAGATCGGTAAATGTATGGCTGGCGGCTCCGAGCCAGAGACCTAGGAAAGCAAAGACCAGAAAATGCTCGCCGAAATTCGCCCGGATGAAATTCCCTACTGGCTGCCACACATTCGCGATCTCGCCGAAGGCCGGCAGTTTTCCGCCCGAATATGAGGCATAAGCGTAGGCCGTGGCAAATACAATGAGCGTTACCACTCCCAAAAAATAAACGACCCGGATCAAGGCCCCAAAGATCAACCCGTGTGAAAATCGCGAACGATGCGGGAAAAACTGCCTGTACGGAAACCACAGAATCCGGAATAAAAACCATCGCGAATATTGACGTGAGACAGTATCCAGATCCGGACCGAACATTAGCCCGCCAAAAACAAATGTCGTAAAAACGATCGCGGACACCGAAAAGCTCTGCGTAACGGCGTAGGTGACCGCAAACGTCGGGATCGCGAGCAAAATTGTGATGGCGTCGTGTGTCTTGCCGCTCGGCATATTACCGCGAGCCCCATTCCCAGATGCCGTAGCCGGTCTTTTGATCGAGCTTGTGGCCGGATTGTTTCAGTGCAATGATCGCCTGCGAACGATGATGCGCGTCGTGAGCGATCAGATAACCCACAAACGCCCTCACGTGGGGTTTAAAGCCTTTGACCTTGCCGCCATTCTCCACCGCCTGTTCCAAGAGGCGCGTAATGCTTTCACCGGATCGTGTCAGCGATGCAGCCAATAGACCCTTATCGATCGGCTGATCATTTTCGATTTTCGCCAACCCATCGAGCTCCGCCGGAAGAGCTACCTTAAGCCACATCAGCCGCACGTTATGAATATGAGCAAACTGATTCGCCACATCACGGCCTTTCGACGTAAGTACGTCGGTTAAATTTTCAGCCTCGATCCCGTCTAGCAGATAGAGGTTGATCCGGTTGTTGATAGCCCACGTTTCGATTAGTTGTTGAGCGTCCATGTCGAAATTCCCCAAAACTCATCTTGCAGCACCGCCTCTCAATGTTAACGGTTGTGCCGCCGCCTATCGTACAAAGTCACCTCAGTTTTTGCAATCCCGACCAGAAGACGAAGCCTGCCTATTTTGCTAAACTCATCGTTTGGGTTGGCGGTGAAAATGGCATCTGTCTGGCAAAAACTAAAAACGACGCTCGCGATGATCAAGTTTGAGCATACGCTCTTTGCGTTGCCATTCGCGTTTCTGGGTGCGATCCTCGCGGCAAACGGCCTGCCGACGTGGCGGCAAATGCTGTGGATCACGGTCGCTATGGTCGGTGCCCGCTCGGCCGCGATGACGTTTAACCGCATCGTCGATCGCGACATCGACGCCAAGAATCCGCGGACCGCCAACCGCGAATTGCCCAGCGGCAAACTCTCCGTTGGCTTTGCATGGGTTTTCCTCTACGTCGCGATCGGCGTATTCTTGCTCGCATCCTACTCGCTCAACTGGCTGACTTTTGCCCTATCGCCCGTAGCTTTGGTATGCGTTCTCGGCTATTCCTACGCCAAGCGGTTTACATCCTTCGCACACTTTCTGTTGGGTCTCGCTCTCGCGATCTCGCCGTCGGCCGCATGGATCGCCGTTCGCGGCAACCTGATGGACGAGGTGCCGATTCTGATGTCGCTGTTTGTCCTGATATGGACCGCCGGATTTGATGTACTGTACGCGTGTCAGGATTTCGAATACGACCGAAAGGCCGGCCTGCGTTCGATACCGGCAAGATTCGGCATTAAAAATGCCCTGTGGATCGCCCGCCTTTTTCACTTCCAGGCTTTTATCGTCTTGCTTATTCTATGGTTCGCGACGGGTATGGCGTGGCTCGCCCTCACCGGCGTCGTCCTGATCGGAGCATTGTTTTTTTACCAGCACACGCTCGTCAGAGCCAACGACCTCTCGCGAATCAACGCCGCATTCTTCACCACCAACGCCTTCGTCAGCGTGATCCTGCTGCTGACCTTCGGCGGAGCCGTCTTTCTCTGGCGTATTCAATAGCCTATTCGGGCGGATCGTTGAGTGTTTTGGGGATATGAAGCTCGGTTCCGAGTTTCTCGTTCAGCTTTTTAATAAAGAAAGCCGATAACAGCGGTGATTCTTTCTCAATGTTTTGGTGGACAAAGAAATTGAGCTTGCTCAGGCCTTGCTTTTTCCAATCGGCAATCCGCTCGACCCATTCGTCCAGCCGCTCGCGGTCGGACGCCGGATGATTTGCTCCCACCCATCGGATAAATGCCACCCCGGTCGTCATTCGCATGTGCATCAGATCACGTCGCCCGGCGGTGTCGACAAGCACATTTGTGATGCCGTTCGATTCGAGCAGGTCGTACAGCTCGCTTGAGACCGCCGGATCGTTGTACCAATCCGTGTGGCGAAACTCCATCGCCAGCGGTATGTCGTACCGCCAGTTGGCGACAAACTCACGCACGCGGTCAAAATCCTTTGGCCCGAAATTATTGTGCATTTGCAGGAATGGCATACCCAATTTCTCTTGGAGATGCGACATATTGGTGACGTTATTATCGACCACCTCTTTCACATCCTTGAGCCGCCGAAAATGTGAGATCGTCTGCTCAAGCTTTGGAAAAAACTTAAATCCCTC
>JANYIL010000177.1 GCA_025362075.1 Chloracidobacterium sp.
AGTCGGGGACAGCAAAGAAGGTGTGGGTGATACCAAAGTCCGCCAAATCATGCACGACGATAAACTTGGCGAAGTTTCGCGTGAACTGTTTGCTCAATTTATCTATCGAATTAAGAAAGAGTTTGAAGGTAAAATTGCTCATTTCGGCTTGTTTTCGAAGTTGAAATACTTGAACGCCAACAACGATCAAAAATTTCGAGACAGAATCTTTCACTTTCTTTTCGAGCGTGGATTTGTGTTTTCCTCAGCAAATTTTTCCGGCACATCGAAAAGCAATCAGTTTCCCGTAGGCTTTTTGATATGGAATCTTTCGATGGCAACTCGGTTGGAAGAACAGGAAATTCTTGTTGACGTCTTCAATGAGCGTATTGAAAAGATTGATGTCAAGCGGATTTCCAGTGAGAATCGCACTTCATTTCTGAGTAAGTGGATCGAACGACCAGCCGCAACGGTTAGTTTTCCACCGTTTGGTTCTGCAATCGAAGTTAAGGCAACGAATACAGACAGACGCGATCGCGTCGCACCGGATTTCCTTGCTTCGTTTATGTGCAAGGGAAATGATTTCGTAAATCAGAACTACACAGCCTTCTTGTCCGGGCCTTACGTTAGTGCGGGAGCGCTGTCGGTAACGCCGGAAAACTTTGAACAGGCGATGGTCGTCCACGCCGTTCGGCGTATACCGAAAGCTACGTGGATCAACGACCGCGATCAATTTCTGCAACCGAACGCGGAGCTTTCGCAGGAGTTCATCGACGACTGCACAATCTGGAACCTGTTCAGCAACAGTAATCAGACCGCTTCGCTGCGTGGTGTCGAATACGAAAATCGCGTTTATCAAATACGCAATCACTTCTTTCCGTTTCTGATCTCCGATGTCAAGAAATGGAAGGTCGGCGACAGCCAGATCGCCGAATCGCTATCGACCGGCGTCGATACATTTGTTGCAGAATGGCTTTCACACCGCGACCTCTCCCCCGAAGCATTGAGCATCGTCCGAAAAGGAAAACAAATATACCAATACTATTTCGAAAACCTCGGCCAGCTACCGACGACAAAATTCAAAATAGAAAACTGGGATGCCGGCTGGTGGCAAATCCGCAACGCCCTGGGCGATGTCAATCTCGGTAAAGAAATGATGGCGGAGCTAAAAGCCCTTCATGGCGACTTGCGGGAGAAAATATTGCCCGAAATCTCAAGATACGGTATTATCTAGTTTTTTACTGCTTTCCTTGTTTTTCCCGCGTCTTTTTTAGGTTGGCCATCGGCACTAGGAGACTCGTTTAGAAAATATTCTTCGTAGGTCACCTCGTCAAAAAAGAATATGGAGACGATCTGACTGACGGGAACAATTACCTCAAAAAGAGTTAGGCGACTTTCCATATCTTCCCATTCGTCGTGCAAACGGCTGCTTTCAGCTAAACAAGCTGCTGATCCCTCGCCATCTCCGAGATCGGCATTTTCCCGGCTCTTAACCTCTTGGGCTTTTATCTCTAAGGCGAGCTCATCAACCCGGGTACGCATCTTTTGGACGATGGTAGCGTAGTTTATCGTCAGGTGTAGTTTTTTAGTTTCAGCATCTCGGTAACCGCTTTGCAGGGGGAAAATAGCAATATTGTTTGTCGGCGTTGCCGGGTTAAATTGATGGGTAATGACGCCGACATACACCTTGCCACTCTGGAGAGTAATGGCGAGTGGAAGTTCCCCGTCTTTTGAATCCTTGAGCGCAACCTCAAGAGGGTCAGCATCCTCGTCAATGGCGTGATCGACGGCCTTTTCGCGTCCATAAACCCGATTGAGAAACCACCAGCCAGTTGACGAAATACAAAACGCAATAACTGATACCCCGGAATATTCAAAAGGAAGATTTTTTGCCCACCAACGGTAGAGACAATATTGATCAGACGAACAGGGGATTAGTTGAGGAACATAAATGGACAGTAGGAACGCCGGTATAAGTGAGAAAAAACCGGCAAGAGACGCACGAATAAGGATTCGGTCCTTATCCGCGCGCAACATCGGGATTTTTGTATAATTCCAAAATCGGACAAAAATATAACCGCCCAACAAGGGAATCAGGAGCAGGTTGAATGGCATTAGTCGTTATTCTACGGGAGCATCAACCCACGATTAGGTAGTTTTTTTGTTAGTCGCAGAGCCATTGCCATTACCGCTATTGGCAATGGTTTCCTTTTCGGACGGCATTTGAGCATGTCTATCGACCAACTCTCGGCCCCGCTTACTGCGTACGAGATCAAAAGGCGTGATGTAGCTACCGCCCTTCGAAGTGGTGTGTTTCTCAGGCTTATCGATGTGAGAATCGTACTTAGTCATAGAATCCTCCGAATGGTTGATAACGTGGATTAATCCACCAACTTTAATTATTGTTTGTCTCAACCCCATAATGCAACCATTTTCTGACTCTGTCAAAAGCTGGGCCAGACCTCTCCACAACTTAGACGCACAAATTGATACGAAATTTGTCCGCCACTTGTTGCTGTCCGGTCACCATCTTCCCCGCCCGATCGCGGTTGTCTTTGTTAGTTCGAGTTTCAGCACGCCTTCGTTATCAATGTCCACCTCGTTGAACAGGACTGTTCGCGAGATTTGGATATTGTGATGTTTTAAGAATGGGCTGGCGTGGACGGTGCGGTTGTGCCATTTGTCTTTTTGCTTGATGGGAAAGGCGTTTTGGCGGCGTATGTCGGCGGGTTTTAAGCCGATGATGTTGTTGCCTTCGTCAAACAGCAGCGTGACGGCCGGCGGCGGGTCCATCGCCTCAAACGCCCGGCGGTTGAGCAAAATTACTCCGCGCGAGTTGAGCG
>JANYIL010000185.1 GCA_025362075.1 Chloracidobacterium sp.
TCTGCTCGGCTGCGGCCGCGACTCCGGCGGTCGAGTCCTCGAAAATACTCATCAATTTGTACACCGGATCGGGTGTGAAGGCTTGTTCGTTGTTGATATCTACTACTTTCGATTGTGTTGCTTCATTACTCATTATATTTCCCCCTTTTTCTCTGGTTTAGATTATAGACCTTTGCGGCGGGTTTACCCAAAAAACGACAAGTCAGAACCCCTGCGTAAGCGGGCGGAACGAAGCTGTGTTGTCACTATTTCCCAATCTTTGAGCTCGTATCGTAAACGCCGCCCGCTTACGCAGCCGGTTCTGACACCTGTTTAGCGCGCGTTGAGGTTTTCGTCGTAAAGGTCCTTGTAAATGCGGTAGTTCGTCATCACTTTAAAGACATAATTCTTTGTCTCGGCAAAGCCGACCTCGGCGGCGAAGATACCCGGTTCCTTTGGCTTTGAGCGGTTTAGCCAGCGGGCGGCGTTGTCCTCGCCGCCGTTATAGCTGGCGGCTATGGCTTCGTTGAGGCCGCCGAACTGGTCACGCAGGGCGGCGATGTATTCGCAGCCGATGGCGATGTTGATGCGTGGCTGGTAGAGGTCGTCGGGCTGCAGATTAGGAAAACCCGCCTTTTTATTGTATTTCAGGGCCGTATCCATCACGAGTTGTAGCAAACCCCGTGCGGCCGACGGTGATTTGACGCCCGGACGGAAGGTGCTTTCCTGCTTCATTATGGCGAGCACAAAACGCGGATCGAGCTTTTTCGCTTTGGAATACTGCAAAACCTCGGTGCGAAACGCAGCCGGGAAATCCTGGGTCAGCTTCGACGTAACCTGGGTGGTTGGTTTTACACGCGAACCGGCTGCCGCAAGACGGTCGGCGGCTAAACCGCTGTAGTATGACGAGCTGCTAGACGGTATCGCCGAATAGACCGCGATCGCGTCGCCCCGCTTGCCAGACTTGTCCATTGCAAATGCCTTTAGGAATTTGACCTCGTCACTACTGGTCATCGAAGCGGTAAATTTGGGCTGAGCGAGCATTGTGTCGGCGGTTGTCACGGCCTCCGCCCAACGACCTCGGTAAATGTCCATCCGCAGACGGGCGTGCATGGCACTGGCCTCGGTCGGCATTCCGCTAAATCGCTGTACGGCCTTGTCGATCCATGTGTTAGCTTCGTCATATCTACCCGCCTCGCGGAGGGCGTCGATCATGTTCAGGTAGGCACCTTCGACCCGCTCGGCGGTCGGATACATGACCGTATACTGCTCATAGATCGCGGCGGCCTCGCCGTTCTTACCGATGCGGACATTGCAGGCACCTTTGAAATAAAGGCCTTCGCGGCCGTCTTTTGTGGCGGGATATTCGCGGGTTGCTCGATCGAGAAACGGTATCGCCCGGGCGTATTCGCGTTCCCAGTAATACGAGCGGCCGGTCAGGAACAGCGCGGTCGACATCAGCGGGTCGTTCGGATAATTTTCAAAGACCTTCTGAAAATGCTCGCGGGACTGAGGGAACTGGCGATTGTCGTAATAGGTCTGTCCGCGCATGATATGTTCGGCGGCTGTGAGCGTGTTCAGTTTGCCCGACGGGTCGCGGCTCGTTTTGTCTTTCTCGACAATATTTCGCAGCATCGCGTCCGAGGCCTGAGGCATGACCGGGATCGAGAGAAAAAACGAGATGGCGGCTATCGTGAGCAGATGTTTCATAGGGGTAAAACGGATAAGAAAAGCTAATGCCATAGAATACCCGATTTTTAGACGGCTCGGCAACGAAAACCGTTGTCGGCGACCATCATGACAAAGAAATTTAATGTAATCACGCAAAGGTGCAAACCCGCATAGGTTTTAAAAACACCGACCTAAATAATTATCTTATTTTCCTTCCTTTGCATCTTAGCGTCTTTGCGTTGATAAATCAGAAGTCTCGATAAACGAACATTTCTTTGCTATTATTCGTAGTTAGCGGAGACGCCAAAAACGGCCGTTATGAATCCTTGCCAAAACTGCGGAAAACTCAACACGCCTGAAACGAACTTTTGCCGCTTTTGCGGCACGAAGTTCAATTTTCAGAAACCGGTGATGAATAACCCCTTTGATTATTCGGCACCGCGTCCGTATGCATGGAAAACTGACGAATTCCAGACGCAGAACGAGGCACGGTCGCAACGTCCGACCGAACCGGTAAAACCGCTGACCGAACAATTTACCCCTGCGGCACACCAGAATTTTCAGCCTGCTCCGCTCATGTATCAGCCGACATGGCAGATGGGCCAGCCGTTTCGCTGCCCGCATTGCATGAGCCAGTATTTGCCACGCGTCGAACGCCGCATCTCAACCGCCGGTTGGATTACGTTTGCGGTACTGCTTGTGTTTTTCTTTCCGCTTTTTTGGATCGGGCTTCTTATCAAAGAAGATGTCCAGGTATGCCAGTCGTGTCAGACTAAGGTCGGCTGATCAACGATAATAATAGCCGCGGGGATGCTCGATCTTGACCTCCGGATTGGTGCTGCTAACTTTAACCGCATGGTACCCCTTTTTCATGTGCGTTGAAAGATAGGTCAAGGCAAACTGCCGGTTAAGAGCAACAACCATCTCACGAAAAAACGGTATCAGGTTGATCGGCGCTTGGGTGCCGCTAAAAAAAGCCCGCCCTCCGGTGTCGTCCGAAATCTTTCCAAGAGCTCCCTGAGCTGCAAAGGCAAGTGTCGAACTTGACGCCGACTCGGTGAGCGCGGTCGGAGAATATATCGAATAGATGGCAACGCCTTTCCGCTGCGCTTTCAGAGTCGCTCTATCGAGGTCAGGGCTATCCAGTACGGACAAAAGACTGATCCCCTGTGTCGTATCGAGACCATCCGAAAACATCACGATAGCCCGCCTGCCTGCCGGCTGAGCGTCAAATTTGCCAAGCAGGTCATTGATGCTGTCGTAAGGGCTGCGCGGGGCAACGCTCTGACTGCCGACTACAATACGTAGCGATTTTGCCGCCTTTTCAAGATCGTCCGTAAATTTTTGCCTTATCTGGAGCGCCCCGCTTCGCGAATAGGCGACCATAACGTGCGTGCCCTTCGGCAGAGTTCTTATAAATTCCTCAATATCTTTCAACTGAAGATTAAAACCGGACGAGAGATCGTCCTGGATCAAAACGGCGATCGAAAGCGGCGAATCGCTTACGCTGCGTATCGAGAGTATGTGTTGCTCCTCGTTATCTTCTTTAACAACAATGCGTTCCGCCTGGACGTACTCCTGGGCCTGATTTTCTTTGAGCTCTTTTTTTGTGAAGATTGAGATCGGGATCGTTACCGGGCGAACCTGCGACTTTGACTCCGGTTTCTGCGCCGAAGCGGGAAATGCGAGCCAGCAATAAAGCAGCATGATACCGACATATGAGAAAAAAAAATTTCTTTGCATAGCTCACTCGCCGTTCAGTTTGAATAATAATATATTTCGGCGCAAATACTAAATTTTTTAAACCGGAAATGTTAGTGGGCCGTTTAAGCCAAGACGCCCGCGGTGCGCTAGACTCTATTCAATTGACAGTTATGAACGACATTACCCCGGCAGATCTGGCACATGGCAGAAAACTTAAGATCGGAGCGATCACGGCTCCGGTCGCCCTGACAGGCCTGCCGGCCGTGATCACATTTCTGATGCTGCTTTTGACGGCCCCAGCACCGCCTGTGGCGGCCGTTATTCTGTTTGTGGGAATTGTCGCGACGGTAATAGGTTTCGTTACGGGCATGTTCATCCTGGGACTGCTCGTACACAAACGATCGGTTTGGACGAGGGATATGAGAGAACTGATAGCAGCAGATGGGATCAAAGCCGAGGAAATAGGCTGGTTTACGAATGAACTTAGATCAAATGAGAAACGCGCTCTCAGGGCCGTCGAGGCCCGCGACCTGATGCTCGGCGATGCATACCGCGAAACGCTCGCCTCGCGTCTTACGGCGACGAGGATCGTCAAGTCGTCCAAGCGTGAGCTGCAACTCGCAAAACGCCGCCAGAACTCGATAAAACAGCTTAAAAGTGCCCGTTCGGACGAGTTTCAGGCCGAGATAGGGCGGGACCTGGAAAAAATCGCCCGTATCAATGACGAAGCGAAGCTGATGCTTTCGGAAGCCGAAGCCCGTTTGCAGATGATCGAAGCCGCAGCGAGTCGCGGCGGGAATCTCGCCGATTCCGAGCTTGCCCTTAAGAAACTTTCGAGCCGCGCCAGCGAGTTACCCCTCGCTCTGGAATCCGCCAAGATGGCCGAGGAAATAAGATTGGAACTCGAAAAGGAAGATGCCGGTGAAATGCCGCAGCTTGAACCGGAAAACTAAAAAACGCGGGCCCGAAAGAACCCACGTTTCAAAGTTTGCGGCGAACGAGAACCACGAAACCGTTCGAACGTATGAATTGAACCTGTAGTTTACAGGTGGGTGGCTTTCTACTCCTTGCGAAGCATCAAAGCCGGTTTCATCAGCAGCCCTTCGTAAAAGACCGCACCGTAACCGGCATTAGCCTCCCGGTATTCATATGTTGGCTCAATTATATTTGCGTCCGGTGACGGGGAACGCAGTCAAGTATCCTTCGCCAAGTTTGATACTAGCACAACGCGACGGAATGCAAAATGAAAAATGCACAATGCAGAATTTCTGAATTGTGCATTGAATTCTATTGTTCTATTTCAACCGCGCGTGGAGTAAGATCGCGGTTCTTAAGGATCCGGTCGAGCATCTCCGAGCATTCAGTGCTGCGAATGGCGAGCTGCTCGTCGGTCGACGTCTGGGCCCGTTTTAACTGAAAGAATTCGTCTGCTATGTGCAGGGCAGCGAGTATCGCCACCTTGAGCGTCTCGACGGTCATCGTTCCCGACGCAATGTCACGCATCTTGCGGTCGACGTATTCGGCAAGTTCGTGGATATACTCGTTATCACCATCCGACCGGATGCTGTAGGTTTGATTGTAGATCTCTACGCGAATTGTTTGTTCCGACATACCGCTTTTACCTGCCGACCGCGTCGGCCACATCCGAATCGATGAGAGTCATTGCATCTAGCATGGCCTCGACCTTTAGCTGAATGGAATCGCGTTCTGACAGCAGCCCGGCGATCTTTTCCTCAAGTTCCGACTTTTCGGCGATAGCCTTGGCAGTCTCGCGCCTTAATGTTTCGGCTTCCTTTTTAAACTCATCCTTTTCGTCACGCACCTTTTTTACGAATTCGATCGTTAGATAGATCTTATCCTCTAGGTGCGAGAATTTTTCCATTCCCGTTAAGGCGTTCATTAAGAGGTCTCCATGTAAAGTATTGCAGGGGCTGTGGAAAACATTATCGGGATTTTTGCGGTAAACTTCAAGTAAAAGATGAGGGAATTGTCAAAATCGTTGTGAAACACCCAATTTTTCGACGACTTTAGCAAGTATTTGCTTATTCATCGCCTCAACCTCATCTTCGACCAATGTCCGCTGGTCGCTCCGATATTCCAGCCGAATGGTTAACGAACGTTCATCTTCGCCAAGCCCTTTGCCCTCATATACATCGACAAACCCGACGCTTCGACACAGCTCAAAGCCTTGCTCGGTGATGGCAGCCTGGATCGCTGCAAGGGTGACATCACGCTTGGCGACAAGCGACACATCACGCGTTATCGCAGGGTATTTTGCCAACGACCGGTAAGTGATCGGCGTGACCTCAGCTTCAAGCACAGCTTGAAGATCGACCTCCGCGACATAGACCGGCTGTTTGAACTTATAGGTTAAGGCAATCTGGTCGTTTAGCCGTCCGAGCGAGCCGATGGTTTGACCATTTAGCGAGAGGTTCGCCGACTGGCCTTTTCGTAAATGCTTTACTTCCGATGCCCTCAAATCGACATTGGTGATGCCGACGGCATCCAGCGCCGCTTCGACCGCACCTTTAGCATCATAAAAGTCCAGTTCGCGAACCGTCATTGCTTTGTTTTGCTGGATCTCGCCGCCCGTGATCGCCAATGAAAAAAGCTTACGCTCAGTCGGTAAATTATCCTCACCCGATTTCGCCGCAAACACCTTTCCAACCTCGAAAAGCTTTATATCACGGCGTTGATGATTGAGATTCAGACGAACCGCATCGAGCAAGCCGGGAAGTATGCTCGGCCGCATTCTAACCGCACCTTCGATAACCGAATCCTGCAACGTAACGTATTTATCGTCAACGTTATCTGCCAATAGTCCGGGGACGGAATCGAAAAGGCCGTCAAATTTTATGTCGATAAAGCTGTACGAGATCGCTTCGTCATAGCTGAGATCGACCAGCGTTTGCCGCAGAAGCTTTTCGCGAGATTCAGTGGCCTGATACTCTCCCGCACCATAAGCAGGAGGTAGCTCAGCCGCGATGTTTTCGTATCCGACGTGCCGGGCGATCTCCTCGACCAGATCCTCTTCAATAGCGATGTCATGCCGCCACGACGGTGCTATATAAACTGTCTCTGACCTCTGCTCTATTCCAAGCGCCTTGAGGATTGTGTTGCATTCAGCCGTGGTGACATTCAATCCGGTCAGACGTTTAATCGCAGCGGAAATATCGTGCGATTCAACCTCATTTGCAACATGTGTGGTCGGATAAACATCGGCGTATTCGCCCGCCTCGCCGCCCGCTAATTCGCAGATCAACTCTGTGGCGCGGTTTGAAGCAAGTTGCAGGGCATCGATATCCACGCCGCGTTCAAAACGGTAGCTCGCTTCCGTATTGAGATTCAGTTTCCGCGACGTAGCTCTGATATTTGAACGTTTAAAGTATGCAACCTCAAGTAATACATTAGCCGTGGAATCCGTAATACTCGAATCAAGGCCGCCCATCACGCCGCCGACAGCCACAGGCTTTTCAGCGTCGCAGATCATCAGCATGGAATCGTCCAGTTTGCGTTCAACTTCATCAAGCGTCGTAATCGTTTCGCCATCCCGCGCCTTTCGGACAACGATCTTCCCACCCGCCAATTTATCCAGATCGAACGAATGCATAGGCTGCCCTAGCTCGTGCATGACGTAATTAGTAATATCGGCGACATTATTGATCGAGCGCTCACCAATTGCCTCTAAACGATCAACCAGCCATTGCGGCGACGGGCCGATCTTCACATTTCGGATGATACGGGCAGTAAAACGGTGGCAAAGGTCAGGATCGGTAATGGAAACTAGCGTTTGGCCTTTGGTCGTAGGGCTTTCATCTTCGGTCTTAGAAGTTCGAATTTCGAATTTTGAATTTTGAATTGCCGCGATCTCGCGGGCAACGCCCAAATGCGAGAGACAATCTGGCCGGTTAGACGTCAGATCAATGTCAAACACATGATCGTCGCCATGCGCATGAATACCCTCGACTGCGAGGCCGACATTTGTGAGTTTTTTACCCAACTCATCGGTCGGAAGATCAATGTCGATCAGGCTGTCCAGCCAGTTGTAGCTGATGTTCATTACTTACTTTTGTTCTCCCCAATTAAGGTTGGGACCATGAAAAATAAGGGAGAATTTATTAAGAATATCTCGTCCAACTATCCCTTCTGGCTGGTCATAAGCCAGGTAATTACCTCGAAAAACTTTATTGAGAAAAATAAGGTCAAGATGGACGTAAGGCTATGCTGGTCGTTCGATCAAACCCCTCAAGTTCTAAAAACTTCTCTTTGGACACTTCTGCACCGATCATATCGCAATATTTACGCGGTATAAGTGTCAGATCCGATCCCGTATCCAATAACATCGGGACATCTATGATCGATTCTAAAGTTACGGAATTTCTTAGTTTGACGTTAACGATCGGTGCTGGTGGGCTGTATGTTTCGCTATAATTCGTCATCTTCGGTTTCGATCATCTCTTTTTCAAAATCTTTTATTTTTGATTTATCAACCAAGTGCGGACTCTTAACCCTCGCCCTTAGTCGGTTGAGATCCGGAACTACGACATAAACTTTCGTCGCATCGGGCAAATTTAGAACCTCGCTCAATTGAACCTGACCATTCTTGATTATGCCTTCGATAGTTGTGACCTGCATAAAATACTCCTAGTCTTCGACTTTAACACATTTTCCAAAGATGGAATTGTGTCCGATCCAACCGTTAATTCGCCCACGATTATTGCCAATTTGAAAACGGGAACCCTGACAGCTTTGATTAGATGCAAATATTCATTTCCATTTACTTTACCAAGTACAATGTCGCCTTTTTCTAAAAACTTCGGATCTAAAACTGGCATGACGGTACACATTGGCCAGATTCGATTTTACGTTGCATCGAGTGTCCCCGTGGTGGAAAAGAAACCGTCTCGCCATTTTTGAGTTTATCAATATAAGCACCAGCCCACTCCATATTTACCTAAACTGTTCCAAAAATCTCACATCATTATCGAACATCAGACGGATATCGTCGAGCGAATACATCAGCGAACACATGCGTTCGAGGCCAAATCCGAATGCAAAGCCCGAATAGACGGCCGGGTCGACGCCCACGGCTTTTAATACGTTTGGATGCACCATTCCTGAGCCACCAAGCTCGATCCAGCCGGAGCCTTTACACGGACGACATCTGTTAGCTGTAAGCGGTGAGCCGTGAGCAGTGAGGAGGGCGATGTTATCGATCTCTGCCTGACTGCTCCCTGCTGACTGCTCACTGCTCACTGTTCCGGTCCCGTGGCATTTGAAGCACGAAAAATCGAATTCCGCGCTCGGCTCGGTAAAAGGGAAGTAGGACGGGCGAAAACGCGTCATCGTATCCTCGCCAAAGAGTCGTTTGAGCCATTCCGTTACCGTGCCTTTGAGATGGGCCATCGTGATACCTTTGTCAACGCATAGCCCCTCGATCTGGTGAAACATCGGCACGTGGGTCATGTCAGGCGTGTCCCGGCGAAAAACCTTGCCCGGGGCGATAATGCGGATCGGCACACCGCGGCGCTCCATCGCACGGATCTGCACGGTCGAGGTCTGCGAACGGAGGGCAAAGCCTTCGGTTGTATAAAACGTATCCTGCGATTCGCGGGCCGGATGGCCTTCGGGGATGTTCAACGCGTCGAAATTGTAATAATCCGTCTCGATCTCGCGGTCATCCTCGATTGCATACCCCATCGAAACGAAAATATCTTCGATCTTTTGACGAAGGATCGTTATCAAATGCAGGTGCCCTGTTCGCGGCCGGCGGCCGGGAAGCGTGACATCGAGGCGTTCGCGTTCGGTCCTGGCGTTTGAAATGAAATCGTTGAGCTTCGCTTCGACCGCTTCAAGTTTCGATACTATCGACCTTTCAACCGACTGTACAACCTGAGCAAACGAGGCTCGTTCCTCAGGAGCAACGCCGCCGATCAGCTTCATTGCACCGGAGATCGCCGATTTCTTACCAATATGTTTAACCTTTAGCTCACCCAGTTCGCGTTGCAAAGCCTCAGCATCCGGTAAAGAGACGCCGTCCAAACTTAAATCAGCAAAGCGTCCGAACTCTTGCTCGAACGCTTCTCGGATTTTTGTAATTTCGCCCGTATAATCCTGCATCAAAAAAAATCAGATCTATTCGACATCGATCTCATAACTGACAAGCCATAGATCAAGCTGCTCCAAGCGGTCCTTCCAGCGCGATTTGAAATCTCTCATCCATTGACGATTTTCGTCGGTGTCGAGAACATCAATGACTATCTTTGAATTGTTGTCGCGATAGATGGCTCCTTCATGAGTCCACCGACCTTCGACAATATTATGATAGTAGCTAACAGACCCGAAATGATCTACAACTTCGAAAACAGCGTCCGAAAGTAAATCCACTGAGATTTCTCTGCCGTCATTAAACTGCAACGGGAGGAGTATCTCGAATCGCACTCAAAGTGCTGTTCATAAGTCGTTTTACCCAAAACCGTAAATTGGATGCCCTGCATTGCGAGTGCTTCCAGCGCGGCTTCAGGCACAATATGCTCGCCCGTTTTAAGAATGCGACCTGAAAAACGGCCAAGAAGGTAACCAACGGCACGTTTTTCTGCTTCACGGTTTGGAAATGTGATCGTTATCATAAAAACCTCGCCCCAATTTTAACACGAATCTAGGCCGACGGCTGTACTTTGCTAATCGCATCCTTGGCCTGTCCGACGATCGTCGCAAAGGTTTCGGGCTGTTTTACCGCCAGATCGGCCAGGACCTTTCGGTCAAGCTCGATCTCTGCAAGATTCAGGCCGTGTATAAATTGCGAATACTTGATATCATTCAGACGGCAGGCCGCATTGATGCGGACGATCCACAGCTTACGAAAATCCCGCTTTTTCAGCTTTCTGCCGGTGTAGGCAAAGTTAAGTGCGCGCTCGACCGATTCTTTGGCCGAACGATACAGTTTTGATTTCGTTCCACGATAACCTTTGGCTAAGGCTAATATTTTCTTGCGCTTCTCGAGGCGCTTATTTCCACGTTTTGCTCTAGGCATATTTCCACTCCTTTCAGTCGTTCAAAGGCGAAAGGGTAAAGGAGAAAGGCTAAAGTTATTTAAGAGCTTTATCCTTTATCCTTTCGCCTTTATCCTTTAATTTCGTCCGTACGGCAGCATCGCTTCGACGCGTTTCTGATCGCCTTCTGATACCAGGCAATCGATATCCAGGTTGCGTTTACGCTTGCTGGTCTTCTTTGTCAGGATATGACGTGCATGGCTGTGGCCGCGTTTGAATTTGCCGCTGGCGGTTGAGCGAAAACGCTTTGCCGCGCCTTTGTGTGTTTTTAATTTTGGCATTCTTCCTCCGTAGAACAGACCGCCTGGTCTGCTCATTGTTTATCAAAAAATCTACTATTTGTCAGTCTCGACAGGCTCGGCAGCCTGTCGTCCATTAAAAAATCTCGTCGTCGTCGGTTTTCGGTTCAGCCTTAGGTTTAGGCTTCGCCGCCGGTTTCTTTGCTGCCGGTTTTTTCTCGTCAGCCTCTATTTCCATTTTTTCGGGCTTGTCCGCGGCCGGTTTCTTGTCAGCGACCTTCGCCTTTTTCGGGTTAAAGATCGTGAACATCTGATAGCCTTCCATCTTTGGATAAACCTCTACGTCGGCCAGATCTATCAGGTCCGCCGTCAATTTCTTGAGAATTTTCGCACCCAATTCACGGTGCGTCATCTCACGGCCGCGAAACGCGATAGCGGCCCTTACCTTATCGCCTTCGTCCAGCCATTGGCGGGCATGTTCCATCCGATAGTTATAATCGTGATCGTCCGTACCGGGGCGAAACTTAATTTCCTTGACCTGCACCGTGACCTGCTTTTTCTTGGCGTCATGAGCCTTTTTCTTTTGCTCATAGAGAAACTTGCCATAGTCGATCATCTTGCAGACCGGAGGCTGTGCCTTAGGGGCGATCTCGACGAGGTCGATACCGCGATTTCGCGCTTCCTGGATTGCGTCACGCGTATCCATTACACCAAAAAGCTCGCCGTCCTCTGTCACAACTCTTACCGACGGAACGCGGATGCGTTCATTTGTGCGGTGCAGCGGCTCACGAAACCGCGGCTTAAATCTATTTCCACCAAATCTTCTTGCGATAAATGCCTCCCTTTGTAATTTGCCCCTGAAGTTATAGACTGCGGCTCGATTTCTCGGTCGCGATCTTCTCCTTGAATTCAGCCAGCGTCATCGCACCGATGTCGCCCTGCTTTCTCTCGCGAACGGCCACCGAGCCATCCTCTAATTCCTTATCGCCCAAAACGAGCATGTACGGAATCTTCTGCATCTGTGCGTCGCGAATCTTCGCTCCGATTTTATCAGAAATCGTGTTCGATTCCACTCTGAAACCGGCAGCCCGCAACTCGGCGGCTACCTGATTCGCATAATCGTTGATCCGATCCGTGATCGGCAGCACAACAACCTGCACCGGAGCGAGCCACAGCGGGAATGCACCCGCGTAATGTTCGATCAGCACACCAAAGAACCGCTCGATCGATCCGAACAACGCCCGGTGGATCATAAAAGGACGATGTTTTTGATTATCGTCGCCCGTATATTCAAGCTCAAAACGCTCCGGCAGATTAAAATCAAGTTGAATCGTTCCCAATTGCCAAATGCGGCCGATGGCATCCTCGATCTTGATATCGATCTTCGGCCCGTAAAACGCTGCCTCGCCCTCGATGCGCTCGTATGAGATCTCACGTTCTTTCAGCGCGCTTGCAAGCTGATCTTCGGCTGCAACCCAATCTTCATCGGAACCAAGATAACCTTTATTTTCAGCCCCGCCGCGGACCGACAACTCAAACTTTACCTTATCGAATCCATAGGTATCAAAAACCTTTATCGCAAAATCCAAACAATCCGCAACCTCGGCATGTACCTGATCCGGCCGCACAAAAAGGTGGGCGTCATCGACCGAAAACCCGCGAACACGCATCAGGCCATGCAGTGTTCCGGAAAGCTCAGCTCGATAAACCGTGCCCATTTCGGAATAACGCTGCGGCAGATCGCGGTACGATTTCGGGCTTGCCTTGTAAATGCCGATATGAAACGGGCAATTCATCGGCTTGAGCCGGTATTCCTCGTCCTCGATGTTCGTCGGGGCATACATCGAATCCGCGTAGTTGCCCTCATGACCACTCGTTACCCAAAGCTGACGTTTCGCGATATGCGGCGTAAAAACAAAGCTGTAACCACGTTGCTCAAGCTCTTCGCGAAGCAACCGTTCCATCTCCATGCGGACAATACCGCCTTTCGGATGCCAAAGGATCAAGCCCTGGCCATAATCGTCGTCGATCGAGAACAGGTCAAGCTGTTTTCCGAGCTTCCGATGGTCACGTTTCTCGGCCTCCTCACGCTGCTTTAGCCACGCGTCGAGTTCTTCCTGCCTGGCAAACGCCGTCCCGTAGATACGTTGCATTTGCTCACGCTCGGCATCACCTTTCCAATAAGCACCCGATAGAGCAAGCAGCTTAAACGCCTGCAATTTGCCCGTATGCGGCACGTGCGGGCCGAGGCAAAAGTCGATGAACGGCGAATTGTCGATATGATAGATGCTCGCGGTATCGGTGGCTTTTTTGTCGATCAACTCACATTTTAGCGGCTCGTCGCGACCCTTAAAAAGTTCGAGGATCGCAGATTTTTTCACGATCTCACGGCGATAGACCAAATTTTGCTTGGCCATCCCTTTCATTCGCTTTTCGATGACGGGCAGATCGGCCTCGGTCAGCGTACGAGGAGCAATAACGTCGTAATAATAGCCGTAACGCGGGTCTTCCATCAGGGCCGGGCCGACGCCGAGCTTCGTTCCCGGAAACAGGTCAAGCAACGCCGCCGCCAGCAAATGGGCCGTCGAATGGCGAATAAGCTCAAGCCCGTCACGCGAATCAGCCGTGACCGGCTCGATCGAGAGAACTTCGTCGGTCGCGGTCAATTCGCGATTCAGATCGACTTCCTCGCCGTTGACTTTCGCGGCAAGTGCTTTCTTCAAACCGTCGCGGTCAAATGCCTTGATCGCATCCGCAACCGTCGCGGGCGCAGGAATAGACCGTTCGTTTCCGCCGTATTTTACGTTTAATTCGGTCATAAATTTGTTAGTCGTTCGGAGTTCCAACTTTAGTTGGCCCTTCCTGAAACATTGGCCAGCTAAAGCTGGAACTCCAAGCTACAGCAAAGCCGGCTCAAATTAGATCAACGATTAACAATTCACTACTACTTAAATAGATTTGATCCGATAAGAGCGACCTTGCTTTGTTCAGAGTGCGGGCTTTAGCCCGTAATTACGCGATAAATCGCGCACTCTGAACGAATCACGCCATTAGAAGCGTGTCGTAGTAATTATAAAAACAGCAAAGTTCTTCGTAAGCATCTTATCAGAATTATGAATGGTGAATGGTGAATGGTGAATGAATGAAAATAATTCACCATTCACCATTAATCATTCACCATTAAGCCAAAATGGTAGTCTCTAGCAGACTCGAACTGCTGACCCCTACCTTGTCAAGGTAATGCTCTACCAACTGAGCTAAGAGACTATACCCTCGCTTGTTTCAAAGAAAAGCGAACCCTAAGAATGCCAAACCCGTGGAAAAGTGTCAAGTTTGCAGGGACTTAAAGAGATCCCTGATTATTCTCCGCTCTGTGCCCTGGCGTACATACAAGCTTTGAAATAATAGCTACGCTGGTAGAGGAGGGAATAAATATATGATATCACTACTAATTTGGCTAGTCCTTGGTTTTCTGGCGGGTTATATTGCGAAGGCAATTTTGCCGGGATCCGATGGCGGCGGCGTTATTTTGACAACGATCCTGGGCATCGTTGGAGCGGTTGTCGGTGGATATATCGGCACAGTTGTCGGTTATCCGATGGTGAGCAATTTCAACAATATCGGCAGTTCGATCCCCAGTTTTATTTCGTCGATAATCGGAGCGATAGTCGTTCTTGCCATATTTAGGCTGGTTCAGGGTCGACGCGTCTAGCGCATTTGCTTTCACGACCACGAGTCGTATCAGGAAATGCCAGTGCAAAATCGGTGCATCCCGATCGCGACGAGTCTTGTCGTCCGGTTATCGATGTCAAAATTGGGATTAACTTCTGAAAACTCAATGATCCTTGTGTTGGCTAGGCTTGCTGCGTATTTCACGAGCTGGATAAATTCGCTCGCCCTCAATCCCAGCGGGGAAGGGGCAGACGTTCCGGGAGCATCGTTTGCACGCACAGCGTCCATGTCAAAGCCAAAAAACGTGTTAAGCGACGAGCTGTGGCCGATGAATTTCTCGCGGATCATTTCTTTCAACTCCACGTCGGCATCTGAGCGTGAACGGAGCAGTTCGAGACTGATGCGATGAACACCCAGGCTGCGGATGTATTCGTAGTAAATAGGTGAGCAAAAATGAGACTGAAAACCGACTTCGTAAAAATAGGTTGGCAGCAGGAGTTTTTCTTCTAACAGTTGACGATAGGGCGTGCCGCTGTTTCGCTGATCGGCGATGCGGACATCAAGATGCGAGTCGATATTGACGCCGATCCACCATTCCGGTCCGAAAACCTCGGCCATCGCCGACCCGTCTGGATACGAAATGTCATTTCCGCCACCGAGCACGATGACGCGTTTGCCGTCACGCAAAAGCTGACATACAACATCGAAATGCGTTTCATGCGTCGCTTCCAATGAGCCGCCGATCTTCACATTCCCCAGATCAAAAATCCTATTCTTGATATTAAAGGTCGTGAGCTTGTAAAACTGCGCCCGGATAGCATCGGGGGCCGCAGTGGCACCGACACGGCCATTATTTCGCCGCACGCCTTCGTCCTGAGGGCAGCCGAGGATGACAATATTGGCCGCCGCGTATTCCCGCTCCTCGATGCCCACGATCTCGCCAAGATGCGGGTCGTTCCGGTCATTGCGTGAAGAAAACAGTATCGGATCGGGCCGCGTAGTTTGTTCAAATATATTGCTCACGAACTTATTTTATAACTAATGGAGTTCTTTGAAAAACTCTTAATTCGTGCATTCGTGGCAAAAAAAAATGTTGCCACGAATGCACGAATAAACCAGGAATTCCACAAACTCGGAAGTCTAAATGGCTCGTTCAACGGGTTTTTTGAAGAACGCTATTAAACAACCCTCTGCACACAAGGCAGATGTTTCAAGGAATAGCAGGTCTTTTTATGACTTGATTAAGTGCGATGGCATAGACGTTATTGTCTTTGTCGAGCGCGAACGCATTTACGGCTGATAGACCTGATATCGCCGAGACATTTTCTCCGGTATTTGAGTAAACCTGAATAGAAGCATTTCCCGATAAATATATGCGGCCCTGGTTGTCGATCTCGATCCCGCACGAATTCATCGTTTGGGTAAATTTGTTGACGAATTTTCCATCGGGCCTAAAGCGGGCGATCATCATCTCGTCGTTGTTGGAACTGATCGAATAGCTCCCCAGATCGCCAAAGGCATAGACCGAAAAGATATTGCCGGCTCCGTCCACGGCTAGCCGGATCGCCGCGACCGCTGTTTCCTTGGGGGACACGACCGCATCGAGGGCGTTTGTGTGAAAGCCCCTTATCTGCTTGGTTATTTTTCCTGTCTTAGTTACTACTATTAACGTTTCGATGTGGTCATCGTCATAGATTATATCCATCCCGCCATCGCTTTTTAAGGCAAAATCCTGGATATAATCCGGGGCCATCTCTATCACGCGGGAAAGCTTCGGGGCGTTTTCGTTATAAACCTGGATCACCCCGCCGACCGCGACATATAGTTTGCCGTCATCGCCGGCGGCAATTTTGTCGATCGTGCGGGCGTGATCGTAATTGCCGGTTTTGGCCGGAACCTGGATGGTCCTTAGATACGCCCCTTTATCATCAAATTGCTGGACGCGAAGGCTGTTATCCGAGACATATATCCGCCCCTGTCTGTCGACCGCGATAGAATTAGCATCTTGAAAATGCCCGTTTCCAGTACCTTTGCCGCCAAAATCGAGCAGATTGGGGTTTGGTGTCGGAATCAAGACTGGTTTACCATTCAGCGGTGTTGCGGTCGGTTTTGCCGTCCCGGATACGGACGGAGATGTGCCTTTGATACCCTTAATGAATGCCACAACGATAAATCCACCGACCAAAAATATGACGAGTAATACGATGACCGCTGTGGCTTGAGGATTTGGCGAAGGGAACTCGACAGTCTCGTACACCGGCGGGGCCGCGTGTCTATCCTTTTCAATGACAAACTGCGTGCCGCAATAGCCGCATGTTGCCATCGTCTGGCCCGGTGAATAATTTTCGATCTCGCCGCCGCATTGCGGGCAGATCAGTGGTTTAAAATCCATTTCCTCACCTTTTGACAGTATTTATTAACAGCCGTTGAAAAAACTTGTTACTTTTGTCAATTGTCAGCGTAAAAGCAATGCCGCCCCTCTGCGTAGGATACATTTTCAGCAGACAGCTCAGGAAAACTGCCTCGACGTCTTTTGGAGTTTGCGGCCCGGCCCGGCTGATGATCTCGGCGATATTTTGACCCAATTGTAGAGACCGTGTCCAGCCGTTGGCTTGATATATCCGTTTGACCTCATTCACATCGGACTGGTTTTGATATTCTAAAATTGCTCGGACATAGTTTATCGCATCGACCTGACCGTCCATTTGCCCCGTTCGTTTTCTGGCGCCCGCAGCGGTGTCGCCCGCCAGATCGATAAATTTATATACTCCGAATCGCTCCATGTCCGCCTTAAAGACGCGATGCTCGATCAGGTCCTTGAGATCGTTTATGTTGTCCTGCTCGGTGTCAATTGCACGGCCCTTTGCCATTCGAACTGAGGGTGAAAAGATAAACGTCGGATAATTGCTGACCCTCAGCCCGAGATGCAATAGCTCGTGTACGATGATGGCCTCGAGCTTTTTTGCATCATTTTTTACGCTGAAATCAACCATTACCACGGCCGAGCCGTCATCATCGATATAGCTTGACGCAAGCAGCGAATCCGTTTGTTTAATAAACTCGGAGCGGATCTTTGCGCCCGTTTTCGTCTCGATCTCTTTAACAATCGCCTTGATATCGGAGCTCAGTTTGATACCCAGAAGCGCGTCCGCTGGTTGAGCATAAATCAAGCCGCTGCCCGCTAAAGCAAATAAACCGGTGCATGCGAATGTCCAAATTGCACTGAGGATCGGAGGCATATTTATTTTACATTACGGCAGGGGATCGCTTTTTCGATCGTCATGCCAATTCCACGGTCTTTCAGTCCGTTCAAGGCAAAACTACTTTTGACTCGCTTGTAGCAACTCTCCAAGATACTTTCCCCAGATCGCCGGAATCGTATGCGTACCGTGGCCGCGGGTTTCGTCCGTGATCGGCAACATGATAAACCGGCCGTTTTTGACACGTTTGATCTGCTTTTCGACGATGCCGAGCTCCGGTGGGTTTACTTCGTCGTCGGCTGAGTTTACGGCTAAGAGCTGCGTCTTAATAGTTTCGAGTTTTGGCTCAGGGTTGTAGTCGCGAGACGCATCGACCTGATAGAGCAGATCGTTGGCGTCGGTCGTCGCGAGCCGCTGTTTCATCGTCGCGTCAAAAGCAGCATCGGCGGCCGCCTTGCTTGGCATCTGTTTCTGCATCTGGAGTGGCGCGCTGCCCATCATTATCAGCGTATAAATTGCGGTGGTTAGCCCGCGAATGGGTTGGGTTTTATATTCGCCATTTTGCCAGTCTGGGTCGTTCCTGATCGGGTCGATCATCATCCGGCGAAAGTAACGGTTGCGGCCAGAAATCTCGATCGGCAGGGAAGCAAGCGGCATAGCGGCGTCCATAAAATCAGGGTACATCTCGCTCCATAGCCACGAATGCATCCCGCCCATCGACGTGCCCATCACGAGCCGCAGGTGGTTGACGCTGAGCTTTTCCGTCAGCAGCCGGTATTGTGCAACGATCATGTCGTGGTAGCAATAATGTGGAAATTTAGCGTGCAGCCCGTCGCTCGGCTTACTCGAAGCCCCGTGGCCGATGTTGTCTGGAATAACGATGAAATATTTCTCGGCGTCGAGCAATTGCCCTTTGCCAAACAGCACTCCGGCGAATCCACGGCCGAGAAATTGCGTGTTGCTGCCGCCCGTTCCGTGATTAATAATAACGGCGTTAGTTACGGTGCCGGCCGCATTCCGCTGCGGCGTACCGAGCGTAACGTAGTGGATCTTCATCTGGGGCAACATCTCACCGCTTTCGAATTTGAAGTCCTTAACAACAAAATCACCCGGTGTGGCCTTTGGGCCGTCTTGCGCATTGACTGCCAGCACATACATCGACATCAACAACAGACAAAGGAATGCGATCTTTCCCGCTTTTACCATCACGCCACGCTCCGTTAGCAACAATTTCCGATTTGAATTTCAATCAAGTATTTTCTGATTCGGCGGGGAAGTCAACCTGATCTAATGTTTCCATCGGCCCAACGCTTAGCAAACTGACCATTATTAGCAACTATCTTTCCGGCCACAGGTCTTTTCAGCATCCCGGTAAGCACTGTTCAGATGTACGTTGAATGTTTTGCTGCCCCGGCAGACTATCTTTGATCTCGAAAGTCCAAAAATTTCCGCTTTATAGAGTACATGATCTTTATTTCTGGGAGGAAAATACATGAGCATTGACCATTGCAAACCAAAAAAATCGTTGTGTCGAAAGAGCGTGTTCGGCACGTTCTTAACCTTTGCGTTCGTTTTTATAGTGCTGCTGTCAGCATCCATTGCCGCGAACGCTCAATTTGCTGCTGTAAATGACGGCCACGGCAAGGAATGGCGACAATTGACCACCACCGCCGGGCTGAGTTGGAACCAGACAGCGCTGGTTTGCCCACAGGACGGCGTCGGCAGATGCAGCGGTCTGCTTCTCGGTGATTGGACGTGGGCGACGGATGCTCAGGTCCTGCAACTGATGAGCTATACCGAACCTGCAATGGCAACCAATCGGTCTGTCAGCGGATTTCAGTATTTAACAACAGCAGGCAATTTCTTAAACATTTTTTCGCCGACAGCTTCGGGTTGCAATTCAAGCTATACCTCTTTTGGCTGCTTTGCATCGCTTTCCGGTTGGACGGCGACTATGGATATAAATGGATATCCGATTGTCGGTTCAGTTGGCAAATCGGAGTCAAACTTCGGTTTTTCAGGCGGTTTTGACGTTTCTTTGATCGTAAATCCAAACGCCGTCGATAACTCTCGCGGTGTTTGGCTATGGCGCGATCCGAACGGCATATTTGCCAATGATGACTATGGACAGGTCGCATCACCGGATGGCGGCATCGCTGTCACAAATGTTTTGGCCAATGACAGGATCGCAGGAACGCAGGCAAGTTTTGCTAACGTGGCGATCACACAGATATCCTCGACCACTAGCGGCGTCAATTTGAATACTGCAACCGGTGAGGTAAGCGTTTTAAGCGGTACGCCCGCAGGAACCTATTCGCTTGTTTACCGAATGTGCAGCCTCGCGGACACAGCATTCTGCGACGATGCGACCGTAACAGTATTGGTCAAGCCATACACCGTAGATGCGGTTGACGATTACGGAATAATATCTCCGTCGGTCGGCGGCAGCGCGATTGCAAGCGTTTTGGCAAATGACACGTTTAGCGGCGGCGGTGCGAATTTTGGAAATGTCACTTTGTCGCTTGTTTCGATAACACCCAACAACGGCGGGGTCACGCTTGATCTCTCGAATGGCTCGGTAGATGTTGCCAGAGGAACGGCGGTCGGCAATTATGCAGTCGTTTACCGGATCTGCACGATAGTTGTTCCAACGCTTTGCGATCAGGCAACGGCAACCATCACAGTGCGAAATTATTCGATAGATGCAGTAGATGACTATGTGCGAGCGTCGTCCAAGGTTGCCAATTCTCCGATAAACGTACTGGCAAACGACACGTTTAACGGCGGACGCGCGACAGTGCCGACTATTCGCTTGTCGCAGGTCTCGGCGGCAATCCCGGGCATCACGCTGAATACCTCCACCGGCGTGGTTTCGATTGCAGCCAAAACGCAATCCGGCCTCTACAATCTTGTCTATAAGATCTGTGAAACCGCCGGCCCGACAAACTGCGACACCGCCACCGCTATACTCGAACTAAGCGGGAGATAGTCAACCTCGGAGTCGAAAATAGCAAATGGTGAATTTCCGAAACCGGAGATTCACCATTCGCTACAAGGCACTAAATCTCGACTTCGGGCAGGCAAGGCAAACAATCAGCCAGTCATTTTGCTATCGGCGCCGACGCGGCACGGGCATTGTAAAACGCAATAAACTCTTTCGTGATGTCCGTACTTTCAGCAGCAAACAGCAGTACGCCGGATTCCTCAAGTTTGCTTGCGTCAAAGATCGCCCCGTAGCCGTTCTTCTTTCCAAATTCGGCAATCGCTTTGCCGATGTCAAAGGTTATCGGCCCGATCTTGGCGTCGCGAGCCCTGTTTATCTTTGCCTCCAGACCGGTTTTGTCATACTCGATCTTTCGCTGGAGGCTCGATCCCTGTTCCTGCTTCGCGGCTATCGCGGACTGGGTCGCCGGAGTATCTGGCTGCTTCTGCAAATCTTGGATCTCTTTCGCGATCGCTTGGATCCTGGCATTGTTATCCCGCAAAGCCTTTATTTCCAAAGCAAATTCCGCATCCAGGTCCTTTGCGGCCTTAACCAATTTTGTGATCCCGGCCTTTTCGTCATAAAACGCCGCTGTATTGATCAAAACGCTCTTAGGCGGCGGCGTCTGGGCAAATACGGAAATCGAAAAGCAAATTACAAAAATAAACGACGTGACAAACCAATGAAATTTAGGCATTTAATATTCTCCTTAGATTTTTTAGTTTGAAACCTTAGAGCGATAAAGAGTTGCTTTGTTGTTGGAAAAATTTGAGATGACAATTAATCGCTAGGAGTCAATAAACCCGTCGGCTTCATTACGTTCTTCTTCGCGTGAGCGGCCGTCAGCCATCTCATACCATCGCTGATAACCGTGACGGGCGAGGCCCCAAGCTTCTCGGCCGACGTGTTCGATGATCTTATCTTTAATTAATTTGCGGTCAACAAGTCCCTTTTGGCTCAGCAGGAAAACGGCGTCTTCCTGATCTTTGAATCGTCCGGCTATGAATTTAAGGATTACGAGCCATTCGGGAGTGAGGACGGGAACATCGTTAATCTTGACGGATTCGCTGAGAGCGATCTCGAATAATTTTTTGAACGCATCGTTACGCAATATCCAGTCAACATAAACATCGCGCTTTGTGGCTTTAATACTGTATCGCTCACCACCTTGTCTAAGTGTTCCCTCGCTTTGGATCGGCAACAGTTTGTTAGCAATTGCATCGACATCCTTTGTATTTCGGTCGCCACCATAGAGTGCTACAGCAATCCCCCCAACCAATGCCCAATCGACAGCATTAGCCGCAGCAATTTCACTGACGGCAATAATTGCCTCCTTAGCCGATTCGGTATCAAGTAGATCGAGATCGATGGTCATGGTTGTGTCGGTTTATTCGTATGTTAACACATGTTTACCGCATAAACTTCCGCCTAACGACAATGCCAACAACGCCGCTTGCAACGGTGCGAATATCTTTTCCAAGATTATCCAAAGTTCACCCCAAACTATCAGCGGTTTGCGATATTCAACATTCTGCAAGGTCGCGGTTGTCAGACTTTGGACGATTGCATCTGTAAAAGTAATTTGGTCTGTGCTACAAGTGCAGTTTTTTCTAATCTCTTCGTCTTTAGATTCGCAAATGGTTAAACTCGCGGCAATTGGTCTGTCTTTTGAGCAAGTTTGAAAACTGATTTGCGTGTAAATGATTGGAAAGATGAGCAAAATTAGCGATAACAAAACAATCATGGCTTTAACCAAACTTTCCCCGTAACGGCTTGAAAGGTAATACCACCAACGTAATGTCAATGGTTGCTGATACCAAGATGTTTCTAGCCTTCTCGATTCATTCGCCATCTGCCGAAACAGCGAGGCTTTCCGAAAACTCTTGCTTTCCTCGTAATTATCAGCGAGTTGCCAACACGCATACATCAAAAGAGCGTTTGGATTTTCAAACCCACGTTTTTTCAAATTCTCTAATTCAGTTTTGACAGACAGACGCTTACCATCCGCGTATCGCCATTCACAATCACTAAAGACAAAGCCTGTCGCATTAGTATTGATAAACCAACTCGGCTCAAGTCGAACAGTTTGGAAAGAAATCTTTTTAGCATTTTCAATTCTAGCGTTGTCTAGAATAAGTCGAGCATTTTCACCAACAAAAACGGGATTTTCTTTTTTTCCTTCAAAACCAATGTAGCCATCAAAGATTGCATGATTAAAATTTGCTACGCCGTTAATATTAGTTTCATTAAAGAAAATCTGTGATTCTTCTTCAAAATTTGTTGATGTAAAATCAGCATCCGATTCAAACGTGGCTAAAGTAAAATATCCATCTAAAGTAAACGTGGCTAGTTTAAAGAAAGCATCTGCCTTAAATATTACCCAGCTAAAATAGGCGATGCCAAGGAATCTTGACGACAAAAAATTTGCTTTGGATGTAAACTTTGTAGAAATAAACGAAGCATCCGAAGTAAAAGTTGCTGAATTGAAATTAGCATCTGAATTAAATGTCGCTGAATTGAAATTAGTTTGAGCCGAAAATATTGTTGAATTGAAGTTAGCCATTCCTAGAAAAGTAGTAGACCAAAAATCCGTTTTAGCCATAAATGTCGCATTAGAAAAATCAACTTCAACTTCAATTGTTCTTTCACTAAAAAAATTAAACCAAGAGGGAAACCAGACATACCGATAGTCATGAGAGAGTTTTCCTTTCGCTTGATTTTGTTGCTCAATTATTTGTAGCTTTTCTATCTCAGCAATTTGTTCGTGGACATTCTGCAATCTTAGCTCGAAGATTTCTTCAAACTTAGTTATATTTTTTTCTTTTGTTGGTAGATGAAAAAGACAATAGTATTTGCCGTCGGAATGCTTGGTTAGGGAGAAATATTCTTCTTTAACACAGACTTTTTCACGAATATTAATAGCCTCCACATTGCCAACATTATCGTGAATATGGCAGTTTGGTATTTCTGCGTCCTTGCTGACGCGCGGGTTTCTGCCTTTGGTGGCGGGCGGTTTTTCGATTTCTGTTTTCTTTCGCGGCATTTTTTCCTTCATTTCAACATCGGAATTTTAACATCATTCTTTGCGGCAAATTCAATCGCTTTTTCGTAACCCGCATCGGCGTGGCGGATGACGCCCATTCCGGGGTCGGTTGTCAAAACTCTTTCGATGCGTTTGGCGGCTTCGGGGGTGCCGTCAGCGACGATTACCTGGCCGGCGTGGAGGCTGTAGCCGATGCCGACTCCGCCGCCGTGATGGAGCGAAACCCACGTTGCACCGCCGGCGACGTTTATCATGGCGTTGAGATAGACCCAATCGGCGATCGCGTCGGAGCCGTCTTTCATCGCTTCGGTTTCGCGGTTGGGCGAGGCAACCGAACCGCAATCGAGATGGTCTCTGCCAATCACAATCGGTGCTTTGAGCGTTCCGTTACCGACTAATTCGTTCAATTTCAAACCTGCTTTCGCACGGTCGCCGTAGCCGAGCCAGCAAATCCTCGCAGGCAAACCTTGAAATTCAACTTGCTCTTGTGCCATCGTCAGCCATTTGCACAAATGGTCGTTGTCGGGAAACAAATCCATCATTGCTTGGTCGGTTTTGTAGATGTCTTCCTTATCGCCCGAAAGAGCGACCCAGCGGAACGGGCCTTTGCCCTCGCAGAACAGGGGGCGAATGTAAGCGGGAACAAAGCCCGGATAATCGAATGCATTTTCGACACCGTTATCCTTGGCACGTTGGCGGAGATTGTTGCCGTAATCGAAAACGACCGATCCAAGACGCTGAAATTCTAGCATCGCCTCGACGTGGCGCGACATCGAGTCCATCGCTCGTTTTTCGTATTCTGTTTGATTAGATTTACGAAGTTCGTTGGCTTGTTCGATTGACAATCCGCACGGAATATAACCGAACAAAACATCGTGTGCGGAAGTCTGATCGGTTACGACATCGGGCAGAATGTTACGCTCCAAAATCTGCCAATGAACATCAGCCGCGTTGCCTAAAAGTGCAATGGATTTAGCTTCTTTTTTGTCGGTAAACTCTTTGACCAAACGCAACGCATCGTCCAAATCTTTCGCTTGCAAGTCAACCTGTTTCAATTGCAAACGACGTTCGATTCTCCACGGATCAACATCAACGAGCAAACCGACACCGCCGTTAAAAGTGATCGCCTGCGCCTGAGCTCCGCCCATTTCACCGAGACCAGCGGTCAGGACGAGCTTTCCGGCGAGCGTGCCCCAACCGTGCTGACGGGCGAGCGAACCGAACGTCTCGTACGTACCCTGCAAGATACCCTGCGTACCTATATATATCCAGCTTCCGGCGGTCATCTGGCCGTACATCATCAGGCCTTCGCGTTCGTATTTGTCGAACTGCTCCTGCGTGGCCCAATGCGGGACGATGTTGGTGTTCGCGATCAGAACGCGCGGAGCGTCGGTGTGCGAACGAAACACTCCCACCGGTTTGCCCGACTGCACGAGCAGCGTCTCGTCCTCATTCAATTCACGCAAACACCGCAATATGGCGTCAAAACACTCCCAATTCCGCGCCGCCTTGCCGCGTCCGCCATAGACGATCAGATTATCCGGGTCGAACGCGACGTCCGGGTCGAGATTGTTCTGTATCATCCGGTACGCGGCCTCGATGAGCCAGTTTTTGCAGGATAATCGAGTGCCGATCGGCGCTTTTACGATTCGTTTCATACATGTATTGAGAATATGATAAACGTAAATACGAAATGGGGAAAACGAGATAACTTTTTCGAGCAATATCCCGTAAGATGAAAATCATGAAAACTTTGAAATATCTTTTTGCCGTCACAGTTTTGTTTGTATTTACCGGACTTTCCTGCGGCGCTCAGACCACGGAAAAGCCAAAAAATGCGAATTATGACGCCCAGCTTGCAAGAAAACTCGGTGCTGACAAGATTGGTATGAAGAACTATGTTTTGGCGGTGCTAAAGACCGGCCCTAACGACGGTACGGTCAAAGGCAAAGAGCGTGACGAAATTTTCAAAGGTCATTTTGCCAACATTAATCGACTCGCCAAGGAAGGGAAGTTGGTCGTTGCCGGACCTTTTGACGGCATTGACGGGTGGCGCGGGCTTTATATCTTTAATGTCGAATCCATCGAGGACGCCAAAAAGCTGACCGAAACCGATCCGACTATAAAATCGGGCGTTTTGATTGGCGAATTTCATAAATGGTATGGTTCCGCCGCTATGATGGACGTGACCCGGATTCACGGGACCCTCACCGAGAACGTCCCGTAATTATCTATTTCATCGAAACGATCAGATGATGAGGCATCGGCGTAAGCGGAATATGTTCATTCCGCGAAAATCCCGCGTGTTCGAACATCTGCCGCAACTCGGCAAACGTATAAGCGTCGCCGGCCGGTGTTGAGGCCAGCATTATTAGGCTGAATAACGCTTCGGACGGCGGCGAAATGCGGTCGTCGTTCGGCACGAATTCGAGCGTGAGGGCCTTTCCGTCATCATTCAAGGCACGGTTGACCTTTTGCATGAATTTCGTGCACGTTTCGACGTCGAAATGATGTAGAAAATTTGTCACGAGCACGACGTCATAGCCATCGCCAAAATCGGTGTCAAAGGCGTCGCCAGGAATTAGATGATGGCGATCCGCGACACCAAATTTTTGGGCATTTTCGGTCGCGACGGTCAGGACATTTTTCCAATCGAGAGCGTAAATCTCGGCATTTGGAAAGGCTTTGGCGACCATTATTCCAAATATGCCATGTCCGGCGGCGATATCGAGCACTTTTAACTTGCGATCCGATTCAAAACCGAGGTGACCCGCTATCATCTGCGCCGTCGGCATCATCATCGGCACCATCGCGCGTGCAAATGTCACCCACATCGGGCTTTCCGGATCCATCGAAGCCTCGCCGGTCACACCCGAGCCACCGTGTCGCACCGCCGATGTCAGATCTGTGAACCCGCGCATCTGCGCCGGCGACATTATGAAATCGACGATGGTGCCGAGATACATCGGCGAATTTTTATCTAAAAACGCGGCGGCGACATCTGTCAGCGAATATTCGCCGTTTTGTTTATTCAAAAGACCGACAACGGTCAACGTATCCCCAAGAATTCGCAACCCGCGTTCCGCCGCTCCGCACGCCGGTGCAAGCGTTGCCGGAGATTCTCCAGGCCATCGACGCGC
>JANYIL010000196.1 GCA_025362075.1 Chloracidobacterium sp.
GAAACAAAAATTTGCGGCGCATCTCGATGAGCTTTTTATGATGAATTTGCCCGACTCGTTTTTTGCCGAGACCGAAGACATAACCCGCGATGGGATCATCGGCGGCTATATTCATGGCAACGAGCCGTCGCACCATGTTGCCTATCTCTACAACTGGACCGACGAACCGTGGAAAACACAGGAACGCGTCCGTATGATCCTAAAAAACCAATATCACCCGACACCCGACGGCCTCGGCGGCAATGACGATTGCGGCCAAATGTCGGCGTGGTATCTGTTTTCGGCACTGGGTTTTTACCCGGTCGCTCCGGCTTCGGACCAGTATCAGCTCGGCAGCCCGACGATCAAGACCGCGACGATTCATCTTGAAAATGGCAGGACGCTAACCATCGAGGCAAAAGACCAAAGCGAGAAAAACGTTTATGTTAAAAAGGTCGAGCTAAACGGCAAAAAACTCGACCGCCGCTATCTAACCTATGCCGATATTTCGGGGGGCGGTAAACTGGTTTACTATATGAGCGACCATCATAGTTAAGAAGTGTTTAGTTCAGAAACGAGGATAATTCTATGAAAAACCGTGAAACGACGTTACGACTAATTTTGTGCACGTTGGCGCTTCTCTTCGTTCCGGTAATTCTTGCCGGGCGTTCGGCGGCCATCTCAACCGTCGGCACCCCCTCGCCAACGCCGCCGCCAGCGAGCTCCGGCGACGCACAAGAGATCGACATTGAGGTATGGGTAAGGCCGGATTCCAAGATCGGGAACACGCGGTTCACGCGGGGTGAATTGTACATGAGCTCAAAGCAAAAAGGCTATTTCTACGCCCTCGTTGCCCCGGAAGAGTATACATCCGAGGGAAGTACTGCTCATGTTGAGGTGCGAAACCTCTACGCGGCACCCACGACCCTTGGTTACGGCCTCATCTTTCACAGTAATCCAGAGCCGTTGGTCCAGGGATATGCTTTTGTGATCGACACGATCAAAAGGCGGTATCGCGTAGTTCGCCATGCAAAAAATGAAGAGTTCAGCGTGATACCGTGGACAAAGTCAACACTTATAAAGTTCGGCAACGCGTCGAACACTCTCGAGGCCATCGATAAGGGCGATACGACCGATCTGCTGATCAACCAAACACTTGTAACGTCGGTCAAGAATACCTACGCGTTCAAGGGCGGGCAACCCGGATTGTATTCTGGCGATGCTACAAAGGCCGCGTTTAAGCGTCTCTCGGTCAAAAAATAACTATCGGCAATAACGGGCGTTATGGAGCTAGATCCCCCTCGGCAGCAACGGCAAATAAAAAGAAGCATAAGCGTTGCGTAGCGGTTTAAAGGACCGGCGAGTGGAACACGCTAGTTCGGAACGCGGACACTCCTGTCCGCCCTGTCACAGAAAAAGCGGACAAGAGTGTCCGCGTTCCGGGGCTATCGCTATTTCACCTTTTACCGCAGCTCAGATCAGGTTAAGTACATTTTGACGAGGATAAAAATTAGTATCAGGATCAGCAAGAATACCGAACCGTTGATCTGCCCACGCGATAATCTCATTTTGCATCGAATAGTAGTGCCGGATTTATTTTGAATTGCAGCATTTTTGCGGTATCGCGGCCGCCATCACCGCCTTTTCGTTGAACGGTGATCTTGCCGATCTTGAGGTTGCCGGCACGCGTTATCTCGATTGGACCCTCGCCAAAGAATTTCATCACATCGTCATCGCGGCCGAGGACCCATCTCGTGTTTTCCGTCGCTTTTTGCGCGACCATAAACCACGTCGCGGCGTGCGGCCCGTCGCCGCGAAAGAGGTCGTGAAGAATTTTTGCCCGGTTTGCCATAAAGAAATCGATCACCGCCTTTTGCTCCGCCGGCGCGAGTTCCGTGAGGAACATCCGGTCGGGCGATTTTCCCTGTTTTGTCGGCTTAACCTCACCCACAAACAATTTCAGTGCATTTTCAGCGTCTCGCGGTATGCCCCACATTTTGACGTAATGGGCCAGCCAGCGTTTGTCGATCTGGTTAAATCCGTTTACGCTGCTGACGAGTTTGATCGAGATGCCTTCGGTTTTCTCGGCCGATTTTGTCTTTACCGTGACGTCCACATCCGATTTTTCGCCGTGCGGCTTTTGTGCAAAAACGCTGACCATCTCCGCAGGCTTAAAGCCCATAACGCTGAGCCAGGCACGGGCGTCATCGTCGGCTTTCCAGTTGTTAAATTTGTCGCGGATCTCGTCCTCGTTCTTAAAGCCGTTCTTCGCTGTATTCGAGCCCAGCTTTTCTTTGGCCGTGACCGGCTGCTGGCCGGCGAGATGGCCCGTAAAAGCCAGTAATAGTAGGGCGATGAGGACAAACTTTGATTTTTGCTGCATGTCGATTCCGGCTTGATAATACTTAATGAATTGCCTATTATCAACGCAAACTGCAAACAAAATAGCTATAGGATGTGGTTCGGAATAACTGATAGCTGATAACTGAAAAGTGATAATTCAGGAAAGCGATTTGAGTTAGAAGCTATCAGTTACTCCGGAGAGTGAAAATCGGACACCGAATGCCAATTAAAATTGACCATTGTCATTGTAAGGAAGCCTTGGAATCACTACGCTAGGCTGAAAGGACGAGTTCGCGATAATATCGTGTTTCCGGTTATAATTACAGCAATTTTATGTCCTGGCAACAAGAATATCTCGACCGGTACTACGATCGCTCAAAAGGCTGGGTTGACGGGACGACGGAGTTTCACAATTTGTGTGCGTCCGTCATCCCGCCGGGCAGCGAGATACTGGAGATCGGTGCCGGGCCGACAAACGAAACATCAACGTTTTTGAATACGCTTGGCAGCGTTCATGGCTTAGACGTTGATCCCGACGTAAAAAACAACAATGCTCTCACGGCCTCTCACGTCCTGGCCGGCGACGAATATCCCGTTCCCGCAGACACCTTCGACGCATGTGTTTCAAATTACGTAAACGAGCACATCGCCGACCCGCAGCGGCATTTGGAAGAAGTGCATCGTGTATTGAAGCCCGGCGGAGTGTATGTCTTTCGCACGCCAAATCGTTTTCACTACACGTCGATAGTTTCGGGCCTGACGCCGCACTGGTTTCACACTCTCGTGGCAAACCGCCTGCGAAATATGCTCCCCGGCAGCCATGACCCGTATCCGACACATTACCGTTTAAACTCGCGGTCTAAGATCGAACGCTATGCAGTCGAGTTTGGATTCGCTGTCGACGAATTTCGCCTGATCGAGCCTGAGCCGTCATACGGCATGATCTCCCCGCTACTTTTTTTTCCTTTCCTGGCGTATGAACGAATGGTAAATAAATTTGAGCCTCTGGCTGTCTTTCGGGCAAATATTCTTGCCGTCCTGCGAAAAAGATCTTCGGGAAAAAGCGGCACAAGCCCGCGCGTAAGCAAGGGCGATACATTCAACGTAGTGTGTTTCGCCCTTGCTTACACGCGGGCTTGTGCAATACGAACACAACTCTTTTTGGCATTCCCCGGGTACGCTCCCAAATACGACATGGAAAAGTTGTACGAATATCGCGATATTACGGCCCTTTCATGGGGCGAGTAGTTTCACGCAAAGGTATTCGTCAGTGAGTCGGCGATGGAACTCATCGCCGAGCATGGCATCGGCTAACCTAACCCAAAAAGACCGGGGGTAAACCCGCCTTCCTGACTGCACTATGGATACTGTCCTTTATTTGAGTTAAATCCGCATTCAAGTTTATTTGGAAAAAAGTAAGTAAAACAAGGGCAGTGAGGAAGGTGGGTTTACCCCCGCTTTTACAATATTCAAAAGACGTAGCCACAAAAAAACACTACACTTTCATATTACCTATGCTCATTTTTAAGCTCGTTACAAAGATCCTTTGCGGCCTGCTCTACATCGCGGCCGGAGCCAATCATTTCTGGAACCCGAAATTTTACGAGGACATCATGCCCCCATATCTGCCGTGGCCAAGCCAGTTAGTGGTGATCAGCGGGATCGCTGAGATCGTGCTCGGCGTGGCTCTGCTTGTACCAAAAACGAGTCAGGTGGCGGCGTGGGGATTGATATTGCTGCTTATCGCCGTTTTCCCCGCAAATGTCCACATGGCAATGAATCCGGACCTCTACCCGACGATCCCGCCCGTCGCGCTGTGGCTGCGGCTGCCGCTCCAGGGCGTGCTTGTTGCCTGGGCCTACTGGTACACGATCGGCGATGCTCGTTAAACGATGATCGAAAACATCCACGGACAGGACATTCACGGCGTCGGGATCGACCCGCAAACCCGCTGCGCCCACTATCCCACCGGTCTCGACATCATCGCTATCAAATTCAGATGTTGCGGCCGATGGTTCCCCTGTTTCGAATGCCACACCGAAACCGCCCGTCATCAGACCCGCGTATGGCCACGAAACGAACGGAATACAAAGGCAATTTTTTGTGGAAACTGCGGGCATCAACTCTCGATCACTGAGTATTTCGAATCAAGCTCCGCGTGTCCGTCTTGCGGCGCGCAATTTAACCCCGGCTGTCAAAATCACTATCATCTGTATTTCGAACTATAATCGAAGTCGCTTTCGATTCGGAAAACCTTATTCAAGCGGTTCAGGGGCTTGTCGGTATTAGGTAACCGCAACGGATTTCCATTGATAATGTCCGGCGTTGGCCCTATAATCTAGGCCATAGTCCTGAAAAAATTACCGTTCGGGATTGAGATCGTGACGCTCTATGTTCAAACCGGACAGCATGATCGGTCCTTATACGCTCGTCAGGCGGCTCGGCAAGGGTGCGTATGGCGTTGTGTGGCTGGCCGAAAAGCGGACGGCGATCGCGACAACCAAGGTCGCGATCAAGATCGCAGTCGACGATCACATCGACATCGAGGCCGCCAAACACGAAGCCTCGGTCTGGGTTTCGGCCAGCGGCCACCCCAACGTGCTCCCGATCATTGACGCCGATGTCTATAACGATCAGATAATCATCGTCAGCGAATACGCTCCTGACGGGTCGCTATCGACGTGGCTCAATAACCACGGCGGCAAAGCTCCGACCGTCGATGCGGCTATCGGCATGATCTCGGGCATTTTAGCGGGCCTCGAGCATCTCCATCGCCGGGGGATCATCCACCGCGATCTCAAACCCGATAATATTTTGCTGCAGGGCGACACGCCGCGGCTCGCCGATTTTGGCATCGCCCGCGTGTTAAAAAACACCTCGCACAGCACCGCCGTTTCGGGCACGCCCGTCTACATGCCGCCTGAGGCCTTTGACGGCAAACGAAGCGAGCAGACCGACATCTGGTCGGTCGGCGTTATCCTGTATCAGCTATTAGCGGGGCGGCTGCCGTTTCAAGGTGACGATATGACCTCGCTGATCGGTTCGATCGTCAACCGACAGCCCGAACCGCTGCCCCCGAACGTCAACGACGCACTCGGAGACGTGATAGAAAGGGCCCTGCAAAAAAATGCATCGCACCGGTACGGCACAGTCCGCGAGATGCGTCACGACGTGCGGCGGATCGGATCTCAAAGTGTCGATGGCGATCACCTTTTTACGGGAGATGACGAAAATATCTCGTTTGCCCAGACCTTACGTAGCTCTACGCAGGACGAAACAGAACGGTTGATCCCGACGAGAGTGCAGATTCAAGATTCGACCGTCTCCGCATCGGACCCGCCCACGGTCGACGACAGGAAAACTCGGCGGCGGCTGGTCGCCGCTTTGTCGGCGGTCGTCGCGGCGGCAATATTGATCGGCGCGGGGGTCTTATACTTTAGAAACAGCACCGCCAGCCCTCCGGTACATTCCGAGGCCCAGATCTCCAACATCTTTCGCGGCAAGACCGACGCCTGGGTGGATCGCATCTTTCTGGCCCAGGTGCCTAAGGGCGGCATCAAGGAACTTTCCGCCGATGACGAATCGGCCCAGGTTTGGTCAACGGCCCAATGCATGGCCGCTGTTCTCGGCTCGGGGAAAGACCTCTCGCGGTATGTCCCTAAGATCAAAAATGCTTTTAACTTTATCGAGGGTGGTCGTCGTTCAACGCCCGCCGGCGGGTGGAACTACTACGGCACTTCGAATCCCTATACGGTTACCGAGATCGCCGGTTGGGTGGTTTTGGCCCAGATAGTGTCGCTCGATTCCAAGACGCAAATATGGGATGCCGCCGAGCGTCAGGAGGTGCTAAAACGCATCGCCCGCGACCTCGACGAACTAAAATTGAGACAGGATAACAGCGGCGGGTGGCGAACAATTAGGGACGATCAGCCGGGATTTATCCGTACCTATTCGTCGGTGATCGCCCTATGGAGCATGATCGAAGCACGGCGTTCGCCCGCGGTATTTGAGCAGATTGGGACAAGGTACGACGACAGCATCCGCCGCGGCCTCAACTGGTTTTTAGTCACCCAAAAACGCGGCCAGGGCTGGGTCCAAAACCCCAACCGTGCGGGCCAGGTAGCCCAATATGACGGCCTCACGGCCCAGGTATTGTTCGTACTTTCGCGGGCGGAAACGATAGACGCATTCTCGTTTATCAAACTTGAGCAGGTCTACGCGAATGCGAAAAAAGAGCTGATCGCCAATCGCCAGATGGCGGCCCGGCCGGTGGATAAAGACAACAGCAGTATTCCCGATATCGACATCCGTTTTGGCGCCAGTGAATTTATGGCCGAGGGGTCGACCTTTCTATGGTTTCCCTGGACGCTCGCCGAGCTGTCGCAACTCTCCCGCGACGAGACCCTGTCATCCGACGATCGCAAGGCCGCGGCAGCATTGCGATCCGACATCCTGAACTCAAACTACGACCGTCTCGAAAACTTTGTCGAAACCGCAAACCTGATGTACATCGTCGCCGAAAACCTGATCTGCTCTTCCATGTATCTTGAAACTGTTCCCGCTGTGAGCCCGATATGATTTCAAATGACCGATCGAATATCGGCAAAGGCAGGATGACAGCCGCCGGAGCGGTCTGGTTTAGCGCCGTGCAGTTTTTCATTACTCAGATCGCCGCTCAACGGGCATGGACAACTGAATACAGCCTGTCAGCGAATTTTATCAGCGATCTGGGCAATACGACTTGCGGACCGTACCAAGGGCTCTACGTCTGTTCGCCCTGGCACGTTTTGATGAACATCTCGTTTTCGCTGCAGGGGGTGATCATTCTCAGCGGAGCGATCCTCGCCAGGCCTTTGATGAGATCCTGGCGGACGGGGCCGGTCGTCTTTTCTCTTTTCGTTTTGACCGCGTTTGGCATGATAGGCGTTGGGGCCTTTCCGGAAAACGTTTATAACGACGCTCATGTTATCGCGGCCGGAATTCAATTTGTCACTGGAAACACGGCTCTCATCATCATCGGTCTGAGCGGTAAATATAACTTAGGCCGCGTATGGTATGCCCTCTCAATCGTTTTAGGTGTCACCGGTCTGATATCTACCGCCCTTTTCGCATCGGGATATGGATTGGGCTTGGGCGTTGGCGGTATGGAGCGCGTTGCGGCCTACACCTTTCCGATCTGGCTGATGGGAGCAGGTGGAGTGCTTGCCATAAAAGCCTTGAAATGACGATGTTTATCAATATGCCTTTGTCAACTCAACGCCGGTGTAGTAGTGCTTGATGATCTCGTCGTATTTGACGCCCATTTTCGCAACGCCGAAGTTGCGAAACAAAATATCTTCCCGCTTGGACAGACATCTCATTTCCCCCTTGTCGGTTTGCAGAATTATCTTGCCATTAGCATTGGCGGAGAGTAGAATGGCAAAAACAACGCCCAATATTTGTCGCTAATAGGAGGTTTGATCAATGCGCTCGAAAAGAATTCTACTTGCCGTGATTGCACTCTGCGTCATCACGCTCTCGCCTATCGGCACTCTCGCACAAACGGGCACCGATTGCCGGCGAAAAATAGAACCACCCCGCAAAGGGTCCATTGACCTTACGGGAGAATGGATGGACAACAGTGTCAATCTCAAGGTTCGTATCATCCAGCTTGGCAGTAATTTGGGCGGCTACTTTGGCGATGTGTCGGCAGCCTACCATACTCCTTATAAATGTGCTTACCCGGCCTCAACGGGCAGCGGCGGATCTACACCTACCGAGGTTAAACTCGATAATGATTTCACCGGACACCTCAAAAACAATAAGATCGAAGAAGGAGAGGTATATATCTGCCAAACGCAGACGCGAGGTAAAACAAACGACGAAACAGCAACGCCGGGGACCTTTATCCCGCACCTCGAAACTTACAGCAAGGTTGTTAGGGGCCAACTAAAAGATATGACGGTCAGCGAGGATGGTAACTCTATGCATGGGACTTTTGACGACCCGGCTAAAGGTAATCAGCCTATCAGCTTTACCCGATTATCAAAGCCGGAGAAATCTCAGTATTACCCGACGGGCCCTATTTCGACGACCGCCACGACAAAGATCTATGCGGATGCATCAACCGACTCGGCAGTCAGATTCACTGTTCCTCGGGACACTCAACTAACCTTCGTTGATGTGAAACTGGATGCTAATAGTAATCCCACCTGGTATGTGGTCGAAAGCCGCGGAGCGGGGGGAGCAACTTCAAAGAATTTCGGTGTGATTCGGGCAGCCAACATCACCTGCGGCAATGCGAACCCAAAAGTTCCTGGCAAGGCACATTAAGCGTTTCTGACTCAGGCAACTGATTTAGGGATCGACTATCAAGCTCTACTTACCTAATACGCCTTCGTCAGCTCGACGCCGGTGTAGTAGTGCTTGATGATCTCGTCGTATTTGACACCCATTTTTGCCATGCCGAATGCTCCATACTGGCACATGCCGACGCCGTGGCCCCAACCGCGCCCGGTGAAGGTGTAGCCGGAAACGGTCGAGCCTGAGTATCGCTTATTCATTACAAAAAGCTGTTCAGGAAGCCGCAACGCTGACCGGATCTTGCCGCCTTTCAATGACTTAACGCCGTTCGATCCGACGATCTCGAGTTCAATTGGACGGCGTGAGTAGCCGCGCTGTTTGATATTCACATCGTAGAGCGTGCCGATGCCGCGAACGTATCGCGCGAGACGAGATTGGACCTCGCCCGCCGACAGCGATTTTGTCCAGTAATCCCATGGCGACATATTGTCGGCGGTTGTCGTGGTCTCGGTCGGCTTGATTTCAAGATATTTGACGGCCCCGGTCGCATCGAGTTGGTAATTGATCGCCTCGCCACCGACAAGCGCGGCTTCGCGAACGGGATACATATTGCCGCCGAACTGCCGAAACAGAAAAACGTCGGGCCGCACGGCCAACTGCCTGTCGGTCTTGCCGGATTTTAGAATTAATTTACCGTCGGCCGACGGTTTTGCCGTGCCGGTCAATACCTCGGGCATCCACTTTTTCTTTTCGTAGATCTGGCGGATCAACCGCAGCATTTTAGCCCGCGTAAACGACTTGTTAGGCTTAAGCGTTCCGTCCGCATGGATCGAAAAATAACCGTCGCGAAGCAGCAGAGCGATATCGGCCCGCCTGTCTTTCGGAATATCGGCCCCGTCGTCGAACGAAAGCTGGTAATTCACGTCCGAATCGCTCAGCATCGTGTCTGCATAAGCGGGGGCATAGATAAAGCGGGCAATGATCTTTGAAAGCTCAACGGGTTTGGCCGTGTTACGGTCGACATTCGGAAACACCTTGCCAAAACGACCGGCTAACTGGTTGAGCCAATTGGACATCTCGCTTTCCGTCGGCACATCTTCAAACCAATCATCGGTCATCTGCCCGGTCGAAAGTTGAAAGCCGTTCATGGCCAGCAAAGACATTAAGCGAACGAGTTCGAGATTACCCTCGTCCCGGATCTTCGCGGGCTGGCGGCTTGTTTTGATCAGAAAAGGCTCAAACTGCCGATGGCCCTCGAGCGAGCATTCGACGCCTTTCAGGTACGGCTCGCCCTTTTCAAAAATATTTCCGCCGTCCTCTGTCCGCCCGCCGCACGTCGATGTAAAGTACGCCATGATCGGCCTGCCTTGATAGGTCGCGACGATGCCGCGGGTCTGCTGGACGGCCATGGTCCCCATCCTGGTCTCGATCGAAACACCCTTGTAAACCTGGGAATAGATGGTCGGCACCATGTCAAACCCCTGCTTGCCATACGTGCCGATATTCGCAATCGCATAGGTACGGGCGGCTACGGCCTGCGCTTTTTGAGCCTCGATCTGCGGCAGACCCAATTCGGACGGCACGACGCCGAGCAGATAGTCCTCGAGCGGGACGACATTGACAACAGTCAGCGAACCGCGAGCATTTACAAAAACCTCGATCTTGCCGCGATACGCTTTGCCGTTGAGCCTCACGGGATTTAGGCGGTCATTGAGCGAGCCGAAGGCTACGGATTTCAGCGATGAATAGCTTGCCGAGGCGATCGCGCCGTTAATTATCACCTCGCGGAGGTTCGGATCAACCGGCCCGTTAACCGTCACCGATGTCGAACCGGTGGCCTTGACAAGGCTGCGGACATCGCTCTTCATACCAGCCTTCAATTGTTCCGAAAGAGCCATCGCGTCGGCCGACACCACCTTCTTTTTATCAGTAACCGTCACCGCATCGTCAAACCCTTTTTCCTTGAGCTTTGCCTTTAATTCATCAGCATCGATCGTCGATACCTTGAGCGTACCGACCCAGACTTTCCAGGTGTTAGCGGCCGGATCGATACCAACAAGCGCCGTCTCGCCCGTCGCGTCGCGAATGTCTTTTGCGAGGCTATTAGCATCGACCTGCGATGGCAGATTCTGAAACTCAACCCGGTAATCCTCGATCTCCGGCGGCCTGTAGGCACGGGCCGAAACCGTCACCCGGGCCGTCGCCAAAGTCTTATTCGGCTCGTCCGGGCTGACCGCGACCAGCGACGAATCTCCGCTCGTGATCGTCACCGACCCCGAATTTGTCGAAAGGCCGATACGGATCAGGGGTTCGGATGAGAGTTTGTAGTAGTCGATGTCACCGTCGGCATAAGTGGATTGAATCGATAGCAGACAAAATGCGAATGTCGATAGAATAATGCGCAAAGACATCATATTTTTCTTAGGTTTCTTAGGGAGACGTTTTCGGCCCTGCCTTAAATCGGCCATGATTAAACCACAACAGATTCCATCAGCCTTGACTCCAGTTTTGCCCCTAGACTTACGTTTTCGAACCAATCTGCTGGATACAAATAGTCCTCGTCACTCTCATCGACGATACGGATATAATCATCAGGGTCGTTTGTTTCCGGCCGCACAACAGGATATATCTTGCGCAGCTCGAGCGACGCCGAGTAACCCTCATTGTTCATACAAATTGCAAATCCTACGATATTCATATCAATCTAATAAGCGTTTTGTCTTTAATTCTTGTCTTCCGATACCATGACATTCATACCAATGCAGTTCTGCAAGCCGCATTGAGCCATCCTGCAACTCAACGTAAGCCTTACCTTTCAATTTCCGCCAGTCCCGCCCACCATAATCCCGTTTTAGGCGTTCGATGTCTCTAATGGACGATCTCCGAGCAATCAGTTCGACATTCTCTATCGGCGGGAAATGGCGTCTGAAATAAATCATAGTCTATTGCCACGGCATTATTCAATATTTTTCCAATGCATTAAAGATAAACGGAAACGTTCCCCACGACTGGCCGCGATGCTGCGGGCGAAAGGCAAAAAGCACAACCTTGCCTTTCCCGTAACTCGTCTCGACGAGGGCCGATTTGCCGTTCAGGTATTTTTCGCCTAGCATCCAGCCCGACATCAGAGCGTCTTTTCCGGCATATTTAGCAATCGTTTTTACCTTTTTATTGTCCGTCACCTCGAATGCAGAGCTGCTCGTGAAATATGCCGCCGTTTCAGGGCGAAGGCCGTGTGCCAGCGGGTCTTTGGTGTCGACCTCAAGTTTGACGACCGAGCCAGGATTATAAAACTCGTTTCGGCGTATGCCCGTCAACGCGTTTTTCATCGGCAGGCCAAACCGCTTGATAACCATCTCGCACGAGGCATCAAAACAGATCAGCTTGCCGCCGTTTTCGACATATTTCTTAAGATTGTCGATTCCCGCTTCGGTCATGCCGCCCGCAAGGTCGACCGGATAACGTTCGGCGGAGAGGCCGCGGGCCATGGTGTTTTCATTTTCGGAAGCGAGGATTATCGCATCGAAATCGAGCTTGTTTGACTTGATATCGTTGTCAGATACCGAACGATATGGTATCTGGAAAGTGTCAAGCACAAACCGTGTCCAGCCCTCGTCCATCGAGCCGCCGTTGCCTTTGTAAAGGCCGATCTTCGGATTCGTTTTGAGCGGATTTGGCTGTTTTGCAAACGGCGTGTTCGTCGGCGACAGGTTCATCACGGCCCGGGCCTGGTTGATGTCCTTTACAGGTTTCAACATTGCCTTTTCTTTGTCGAGGTCCCTGATCTGCCAGACGGTTGCGTAATCGACACCCATTTGCAGCGGCAACGTCCAACCGGCGACGTCATACGGGGCCTCGGCGTCGCCGTTAGGCAGGCGACGGTCGGGATACGTCTGTTTTTCAAAGAGGCTTAGAACGTTGTTCTTCTGCGGCTGATTTACAAAAACGAGAAAGCTGCCCAGCGGCATTTCGTGAAAGTCCGGCTGTTTCTGGTCCATTTTCACATACAGCTCTTTGGTCATCTGATAGATCTCCATTCCCTGGGCCATCAGAATTTCGAGGAACCGGGAAACTGTTTCGGCATTTGGCTGCCCCGCCGTGACGATAAACGCCTGTGGATCGTCGGCGTCGGGCTTGAGGTTTGCTTTGCCGAACTCGTAGAAATTTCGCAGATATCGTGGCCGAAATTTCGCGGCCATTTGCAGCAGAGCACGCGACGCTGTCATCTCGATCTCGTTGATGTTCGTTGGCCGCCACAGGCCGCCTTTCCACGGGTCCGGATAATTCGTCGCCGTTTCCAGCAGATTGTTAAGACCCCGAGTATTGCGATTTCGGGCGAGGTCTTCGGCTTTGACCGTGACCGGCGTCATCAGATTTGCGCTCGCGGCTTCGGACAAGATACCGATCGAATTGTGAAAATACGGTGCCGTGCGAAAACCGCCATTCCACCACGTGTCGTAGGTCGAATTTGTCGCGATGCCCTCAATATTCTTTGCCTGCAGGTCCGACGCCATCTTGTAACCGACAAGCCCTACCTCGCGGATGATCGCGGGTGGAATACGCGGATTTACCGGGTCGAAAAACGGCGGTAGGATAAATCGCGAGGCGTTCGAGCCCTGTTGGTGAACATCATAAACGAGCTGCGGGAACCATTCCTTCCAGAAAAATTTCGTGATCGCCTGCGTCTCGGCGAGGTTGAGCATGAACCAGTCGCGATTGTCGTCGTGCCCGGCATAATGATGATACAGCTCCGGCGGCGACGTGCCCTCGCTCTTGGTGCCGAGCGTCTTTTTATACCAATCGGCCACGATCTGGACGCCGTCCGGATTGGACGACGGGATTAGCAGTAAGATGGTGTTGTCCAGTATTTCTTTGGTATCCGGGTCGTTCGAGGTTGCCAAATCGTACGCCAGATTCATCGACATCTGCGACGCGACGATCTCGGTCGAGTGGATCGAACACGATATGGACACGATCGTCTTGCCGTTTTTTATCAGGTCTTCGAGTTCGGATGCGTCTTTTATTGTTCGGGGATCGGCTAGCTTAGCTGAGATCTGCCGGTATTTCTCGAGATTTTTGATGTTTTTTTCCGAGGAAATAAAGGCGACGATCAGCGGGTTTCCGTTCGTCGTTTTCCCTATCTCCTTGACCGCGACGCGATTGCTCCCCTTGTCGAGCTTGGTGAAATAATCCGTTATCTGGTGCCAGTCGGCGATCGTTTTGTCATCGGTCGGGGTAAAGCCGAGGACCGATTTCGGCGACGGAACCTGTGAAAAAGCTGCAAGAGAAGCAAGAAGAATGAAACCGCAGATGAACGCGGACAAACGCAGATGGTGGGCCACACAGATCACAGACTTTGGACTTTGGGCTTTGGACCTTAGACTAGTTGGCATGTCGGATTTTCCTCTTGAGGCGATCAATGAAAATAAGAAGCTGAGTTTTCCTGTCAAGCAGTCTAACAAATCGCGGCTTAGCGGGAAACTTCGCTACTGGTGGAGCTGGTTTGTCGCCGGTTCGCTCCTGCTGTTGATCGCGACTCCGGCATTGATCTTACTCTGGATAATCAATCGCCGCATCTGGCTCTACCCGCTTGCCCAATGGGGAGCCAAAACGTGGCTACGAGCCTGCGGGGCAAAGGTCAAGGTCACCGGCACCGAAAATCTCGATCCACAAAAAACCTACGTTTTCGCCTCAAATCACCGCTCCTATCTCGACACCGCGACACTGTTTTTTTACGCCGGCAAAAAGATGGGGCTGGTCGCCAAAAAAGAACTATTAAAGGTGCCGGTGCTCGGCCAGGGAATGAATTTTGTCCACATCATCGCCATTGACCGCTCAAATCCCGAACGGGCGATGCAGTCAATGGAAAAGGCCCGCGAGGTGATGGCTGACGGCTTTTCGTTCGGTCTTTTTGTCGAGGGGACTCGAGGCATGCCCGGCGAACTGCTGCCATTCAAGAAAGGCGCGTTTCACCTGGCGATCCAGATGCAGGCCCCGGTCGTGCCGGTTGCGATAAAAAATACCGATTGGATGATGGGCAAAAGAACCGGCGTCGCTTACGCCGGCGAAATCGAAATGACGCTATTGCCGCCAATCGAAACCGCCGGCCTCGGCCAGGATGACGTGGGAGAATTATTGCTAAAGACACGGGCCGCCATCGCAAACGAACTAAAAACTAATAGTTAAAAACTAAAAGTGAAGAGTAAATACAGATGTTTTACTCTTCACTGTTAGTTTTTCACTTTTCGCTTTTAACTACTCCGGTTTCTTCGGCGTGGGCGACGGGATCGGATCCGGGACATCATCCAAAATCCTTACGTCACTTCGGCCGAGCCTGTAGTTCTCGTATCGGACGCGAAATTTTATTTTCTGCACCCGGCCGTTTTTGAATTCAAGTGTGTCATCCGATCTCGCATCGACAGGGAAATAGAACCTGTTATCTACGGGCGCGCGCGTCGTTTCTACGATCGGAAAACGCTGTTTTAACTCCGGAACTCCCTTCCCTTTTGAAACGACGATCAACAAATCGTCGGCATCTACCCAAATTCTTCCCTGAAAAAATTTACCCTCACCCTTTTTCGGATCCGGCATTACCTTCGGCGCGACATCAAAAACATAAAAGTCGAAAGGAGGCCTTTTTTCCTTTCCAACCAGCGTAAATTGGTACTGATCGGCTACATTTGGTTCGATCGAAAATTGGTTGATGCCGCCCATTTGATCTATGTCTTCGGCCGTCACTTGGAGGTCAGTCAGGGTTGACAAGGGCGCAAAAACCACTTTTTCAAAGCGTTCTCCCGCGTCACTAAAGGTCATAAATGAATCTCGTCTGTACGTTCCGGTAACATATCCACCCATTCCGATTGTTTGCATAGAAGCCGACCGGTCGAAAGCATAGACATTCAACGCTCGCCGGAAAAGGGATTCGTTCTTGGTAACCTGCTTTACAATGCGGTCGATCTCCGTCTGGCTGAGATTGACCTTGACGATGTTGTCCAGAGGCGGAGTGGCCACCTGAGAAAACGATGCGGCCGCCGAAAAACACAACACTAAAAAAGTAAATATTACCGGTCGTTTCATCATTTCACCATTATTTATCAAATCCAGAAAGATAGATGCTATTGTTCATCACTAGCGTTGCGTTAGGTTTTGAAAAAATATTAAGCGGGCTTTTTTGAAGATTTGAAGTCTCTGCAAACTCTGCGTAAGTCTCTGTGTTCTCTGCGTTTACTGGTTTTTTCAACGCAGAGTTCGCGGAGATGTCCAGGCCAAATCGTTTAGATTTGCCAATTAGCCAAAACTCTTATTTTAAAAAGGTTACATAGATTGGGGCACGATCAAACGCAATGCTAGTGATTGTTCATGTAAAAGTTCACAGACAAACATAAAAAACGCGGAAATCTCAGGGATTCCGCGTCTCAAATATAACTGACACCAATATTAGTCAACAAATTCGACCTTAACCTTGTGCGGGATGATTCCCGCCTTGTGGCCCTCGTCGAGCAGCCGCTTGACCGCTGTCCGGCCACGTTCACCGTAATCGAGCGTCAAATCGTTGACCCACATCGCGACAAAGCGGTCGGCCAGCTCAGGCTGCATGTCGCGTGCAAATTGCATGGCGTAGGCAAGAGCGTCTTCGCGATTGTCCATCGAATAGACGATGCTGTCGTGCAGATGCTTTGAAACCTTGGCCATCAGGTCTTTGCCCAGATCGCGGCGGATGACGTTGCCACCCATCGGCAGCGGCAGACCGGTTTTCTCATGCCACCATTCGCCAAGGTCGAGAACCTTGTTGAGGCCCATCTGATTGTAGAAAAGCTGCCCTTCGTGAATCAGCAATCCAGCATCGACATCGCCTTTCTGCACGGCTTCGATTATTTCGTCGAAAGGTACGACGACATGCTCAAAATCACGGTTGTATATCCGCAAGGCAAGATAGGCGCTCGTCATCTCGCCCGGAACCGCGATCTTCATCGAACCTATATCCTTGGCGTTACGCGGTTCTTTTGATACCACAATCGGGCCATAATTGTCGCCGATGCTCGCCCCGTGCGGCAGCAGGGCATATTTGTCGGCCACATAGGCGTAGGCGTGAAAGGAAATTGCCGTCACATCAAAGACGCCTTTCTGGGCGTCTTCGTTGAGCGTCTGGATGTCCTTGAGCGTGTGCTCAAATTTAAGCCCGTCTGTCTCGAGCTTGTGCGTTGCAAGCCCGTAAAACATAAATGCGTCGTCCGAATCGGGTGAATGGGCGACCGTTATTGTCCTTATGCCGGGAGTTGTCTCTGCTGTTACTGCCATAAATCAAACCCTTGAAAAGTACACATTGGTGTCGTACAAAACCTTAATTCTATCGTTTTCGGCGTGTTTGGCAAATACGGAGTGCAATTCGTCGATCATCTCCGCGAAGATCGCATCCGTCTCGTTCGGCATATACGAAGCCGAAAGCATCCGGCCCTTAAGGCCGTCGAAATCGAAGATCTGAACGTTTTGAAACAGATGCATACTTTGAACGCTTCAATAAAAAAAATGACAGTTTAATCGACCTCAATTATCATCAAAAGTAATTATAGTTTATTTGGTACTTGACGCTATTAAGCGGTTTAGGAAATCGGCATGTGTTTATCATCAAAAGTACGCTATTTTTTACTTTTAAATAACATTTTCTGCCTATTCTTTATCATTTAGTACATCAAGTATGTATCTAGCATAAGTTCTCAGCTAATTTGGTGAAATATCTGAACTTAATTTCATTTACTTTTTCCAACTCTCCTGTTTAAATAATATTTTTAATATATTTGCAAAATAAAAAAAATATGATAATAAATAAATAATAATATTAAATTAATAATCTTAA
>JANYIL010000224.1 GCA_025362075.1 Chloracidobacterium sp.
TGCGGTCGACCCGCCGGTAAAAATACCCGATGACGAACATCAGGCATATTACACCGAGCGTGAAATTGTAAAAACCGACCAGCCATAGCCAATTAAACCCCAGGGCAGCCCCAATCATGAGGCTCGTTTTGACGCCTTCGGGTCCAGCCGTCTGAAATCGCAGCCAACCAGCCCCGCCCACGAACATCGCAAAGCTGAGGCTTACAAAGATCTTCGTCACCGTAAACGCGGGAAATATTTGCAGTAGGAAAAGCAGTATCCAATGCCCACTCGAGTTTGGCACCGCTATCGAATTAAACTTGTAAAAGCCAGCCGCGGCTTCGTTTCCCGCCAATAATTGGCCCATCAGCGACGCGGTCTGAACGTGGCCCGAACCGTCCTGATTAACAAAATAGGTCACGCCCCACACCGGGCTCATGCAGACCGCTACAAGCCCAATGTAAAATAGCCAGGTTGTGGGTCGTATGGATGCAAATGATTTCATTTGAACGAATTATATACGACTGAACGCATTTGAATAAATTTGCCGCTGTGCGAATGCGGCCTGTCGACAATGGCTTACGGCGTTCAGATTCCGATAGATTCTGCTATTATTTGTGAGAGACCTCCATGCGGCATCGAAAATATGTTTCAAAACAGTTTGAAAGCACGGCCAATACAGACGGTGCCGCTCCGAAATCCGGTTGATGGACGATCGGACCTGCTGCGGACGGCGTTGATCGTATGGGGAGCGCTTTGTGCATCGGTCGTGCTGTTCATGTGGCTCGGCGGGATTTTCGACGTTGCGGGCGGATACTATTATCTCGTTCCGTGGTCGCTGGCGACCGCCGCTTTGTTATTGGCTCCGATCGTTTACCAATTTGTCAAAACAAACAGTCTCGACCCGTTTCATCCGTTGATTTTTGCTTCCTGGTCCTATTTTTTTCCTGGGTTCGCGATCGGCGGATTCGTGCTCGCCCTCGGGTATTCTCAGCCATATTACCTATCGTTCGTCGTCGACGAGCGATACAATCTGCCGCTAACTTTTCTGTACGTTATTATCGGCTACGGCGGATTGATGGTGGGTTTTTTTATCCCGTTCGGACGTCAAATGGGTGCCAAGATCGCGAGCCGTCTACCTGTCTGGAACTGGACGCCCGAACAGGTGCTAAGGCCCGCATTCTTTCTTTTGATGATCGGGCTCGCTTATACGATCATTGCCTTTGCCTCGGGCCTACTTGGTTATCAAAAGGTCCAGGAGATTGGACGATTTGACGGCCTGATTCTCGTTCAGTCCTCGTTTTGGTATGAGGCCAGTTTCGTTCTGTGGGTGGTTGTTTTTAGGGCAAAGAAATTGAATTTTACCCATTACGCCGTGATTGCGATCCTTCTGGCGACCTCGCTGGGAAAATCCGCCTTTCAGGGAAACCGCGGAAGTTTGATAAGCATTTTCACACTTGTTGCGTTCGCATACGTGTGTTCAGGAAAGAAAATTGGCCCCAAGCAATCAGTAGTCGGGGGATTGCTCATCCTCCTTGCTCTGATCGTCGGGATGATCTACGGAACGACCTTTCGATCCATCAAGGTATCGGAGGACCGGATGGAAATCGACCAGTACGCGAGTGTTATCGGAGACACGATCGTCTCAATCGGCGATCAGGATCTCGTATCGAATCTGGGCACGGGTTTCGAGGCACTGGCCGGACGGCTCGATTCGATCACTCCGCTTGCGGTGGTCGTTTCCAACTACGAAAAGCTTGGCCCGTATGAAGAAGCGTACGGCATCTCCAACAATATTTGGAACGAGGCCGTCGTATTTGCGATCCCGCGATTTATCTGGCCGAACAAACCGATCCCGACGTCGCCGGAAAAATATGCCGATCTGTATTTCAATTTTCCAAATAATTCGTTCACGCTGACACCCATGGGTGATCTCTTGCGTAATTTCGGGCCATGGGGAGTGCCGCTCGGCATGATCTTTCTTGGCTTTATGCTCCGTGTGCTCTACAGCGCGTTTCGTGAAAACCAGCCATTTTCGTTTGCCAGGGTCACTCTTTTTTATATGCTGCTCACGTCGGTGTCATATGAGGGTTCGTACGGGCTCATAATACCCGTTTTCTTCAAACTGGGGTTGATCTCGGTGATCGGTGTCCTGATAATTAGATTCTTTGCCGGACGTGGACAGAGCGAGGCTGCCGCCTAAGAATGGAAAAAATAGTTTTTACAAACGGCTGTTTCGATATCGTCCATCCCGGTCATTTGGACCTGCTGGCGCGGGCGCGGGCTCTTGGCGACAAATTGATCGTCGGCATCAACAGCGACGAATCCGTCCGCAAGATCAAGGGCCTGGGACGGCCGTTTATGGATCAGGAATCGAGACGCGAGGTGCTGTCGGCCCTTCGCTCGGTCGATCAGGTCGAAATATTTGATGAGCCGACGCCGGTAAATCTGATCATGCAGATCAAGCCGGACGTTCTGGTCAAAGGCGGGGATTGGAAACCCAACGAGATAATCGGAGCCGATTTTGTATTGGCGAATGGCGGCAAGGTATTTTCCCTGCCTCTGAAAGACGGTTATTCCTCGTCGAGGATCGTCGAAACTATAAAGGCTGTAACCGGTGCCGGCGTAATGGATGACCAATTCTCCGATTCCGCCGTCTTAGGCTCATTGGAGCAGCATTTAGCTGTTTTTCACGAAGTACTTTCGACGTTGTCGGGGCCGATCACCGATTGCTATGAGATTCTCCATGAAACGTTTGCCCGCGGCAACAAAGTTTTGATCTGCGGCAACGGAGGCAGCGCGGCCGATGCCCAGCATCTTGCGGCCGAATTCGTCGGCCGATACGAGGTCGAGCGACGCGCGTTGCCAGCGATCGCATTAACGACCGATACGTCCGCCTTGACCGCGATAGCGAACGACTATGATTTTGATAGGGTCTTCGCCCGCCAGGTTGACGCCCTCGCGGTGCCCGGTGATTGCCTGATAGCGATCAGCACCAGCGGCAACTCGCCAAACGTCATAGCAGCCGTAATGACCGCCCGCAAACGCGGATGCAGGGTGATCGGCATGACCGGCGTGGCCGGAAAGAAACTATCATCGCTTTGCGACGCGGCGATACTCGCTCCGTCTGAACGCACCGCCCGTGTGCAGGAAGTCCACATTACAATTGCCCATATATGGTGTGAAATGATCGAAGACTGGCTCATATCCGCTGACGAAGCCGACGCGTAAATTTATTCCGATGAAGATCCTCGACGATATTTCAAAAACTAAGATCCTCGTCATCGGCGATGTAATGCTCGACCGCTATTGGTGGGGCAGCGTTGACCGCATTTCACCCGAGGCTCCGGTCCCGATCGTCCGGCTGGAAAAGATGAGCACGACCGTCGGCGGAGCAGCAAACGTCGCGGCAAACCTCGCCGGCCTCGGAGCCACTCCGCTATTGTTTGGGATCGTCGGAGAAGACGATGAGGCGGCTATTTTAGATCAGGTCCTGTCAGAAACCGGGATCGCCGATCATTTTCTGATAGCAATCGCGGGTCGGAAAACTACCGTAAAAACAAGGATCGTCGCCCACAGCCAACATCTCGTGCGTATAGATCAGGAAACAACGGGGCACATCTCAGAGGCCGACGCTGATAGTATTTCGCCAAAAATTGCCGCGATGCTAGCCGGCGTTGATGGCATCATTATTTCAGACTACGCAAAGGGGTTTCTTTCGGATCATCTCCTTCGCAAGGTCATAGATTTGGCCCGATCGAGTGGCAAAATCATCTTCGTCGATCCAAAAGGACGGGATTTTTCGCGTTACAAGGGCGCGACCGTCATCACACCAAACAAAAGGGAAGCGGCGGAAGCGTGCGGCCTGGACGTCCATCCCAACGGCTTGGTCATGGAAGTCGGCCAGCAGCTTATGGATGACTTCGATCTATCCGGGCTCCTCATCACCGAAGGCGAAGACGGGATGACCCTGTTTGCAAAGGGTGAAAACCCCGCCCATTTTGGTTCTCTCGCACAAGACGTGTATGACGTAACGGGAGCGGGTGACACGGTTATCGCGACCTTTGCGGCGGCATCCGTGGCCGGACGAACGTTTCTCGAAGCGGCCCAGCTTGCAAACGTCGCCGCCGGACTGGTTGTCGGAAAGATCGGAACGACCGTTATCACGAAAAATATGCTTTCCGACTATTTTGCGGCCACCCGTCACCAATGAAAAAACGGATAGTATTTGTTGAAAGGCAAAAATTCGGCGCTGTTAGTATTGAGCGGGTCTTTGCTCAGGTCGCCCGAACGTTGCCGTCGGACCTCTTCGACATCGAATTCCAGAATCTGACCTACGGCCACGGCCTGTTTGCTATTTTGAAAGCTCTGTTTTTTTTCCGCCCCAGGCCGGCTGATATTTACCATGTCACCGGCGACGTACATCACATAACATTGCGGCTGCCTCGAAAAAAAACGGTCTTGACGATCCACGATCTGGGCTTCCTGCGATTGAATAAGGGAATTCGACGTTTCATCTTGAAATTGCTGTTCCTCGACCTGCCGGTCCGTGCCGCTGGTTACATTACGGCCATCTCACACGCTACGCGGGACGAGATCATAAGCTATTTTCCGGCGGCGGAATCAAAGATCCGGGTGATCGACAATCCACTGTTTGACGGGTTTTCGGCCGAACCGGAAAAATCATTCGACACAGAATGTCCAACGATCCTCCAGATCGGAACGACCGAGAATAAGAATCTCCCGACCTTGATCGAGGCGATTACCGGATTGAATTGCAAGCTGCGGATCGTCGGGCCGCTGAATAATAAAATTCGCCACAAACTGAAAACAAGCGGGATAAATTTTGAGAGCGTTGTGTCGGTCGATGACCATGAGATCATTGAGGAATATCGACGCGCCGATATAGTATCGTTTTGCTCGACTTATGAGGGCTTTGGCTTGCCGATCATCGAGGCTCAGGCAATGCGAAAACCCGTTGTGACGAGTGATCTACCTCCAATGAATGACGTTGCCGGGGCCGGAGCCGCCTTGGCCGATCCGTGTGACGCTGAAAGCATGCGACGGGCCTTTCGGACGGTCATCGAAGATCCCGACTATCGGAAAAACCTTATCGATAATGGAACAGAAAATGTACGTCGGTTTACGCCCGAAAACATTGCCGGTCAGTATTGCCAGCTCTATCTTGAGATAATCAAAGCCAACTTAACGTGAAAAGGGAAAAACCATGCATTCTCATCTTCAGCGAGTATTACCGCCCCGGTTATAAAAGCGGCGGCGGCATGAGAACCGTTGCCAACATGGTCGACCGGTTAGGCGATCGATTCGATTTTCGGATCGTTACGCATGACCACGACGGCAATCTGGACACCGCGCCATATACGACGGTCGCGATCGATGAATGGAATCAGATCGGCGAAACCAGTGTGCATTACGTCGGGGGGAACAACGTCAAACTGTCGGTCCTGCGTCGGCTTATCTTAAGGGTCGCTCCTGATGCGATCTATACAAACAGTTTTTTTTCACCGTTCACGATTTTGTTATTGCAGTTGCGAAAACTAAAACTGATCCCGAAAACGAGGATCATCATTGCTCCGTGTGGCGAACTGTCAGATGCGGGCCTCGGCAAAAGTACACGAAAGAAAGACCTTTTCCTGCGTTTTGCAAAAACAGTCGGCCTTTACAACGACGTACTCTGGAAAGCCTCGACCGACCTTGAAAGAATCGAGATCGAGCGTATCGGGGCAAAACGCGGCGAGATCTTTATCGCACCCGATCTTCCGGCCCGGCATTTTCTCGCAGATTACGAACAGATCGCTAAACCCGAGAAAAAAACCGGCGAAGCACGAATGATATTTTTTTCCCGATTCGTGCGGAAAAAGAATTTTAAATGGCTGCTCGAAAGACTTGGCGACAACGTCGGAGGCCGGCTAATCATTCACATCTATGGCCCGATGGAGGATGCCGCCTACTGGAACGAATGTCAGCAGATCATCAAAGCATTGCCCGAAAACATCGAGGTCGAGGCATACGGCCCATTACCGCACGAGGCCGGATTGGAGATGATGTTCCAATACCATTTTTTTTTGCTGCCCACGCTGGGTGAAAATTTCGGTCACGTTTTTATCGAGGCCCTTGCCGCCGGTTGTCCACTGTTGATCAGTGACCGCACACCGTGGCTCGGCCTTGCCGATAAGGGTATCGGATGGGACCTGCCGCTGGACGGCGAAAAATGGATCGAGACAATAAATAACTGTCTCAGCATGGATGCCGAAGACTATTCACAGATGTCCGCCGCCGCCCGTGAGTATGCCGAAAAATGGCTCGCCGATCCGTCGATTGAAAAAGCGACGATCGCGGTTCTGAACGAAAGCATCCGTTGACAGCGATTGTTTAAACCGCTTCGGATACTATATAATTCAATACTTTAGCGTTTCATTATATGAAGGTTCTTGTCATCGGCGGCGGCGGTATGCTCGGCCACAAACTGATCCAGGTTCTGTCGCGTGAATTTGACGTTTTCACGACCGTTAGGTCGCCGCTCGATCGATATGCTCGATTCGGGATCTTCGATCGGGAAAAGACATTCGAAAATGTTGATGTCGAGGATATTTCAAAAATCGATTCGATCTTCCGCGAGGTACAACCCGATGTTGCCATCAACGCGGTTGGACTGATCAAACAATTGCCTAATTCGAAAAATGTCGTCGAGACTCTCAACGTCAACTCGATCTTCCCGCACCGCCTCGGCGAGGTGGCTGCAAAATTTGGTTCGCGACTAATTTGTATAAGCACGGATTGCGTTTTTAGCGGGGAAAAGGGAAATTATACCGAGACGGACGTGCCGGACGCTCTAGACCTATATGGAATGAGCAAGAATCTTGGCGAAGTTAATTCCGATGAATGTCTAACGATACGCACATCTATGTTCGGCCGGGAACTGCTTACGAAACACAGTCTCGTCGAATGGTTGCTCGGGCACACAGGCGGCGTTGTTAGTGGTTATCGAAAAGCTATATTTTCCGGCTTTTCGACGCTCAAATTATCAGAGATACTTGCGACTGTAATTCGCGATCATCCGAAGCTCGCGGGCATATACCATGTATCGAGCGATCCGATAACTAAATACGACCTGCTTCGGTTGATAAAGTCCGCCTATGGCCTGGATGTCGATGTCGAACCTTCGGATGAGGTTGTGATCGACCGGAGTCTGGATTCCCAGCGGTTTCGCACGGCGACCGGAATTTCTCCGGCCGCGTTGCCGGAAATGGTCGAACGAATGGCACAAGACCCGACCGCTTACGAAAAATGGCGATGAATAATCTCGAAGGCAAACGTATCCTCGTCACGGGCGGAACGGGATCGCTCGGCAAAACGCTCGTTAACCGCCTGTTGACCGGCGAAATGGGCACGCCCGCTCAGATCACCGTGTTTTCCCGCGACGAGGCCAAACAGCATTACATGCGGCTCGAGTTTCTCAATCGAGAGACCGCTACCGATGATGTTATCTATCGTGGGTCGAAAGACCTACTAAATTTTCGTATCGGCGACGTTCGCGACTATTCGGCCCTGGTAGCGGCAATGCGCCAGGCCGATGTTGTGTTCAACGCAGCCGCCCTCAAGCAGGTTCCGTCCTGCGAATATTTCCCGATCGAGGCGGTCGAAACCAATATCTACGGGGCAGCCAACATCGTTCGGGCCGTTCGCGAAAATAACCTGTCCGTCGAAAAAGTGATCGGGATCTCAACCGATAAGGCCTGCAAGCCGATCAACGTCATGGGCATGACAAAGGCTTTGCAGGAGCGGGTGTTAATCGAGGCCAACCGGGATTGCGAACCCACCGTCTTTAACTGCGTCCGATACGGCAACGTGATCGCGTCGCGCGGGTCGATCATTCCGTTATTTGTCGAGCAGATCAAAAACGACCAGCCGATAACGGTCACCCTGCCCGAGATGACGCGGTTTTTGCTAAGCCTTGATCGGGCGGTCGATACTGTTTTCGAGGCGGTCAGGAGCGGCGGGCGAGGGCTGACGTTTGTGCCAAAGGTCGCGTCGGCAAAGATCACTGATGTGGCTACCGCCCTGATGGGCGACAAAAAGCTGCCTTTTGTTTTCTGCGGCATCCGCCCCGGCGAAAAGGTCCACGAGATCATGGTCTCCGAGGAAGAGTGTTTTCGCACCGTTGAGGTCGGTGATTATTATGTCATCCTACCGGTGCTACCCGAGCTTCGAACAGGCGACGAATTTACGCCTGCGCTCGAAACAGAATATACGTCAAAAGATAACAATCTTGCCATCGAACCTCTGCGCGAATTACTGCTCAGTTCCGATGACGAGATCAAGCGGTTCCTCAGCCCGAATTGACCGATAAACGTATGAAAATAATGACCATTTTCGGCACAAGGCCGGAAATTATCAGATTAAGCCTGGTGATGCGAGTGCTCGATCAGCACTGTCAGCACATAACCGTTCACACCGGCCAGAACTACGACGAAAGCCTGAGCGATGTCTTTATCCGCGATCTCGATATTCGCACTCCGGATGTCCATTTAGGCATCGCGTCCAAGACCTTTGGCGAGCAGATCGGGCAGATATTGTCGAAGACGGACGAATTGCTCGACCATCATAAGCCCGACCGCCTGCTGCTCCTTGGCGACACGAACAGCGCTTTGACGGCAATCGTCGCGGCCCGGCGCCATATTCCCGTATTCCACATGGAGGCGGGAAACCGGTGTTACGACGATCGCGTTCCGGAAGAGATCAACCGCCGGATCATCGACCACTCCAGCGCTATCCTGATGCCATACACCGAGCGAAGCAAAGAAAATCTTGTCCGCGAGGGCATCGAACGCGACCGCATTTTCGTTACCGGCAACCCTATCAAAGAGGTCCTCGACACGTTCGCCGACCAGATCGATGCGAGCGAGATAATGAAGGGACTGGGCGTCCAGCCATTCGAATATTTCCTTGTCACGCTTCATCGGGCCGAAAATGTTGACGAGCCAGGCCGCATCAGGAAGATCTTCGACGGCCTCGAGGCGGTCGCCAGGAAATTCGGCAAGACCGTTCTCATCTCCATCCACCCGCGAACAGCCGAGAAACTCGACCAACACGGAATAAAGCCAGCGTCGGCGAGCATCCGGCTCCTCAAAGCCCTCGGGTTCTTTGATTTCGTTAAGCTCGAAAAAAATTCGCTTGCCGTACTCACTGACAGCGGGACGGTGCAGGAAGAATGCGCGATATTCGGGATTCCGAATATCACGCTTCGCGACGTCACCGAGCGGCCCGAAACTATCGAATGCGGCAGCAATATTCTCAGCGGAGCCGAGACCGACTCGATCGTGCGCTCTGTCGAGATCGCGATCGCCCAACCGGCAGCGTGGACAGCTCCGCGTGAGTATCTGGCGACCAACGTCTCGCAGACCGTCAGCAAGATAATGCTGGGTTACACCAGTTTCCGCCGACACGTATCCTGAGCAACATGGCGCCGCCAGAAAATGAAACACCCCGCCGCCTGTGGATTCTGACCGAGGTCTATTACCCCGAGGAAATATCCACCGGCTATTACATGACCTCGATCGCCGAGGGCTTCGCCGCGGACCGCGAAGTCACCGTTCTAACCGGCCAGCCCAAGCACATGGCCCGTGGCCAAGTCGCCCCAAAGCGTGAAACACGGAACGGTGTCGAGATAATCCGCACGTGGGGAACCACTCTCAGCAAAAACGTCCTTATTTTCCGGCTCCTCAATATGCTGACCATCGGGCTGTCGACTTTTTTCCAGTCCGTCAGGCGATTTCAGCAGGGCGATCATGTCCTCGTCGTTACGGCCCCGCCGAGCCTGCCGGTCACCACGACACTGGCTGCCCTATTAAAAGGCGCAAGCTTTACGCTGCTTGTGCAGGACAGCTACCCCGAAATACTGATCGCGGTTGGTGCGGTCAAAAAGAACTCGTTCTTTGTCAGCGTCGTTAATTTCTTTAATCGCTGGGTCTATAAATACGCGTCAAATATTATTGTAATGGGCCGCGACATGAAGGAATTATTTCAGGCAAAGACCGTCGGCCTGGACGTTCCAATTATCACCATTCCGAACTGGGCCGATCTCGAAACGATTCGGCCGACGCCGCGTGAGGGCAACAAACTTCTCCTCGAACTCGGTATTTCGCACAAATTTGTATTTATGTACGCCGGAAACATTGGGCATCCAACGGACATCGAAACTCTGATCGAGTGCGCGGCGAAGCTGATCGACAGGGAAGAGTTTCATTTCGTTTTTATCGGCGACGGAGCCAAAAAGAAATGGCTCGAAACGCGTGTTAATGAACTATCGCTCAAAAACGTAACCGTGCTCGACTATCGCCCCCGCGAAGAGCAGATCGAATTTCTAAACGCCTGTGATGTCGGCCTTGTCGCCCTGATCAAAGGGATGCGGGGAACCGCAATGCCGAGCCGCACATATAATATTATGGCTGCCGGGCGGCCCATTTTGGCTCTGACGGACGAAGGGTCGGAACTTGCATGGGTCATCGACGAAGATCAGATCGGCTGGCACATCCCGCCGGGCGATCCGGGCCTTTTGCGTGACACGATCCTCGCCATTTACCGTTCCCGCGACGATCTCGCGGAAATGGGCGAACGAGCGAGGGCCGCCGCCGTGGAAAAGTATTCAAAGGCCATTGCTGTCGAAGTATATCGTAACGCTGTGGACGGAAACGTAGTTTGAAACAGGTTGTAGTTGCGGTTTGACACCTCGACGCGGTTCTTGTTCAATTAATCTTTGATATTTTTAGGGAAGAAACCGCCCGCCCGGCCGATCGATCTCGAACGCCGCTGAACGGCCTCCTTTTTTTTTTCAGCAATGCTTGGAATCGTCATTTTTGCGGCCGTTTTTTGTGTCTCGTTTCTGAGCGTCGGCCTTTATCGACGCTGGGGAATACGGAACAATGTTCTCTCGGTGCCAAACGAGCGCAGCTCACACACCGAGCCGACGCCGCACGGGGCGGGCCTGGTTATCGTCATTATTTGCCTCGCAACCTACATTCCGATCTCTCTCTTTATTTACGGAACTTTTTCCTGGGGCTATTTTGGCGGAGCGTTTTTGATCGCCGCGATAAGCTTCGTCGATGACATATGGCCGATTCGGTTTCACTGGCGGCTAATAGTACACTCGGCGGCGGCGATCATGTTAATCGCCGACCTCGAGACATGGCATGGAATTACGATGCTGGGCGGGCTGAAATTCGGAGTTCTCGGATACATCCTGACCTTTCTGTGGATCGTCTGGATGGTCAACTCCTACAATTTCATGGACGGTATTGACGGGCTCGCCGGTATTCAGGCTGTAATCGCGGCTGTCAGTTGGTGCCTGTTGTGCCGGATCCTGGACATGCATGGAATATATTATTTCAGTGTCATAATCGCGGCCGCGAGCATGGGATTTCTCGTTCATAACATGAGCAAATCCAGGATATTTATGGGTGACGTAGGCAGCGCGTTCCTTGGGTTTACTTTTGCCGCCCTGCCGCTGCTGGGCCGAAGCCTTGCATCAAAATCACCCGATCTGCTCCCGATAGCGGCGGTTTTATTTGTTTGGTTTTTCCTGTTCGATTCCGTCGTGACCATCGTCCGCCGGGCCATGAGAGGCGAAAAGATCTGGATGCCCCACCGCGAACATCTTTTCCAGCGACTGGTGATTTCGGGGCTGTCGCATCGCTTCGTGACGATATTTTATGCGATTCTGGCCTCGGTCTTGAGCATTGTCATTCTTATATCGGTCAAATTCCGTGAGGACATTGGCCTGGCCCTCTTACCGGTGGTATTCGTGCTTACCGGTGCTCTGTTGATCTTTTGTATCAGGAAAAAAGCCTTGGTTTAATCAAAATGCCCGAAACTCAGCCCCCAACAAACGAGACTTCGGTCATCCCCTTCGACTTTGAGTCGTACGGCGTTTTTGTCCGGATCGACGGTAATTTGCAGGAAATGGTTGACGACGCCGAAAAGGTTTTACGGGTCTCGCTGCTTAATAAGGTAAGGCCGGTGCGGCGAAAAACATTCGATCTTATTATTAAGCTTGACCGCACAACGCGCACCCGCATTCTCTATCAGAATGGCAAGGAGATCGCCCGCGGCGGAACACGCAGGAAATTCTTTAAGTTCTTTGACAGCGTAATACGTATTGCCGTCGGCGAACTGGCCCCCGGCCTCGTCTTTTTACATGCCGGGGTTGTCGGTTGGAAAGGGAAGGCGGTCATCATGCCCGCCGACAGTTTTAAGGGCAAATCCACGCTTGTCTCCGAATTGGTACGAAACGGAGCTGAGTATTACTCCGACGATTTCGCGATCATAGACAGCGCGGGGCTCGTGCATCCATTTGCCCGACGTATAAACCGAAGGACCGAGGATTTTAAGACTTATGACATCTCCGTCGAGGACCTCGGCGGCACGTCCGGTACGAAACCTATTCCGGTCGGTCTCGTATTATTCACGGAATACAAAGCGGGCGCCAGATGGTCTCCGAAATTGTTAAAACCGGGCCAGGGGGCCCTCGAAATGATACCCTTTACACTGTGTCTGCACGATCGGCCAGATTTTTCGCTGGAGGTCTTGAATAATATAGCGAGTAATGCGATAATCATATCCAGCTTAAGAAGTACCGCAGAAAAATTCGCTAAAACTCTGCTCAATTACATTGACAAACGAATTAATTGAGATAGAATAATGTTTAACTTTTGCGTTGAAACGGGTTTCGTTCGCAAGAGATTTAAACGGAAACAAGAAAATTAGAAAAAATCCTGCTCAATTCGGTTGACAAACGCGCAAATTGAGATAGAATGATTTTAACTGTTTGTGTTGGCTAGGCATGGTTCTCAGCTAGCGTTAATTGAAGGTTTGAAAGCCCGTTAATTTATCTGCTAAATTTTAGTTTGCTTGGAGGAGAAGAATGAATAATCCGAATAATCCGATGGCCCGTCAAAATGGCCTTGTGGTTCAAGAAATGCCCGATGAAGTCCTGGTCTATGATCTGGACAGCAATAAAGCTCACTGTTTGAATCAATCGGCCGCTTTTGTATGGAGATCCTGCGATGGCGCCAAATCGGTTCCTGACATTGTTCGGGAGTTTGAGTCAAACGGCCGCGGCAAGGTAACCGAAGATTTTGTCTGGCTGGCAATCGACCAGCTCAACGAAAACGGTCTTTTAGAAGGCAGCGTGGCCCCGCGTTTCGTTGGCCAGTCGCGTCGCCAGGTTCTGAAAACGATCGGTCTCGCGTCGCTCGTAGCACTACCGGTAATTGCATCGCTCGTCGCTCCTCAACATGCCCTGGGCGTAGGTTCATGCTCATGCACCAGTAATGCGACCTGCGCAACAGCCGGTCGGAGTGCGTGTCCGTCGGTAACGACATGTAACGCAAACGGCGTTTGCGCCCCTTAACTTCGGCACCATGCAAATAATTTCGGAGCGGCGATGATTAGATTTCATCGCTGCTCCTTTCTGTTGTCCAACTTCCGCTTTCACGCCACTATCACTGAACGCATCGATAAGTAGTTTAGACTCTCAAACTTTGCTACTCTTTTGTGTATGGTGGGCGAAATTTATCTGCGCGAAGGAGTTGAGATTACCGATGACCTTCGCTGGAATTTGCTTCAACGCAAGGCGGCGGAGCACAAGGCACTGGGGGCTTTCTCACTATTCCGGGCACACTCGATAGAACCAATTCTGATAAAAGGCCTTGCGGCCGCACGATTTTACCCGGACGACAAATTACGAATCTCGGTAGACATGGATCTGGCGGTTGCCGCGAATGACTACGAAGCGGCCCTCGATATTTCTCAATCAGCCGAAGCAAGAGGCCTCGCGATCGACGTGCATCGTGAATTGCGTCATCTCGACACCGTTCCGTGGGATGACCTATTTAGTAATTCGCTTCTCATCGAAGCGGAGGGTGGATCGATCCGCGTTTTGCGACCCGAAGATCACCTGCGTGTTCTTTGCGTTCACTGGCTGAACGACGGCGGGGCTTTCCATGACCGGCTCTGGGATATATATTTTCTGGTTGCCAACCGCCCGGCCGATTTCGACTGGGACCGTTTTTTGAAAACGGTCAGCGAGAGACGTCGCCGATGGCTCGCCTGCTCTCTCGGTCTCGCAAGCCGGTATATCGGGCTGGACCTGTCAGGAACACCCGTCGAGGGCGAAGCAAAGGACATACCGGCGTGGATAATACGCACCGTTGAGCACGAATGGGCGACCGGCGAGCGTCATTTACCGCTCGACATAACCCTAAAGGACCCAAAACTACTGGGAAAACAAATCCTGAAACGCTTCCGGCCCAATCCAATATGGGCGACCGTGGAAATGGAGGGTAGTTTTGACTCTCGAACGCGCCTGCACTACCAGCTCGGAAGCATCTTTCACCGTGCCATGCCGTCCTTTCGGCGCATTATAAATGCAATTTCCGATTCAATATCCAAATGACCAATCTTCCCCGTACGATCTTAGCGATTGAGTCTGCAATCTGCGGCGGCAGCATCTCGCTTATTGAGAACGGCATCGAGATCCGTAACTGGATAGGCTCATCCAGCGTCTCAAAGGCCGAAGATCTGCTCGTAAATATCGATGCGATCCTCACTTCGACCGGAGTTTCCCGGCACGATATCGCCCTCGTCGCGGTTTCGGCCGGGCCCGGAAGTTTTACCGGTATCAGGATCGGTCTGGCAACCGCACTTGGATTTCAGGATGGCCTGGGTATCGCGATGTCGTCGGAGTCGGCACTACGAGCCATGGCTTTTCAGCGTCCTGAAAATATTACCGCCGCTCTTCCCGTCGGTCGCGGTTCGGTTTGCGTCCAGAGCTTTAGGTCCGTCGATGGACAACCGGTTGCGGTTAACCATCCGCAGGCGATGCCGGACGAGACATTTTTTGATTTAGTTCAGAACGCTCGGGACGGGAAATTTATCCTTCACGAGTCGCTGTATTTACGAGTCGCTCAGATGTCGATGGTCACTAACTTCGGTGCAAACCTGGCGTTCGCGATCGGGACGATCTGTGCGTCACGGCCGAGCCAGATTATCGAGCCATTGTTTATAAGCAAATCCATCTAAATGCCTCTATCAAAAGATAATACGGAGATTTATCCACGAACCCGGCCCGTCGAGGCGTCGCATATCGCCGACCTGATCCGTATCGGCTCGGAAACGAATCTAAGCACTTGGACCGCTCAAAATTATCTCGATGAACTACAGATCACCGAGGCGATCATGCTGAGGCTCGAATCCGCGGCCTATGAGACGATAGGTTTCATCGTCGGCCGAATAGTCCAGGGCGGAACGATCGAGACGGAAAAGGATGCTGAAATATACAACGTCGCCGTGATTGATAGCGAACAGGGAAAGGGATTAGGGCAGTTAATTTTTGATGCTTTCGTCGAAAAATGCCATGATCTTGGCGTCCGGAACATATGGCTCGAGGTTCGGGCCTCGAACCAAAAGGCGATCCGCTTCTACGAGCAAAGCGGATTCGAACATGTCCAGAGCCGCAATAATTTCTACGAAAACCCGCGCGAACACGCGCTCTTAATGAAACTTATCCTGAAATAATGCTGGAATAATTGAGGGCTTGATAATCTTATCTGGAATGTACTAAGATGAAGTTAAGCCCAGTTACGGAAATGTTAATGGTCGCGACTTGGCTTAAAAAAATTTGACAAGTGAGGACAATACGTTATGGACATGTCAATAGCTGACCCGGTGAGAGACGAACTGCTAAAAAGCAATAACTCCTTTCGAGACCTGATACATCAGCACGAGGACTTCGAAAAAAGATTGAGCGAACTTGCACATCTGACCTACCCCAACGACGACGAACAGTTAGAGGAGATCACCCTTAAGAAAAAGAAATTAGCAATAAAAGACGAGATTTACACAATGATGCAGCAGCATGCCGTTTCGCACTAGAAACAGGATCTGTTGCTAAATTTTTTTATGGTTGGCGGTTCCGCGGCATTATTTGCCCGGACCGCCTTCTTTTTTTGCCCCGCAGCCGTTTAACCCAAACGATCGGATCGAATCGCTTGTCAGAAGGAATATCAATTCGCTGGCGGCGACCGGATTGTAGTTTATTCGCTCTAAATCACCGAGTACGATCTGGCCGGCGCTCTTTCCGTTTGTAAGATCGGTCAGTACAGCCCCGTGATCGTCGATGCCCGACATTAAGACATACCTTTCCTCTAGAGTCGCAATGCGGCCCACTCGCCCCGACAAACGCCGTTTCCAGTCGACGGCCCCGTTTTTTGCAACCAGAGAATAGGCAAAGTTGTCATGCGAAGTGATCAAAATATTCATGCCCGTGGGAAGGATCGTCGAGATCTCGCCTCCGGCACGAAATTTCCAGGTGACCTTTTCCGTATTGCCGAGAAACGACATAAGGTTTCCGCGTTCGTCGCCGACTATCAGGTCGCCCGCCGCAGTCTGGCCGACGGCCGTGATATTAAACGGCACCTTTCGCATCGAGTCGATCTCGCCGGTCGCCAGCGAGATTACAAAAACCTGTTTCGCGGTCGAGCCGACGATCAGCTTATCGGCCAAAAATCGCGGAGCGGTGGCAAATCCGTCAGCCAACTCGCGCTTCCATTTGGCCGTACCCGTTTTCGAGTCCCGGTATTGAACGACTCCGTTCGCCGAAACCACAATTATTCCGCCCTGATACGCGGCGAGGTAATGTTCACTGGCTTCGGGCAGCTTTATGGATAATTTCGTGATCCCCGTTTCCTTGCTCAGGACCCGAAGCGTGTCGCCGCCGCTGTTTCCTTTGTCACCGCCGGTCGGCACCGGCACGGCAAAGAAAAGGCCTTCGTCAAGCGGCAGGATGTTTGAAATAATGCCGCCGCCAAACTCTGTCCGCCACATCCTCTGCCCTTCGAGCGAAAGCGCATCGATCTTCCCGCCGCCGCCAACGTAAACCCGAACCCCGTCCGACGCCATGACCGAGGCAGCCTCGTGGTCGCCAAATTCATACGCCCAGCATTTAACAAAATCGACCTCCGATCCGGGCTTCGGCTGTCCATGGACAATCGCGACGGCGCTCACGCAGATCGCAGCAATAATGACTATTTTGGGAAGAGAATTGCGGAACATCACTTATTTCTATCCGTGGCCAGTGCGAAATAAGGATTTTAGCACACGCCCCTTGTCGTGTTATATTGATGCCTAAGCTTTAGTAAAAGTTTGACCAAAATTGGGCCTTTCCGATTTATAGGCCTTGCTTTCTATAGCTTACCCGGCCGACAGGCCCACAAAAAACACAAAACACATATAAAGAGGAACACACATGTCATTCAACAAAATAATTCTCGTCGGAAATCTCGGAAAAGATCCGGAGCTTAGGTACACGCCGCAGGGAACAGCGGTCTGCAGCTTTTCGATGGCCACAAACGAAAAACGTCGTGACAAATCCGGCGAATTTCAGAACATTGCGACGTGGTTCAAGGTCACGCTCTGGGGCAAACAGGCGGAGACGGCTTCGAAGTACCTGGCCAAAGGCCGCCCAGTCTATATCGAAGGCCGCCTCCGGGTCGAAGAATGGACCGACCGCGACAACAATGCCCGCCAGTCGCTCGAGGTAAACGCTACTGACATGCAGTTTCTCGGCGGAGCCGACCGCGGCGAAGGTGGCGGCGAATACAGCGGTGGCCACGAATATGACGACACACACAGCGGCCCGCCCCAAGATTCATCCGCAGCCGTGGCATCGGGAGCTCCGTCAGCTACGCCGGCAACCGGCGGCAATGGACCGGCGGCCGATGACGATATACCATTTTAAATCGAAAGAACCACGAAACTACATGGAAATATACGAAAGGCGGAAATAAGCCTCTTCGTGTATTTTTGTGTTATTTGGTGGTACTAAATATGTGGCGATGTATTTCGTATAATCGGCGATCGCTGTGTCATATTGCTTTAGCTCTTAGTAAGCGGTGCCGCGACCGTAGTAGGCTTCGCCGTCCACCGGATTCGCGGCAATTCGTTTGGAGTACGCATCAACCTTGCAAGGATTATCCTTCGGATCACACGGCGCCTGAGCTGAGGTAAAACCGGCCAGAACAAAAAGCGAACTAAACCCACTCACCCATCTTGCGAAATTTTTTGTAGCGGTTATCCAGTAATTTTGTTGTCTCAATCGCCGAGAGACCTTTTATCTCGCGAACGAGGCTTTTCTTTAGGCTGTCGCAGACACGGTCATAAGCCTTTTGACTCTTTTTGTCGCCGTTTTCTGGCATTGTCCACGGATCGGCTTCGGGGATGATCTCATCGATGATGTCGAATTCTTTCAGGTTTGCGGCAGTGAGACGCAGACCTTCGGCAGCGTCGGGGGCCCGTTCGGCCGATTTCCAAAGGATCGCTGCACATCCCTCCGGCGTGATGACCGAATACACGGCATTTTCAAGCATCAAAACCTTATCGCCGATCCCGATCGCGAGAGCTCCGCCGGAGCCGCCCTCGCCGAGTACGACGACGACTACGGGGACTTTTAAACCGGCCATTTCACGCAAATTAAAGGCGATCGCTTCGGCTTGGCCGCGCTCCTCGGCATCAATTCCGGGATAGGCTCCGGGCGTGTCGATGATCGTGATAACCGGACGGCCGAATTTTTCGGCGAGCTTCATCATCCTAAGGGCCTTGCGGTAGCCTTCGGGCTTGGACATTGCAAAGTTGCGGTGGCGGCGGTCGTTGATATCGCGGCCTTTTTGCTGGCCGATGACGCAGACCTCGACACCATCGAGCCGCGCAAATCCCGCGATCATCGCCGGATCGTCCGCATATCTCCGGTCGCCGTGTATCTCAACAAAATCCGTAAACAGGGAAGCGATAATATCCAGTGCGTAAGGCCTGTCAGGATGCCGCGCCATCTGCACGCGTTCAAATGCGGTAGTCGCCATAGGATAATGATACCTCAAACGAATGTACTAAGAAATTAACCACAGATGGACACAGATAAACACAGATGTCTTCATTAAAACGCCTCGGAATGACACTCTTCAATTTCTTTATCTGTGTTTATCTGTGTCCATCTGTGGTTCCAATTCTTCATCTTTTTCACCCAATCCAATCGACCGAGCAGCCTCGACTCTCAAGCTCACGTTCGAGCGCACGGCTTCCAGTGACTGACAATCCTTCTGCCTGCAGCCTAACCTGCGCCTCGCCAGCGGCCATCGTCAAAAACACGTTGCATCGGCCGCGGTCTCGTTCGAGCAGCGAATAAAGCTGTTCGAAATACGTTTCCGACTGGCTTTGCGGCGGGATCGTGATATGCAGTTCGCAGGCACCGCTCGCGACCATTTCATCGAGCGACTGCAAGGCGTTGATCTTGAGCGTCGGCTCCTGGCCCTCGGCGGCCTCGATATTGCCCTCGACAATAAACATCCCGTCATCAGCCAGCAATCCACTCAATTTATTAAAATTTTCACCAAGCACAACGCCTTTAATGCCGCCCGAGCGGTCCTCAAGACGGAACTGGGCAAACCGATTGCCGCGTTTGCTCGTGCGGACCTGCAAACCGCTGATCATTCCGGCTATCGTGACATGCTGGCCGGATTCGAGATTGTCATATTCCGCTATACTCTTGAGCTTTTTTCGTTCAAGCAGATCTTTGAAATTGTCGAGCGGGTGCGTCGAAAGATAAAACCCGATCGCCGCCTTTTCGCGACGGGCAAGCTCCGTCTGCGGCCACGGCTCCGCGTCCGGCATCGTTTCGACCGTTTCCGTTGCCTCGACGGCCCCAAAAAGGGCATTTTGTCCCCGCAAACGGTCCTCCGCCAACCTTTGGCCTTGGGCCAGCGCCGAATCGATCGCCGCGGTGAGCTGCGACCGCCACGTTCCGGCATCCTTTCCCTCCGACATCATCGAATCAAAAGCCCCGGCCGCGATCAGGCTTTCAAGCCCACGCCGGTTGACCGCACCCGAACCGAGCCGTGCGCAAAAATCATAAACGGACGTAAAACGCCCTGTTTTGCGAGCCTCAACCATCGCTTGAACGCTCGATGTGCCCATGCCTTTGATCGCCGTCAGCCCATAGCGGACCTTAGTGTCGACTGGCGTAAAACCCTCGCCGCTTTCATTTACGTCCGGCGGCAGCAGGGCGAGGCCCATCGACTTTAACTCGGTTGAGTATTTGTAAACCTTCGCGCTGTCCTGGGCTTCGTGTGAGAGAACTGAAGCGTAAAAATACGCAGGGAAGTGTGCCTTGAGATAGGCCGTCTGAAACGCGAGAACGGCGTACGCCATCGAATGGCTGCGGTTAAAACCGTAATCGGCGAACTTCGCCATCAGGTCGAAGATCTCTTTGGCGGTTTTCTTCTTAATGCCTCGCTCAACGGCACCGTCGACGAATTTATTCTCTTCTTTCGCCATCTCTTCTTGCTTTTTCTTACCCATCGCTCGACGCATCAGATCGGCTTCGCCGAGGGTGTAGCCGGCGAGCTTCTGGGCAAGCTGCATGATCTGTTCCTGATAAACGAGAACGCCGAACGTGTTGCCGAGAATGTCCTCCATCTCCGGCACGATATATTCGACCGGCTTGAGACCGCGATGGCGGTCGATAAAATCATCGATCATGCCGCCGTCGAGCGGGCCGGGGCGGTAAAGCGCGTTCAATGCCGAGAGATCTTCGAGTTCCTTCGGCCGCAGCTTGCGGCACATGTCCTGCATGCCCGAAGATTCGAACTGGAATATAGCCTCCGTCCGCCCCTCGCCAAAAAGCTCCATCGTTTTCGGGTCGTTGGTTGGAATTTTTGTCCAATCGACCGTAACATCGAGGTTTTCCTTCATTGATGCGAGACAATCAGCAATAACCGTCAGCGTCGTCAACCCAAGAAAGTCCATCTTGAGCATTCCGACCTTTTCAAGATCGCCCATCGGATATTGGCTCGTAAGCTCGTCTTTGCCCGACATCGCCACCGGCACAAGCTCGTGCAGAGGCCTTGGGCTAATGACAACGCCGGCAGCGTGAACGGAAGTGTGACGCGAACAGCCCTCGAGTTTGAGGGCGAGATCGATCAGTTCTTTGACCTGAGCGTCCTTCATCGCGGCCTTCATCTCGGGAACGGTCTCGAGGGCCTGCGAAATACTCACATTGCGGCCTCGGATAGGCGGCGGAATCATCTTCGCAACCTTTTCAACTGCTCCGTAATCCATCCCCAACGCCCGGCCGACATCTTTGATCGCCGCTCTCGACGCCATCGTTCCAAATGTCACGATCTGACAGACCGATTCCTGCCCGTAAAATTCGGTCACATGATTGATCACGT
>JANYIL010000024.1 GCA_025362075.1 Chloracidobacterium sp.
AAAATGTCCAAAGTTGGACAATTGTTGGACAGAAGTTGGGCGACCGCCTTGAAAATAATAAAAAATGAGACAATCCCGCTAAGTGGATTCACTGCAACAATAAAGTGTCTCATTTGAGACAAAAATGAGACAAAAAATGAGACACCTCGACCGGTGAGATATTTCGTCACAAAATTTCTATCCATTCGCGAAAATTTAGGTTAGAATGTGACTCAAAAGTTTTGATCCGGACAGAGCGGATTGCAAGCGAAAAATCATGACGGAAAAAAAGGACGATCAACCTATTAATCCAGCGGATCGCCGCGGGACCGACCGCAAGAAACTAATAGTCGATGTGAGATTTGACGGCGGCGACGGGACGGGTATCGCCAATACCCGCGACATCGGCTCGGGCGGCCTCTATATGACGACGACGGCCCCGCTCGATCAGGGAACCCCGATCATGATGACGCTCGACGTCGGTGCCCGGACGATGAACCTCAACGGCATCGTCGTATATTCCGACCCAGGCCACGGCGTTGGCGTACGTTTCAAAAATCTCGATCCGAACGACGAGACTTTTCTCAAGGACGAGCTACAACTCGCGTGAAGAGTTCCAACGTTAGCATTTCACTGAGCATTAGACTTTAGACATTGGACTCGAAAGATTATGTTCGATCAATTTACACTGGGCATCGAAGAAGAGTTTCAGATCGTCGATCCGGAGACACGCGAACTGAAATCGCATGTTTCCGAGATCCTCGAGGAAGGAAAGCTCCTGCTTGGCGAAAAGATCAAGCCTGAGATGATCCAGTCGATGATCGAGGTCGGCACCGGAGTCTGCGCCAACATCGGCGAGGCTCGCGAGGACCTGACGAAGCTAAGATGCATTATTTCGGGCCTCGCCCAGAAAAAGGGAATGGCAATCGTCGCCGCATCGACCCACCCCTTTTCAAAATGGTCCGAACAGGAGATCTATGACGGCGACCGGTACAAATTGCTGGTTGACGAGCTGCAGATGGTCGCCCGCAGTTTGCTGATATTCGGCCTGCACGTTCACGTCGGTATTCCCGATATCGAAAAGCGGATCCAGGTAATGAATGCGGCCCGTTATTTCCTGCCGCATGTCCTGGCGTTGACGACATCGTCACCGTTTTGGCTCGGTTTCAATACCGGTTTGAAATCGTATCGATCCGAGGTTTTTAAGAAATTTCCCCGTACCGAGATTCCCGACACGTTCGAATCGTATCAGCAGTTTCAGGCCTACGTTGATCTGCTCGTCAAGATGAACTGCATCCAGAACGGCTCGAAGATCTGGTGGGACGTTCGACCGCATCACCTGTTCCCGACGCTCGAATTTAGAATATGCGACATCCCGACCCGCGTTGACGACACCATCGCGATCGCGGCGTTGTTTCAGGCGATCGTTGCAAAATTGATGGTGCTAAATGAAGGCAATATCGGATTTCGCATCTATCATCGGCGTCTGATACTCGAAAACAAATGGCGGGCGATCCGCTACGGCCTCGACGGGATGCTGCTTGACCTCGGCAAACAAAAAGAGGTCCCGGTCAAAGACCTGATCCGTGAACTACTGGAGTTTGTCGATGACGTTGTTGACCCGCTCGACTCACGCAAAGAGATCGAGCATATCCACACCATCCTTGACCGCGGAACGTCCGCTGACGAACAGCTGCGCGTCTACGAAGAAACCGGAGGCGATTTCAACGCGGTCGTCGATATGCTGATGAAAAACACTCTTGAGAATGTGCCCGAGCATTGTTTTTGATCACTCACGGTTCTCAGGGCTAAACGTATACCGTTGCCGACTATAAATCTCACTTCCTGTTGCAGAGAAGCAAAATCAATATGCCTTGCCAACCCGCCGACCTTGCCGAAGTAGAACTTTTTGAACTGCTTGATGAAACCGAGCTGGGCGAGCTCGCCGCCGTTATCGACTACAAATCTGTATCCGCGGGCGAGGTCATTTTTCACGCCGGGGATCTCGGTGACGCCCTTTATATAGTCAAATCGGGCGAGATCGAGCTTTTTGTCAAGGATACGACCGGTCAGAAGATCGTGCTGACGGTCGCGGAGAAAAACGATCTGTTTGGAGAGCTGTCGATGCTTGATTCGCGTCCGCGTTCGGCGACATCTGTCGCATTGGTGGATTGCGAGATTTTACTGCTTGACCGCGACGATCTGCTCCTGCTATTCAAAAAACAACCTGATGCGGCGTTAAATATGCTTGCTGCTATGAGCGGCATGCTGCGCAAGGTTGACCGTCTGCTCCAAACCCGCGTGTCGCGAAATGTTAACGAGGAGATGGAGGAAAAGCTACCTGCTCTGCAACGTATTGCCGACTGGATAGCGTGGTTTAGCGGTAGCATGCTGTTCCTGATAATCAATGGCCTGTGGTTTGCAGTCTGGGTAACGATCAATACGTTCCCGCTCGGCCTCCCGCAATTTGACCCGTTTCCGTTCGGCTTGCTGACAATGATCGTCTCGCTCGAAGCAATCTTTCTATCATGCTTTGTCCTGATTTCGCAAAACCGTCAGGCCGCGAAAGACAAAATTCGTGGCGATATCGAATACGACGTCAACATCAAAGCCGAACTCGAAGTCGCCCACCTCCATGAAAAGGTTGACCACATTCACGAGCAGATGACGACTAAGCTAAGCGAGCTGGAGAAGATGCTCAAGGCTGATGTGGATCTAAGGGCTGATGTTGAGCGAGGGAAGTAGTTTATTATAGGAGACTAGAAATTCTGCAAGCTGCCCGGCCCGGGGGCATTTGGTATGCTACACGTAATCTGACTAGCCCGAATCCAGCCGGTGTTCTTCGAATACGCCGACCCTTCTCCGTTTACGACTCCGTACCAGGTGGGATTGCCAGCGGCATCCAGTCTCACATCTTCAAAGATGAGGCGAGTTCCTGGAGGCGCAGTGTAAGTAACTCTCGATCCACTTGTGGGTTCGCTGTAGATTTTCGCGGTCGTGGCTGTATTGATGATGCCGGCCGGAAAATACTCAGATTTGTCCGATTTATCCGAAATTCGGGTGAAACTTATTTGTTGAGTGCCCTTCTCAGGATCCTCAAATGTTCCTGCCATGGAATCAGCGTTGTCGCTGACCGTCAACTCTAGTTTGCCCTGAACAACGGTGCTGGAAGTTTCAACGTGCGTATTAGACGGCGTTAATAATGTGCCGTTGTTATCATATAACGTGTCCGTCCGTGAGAGGCAGATAGAGACCATGCCCACGATAGTGCTGCGCGCTCCAAGGTTCAGCTTTGTGAGTTGTCCGGTGAAATCATCATTGAGTAGGACGGCCGTATGCCCACTGGACCTCGAGCTTGGGTACGCGCACTTGTAAGGAACTACGTACGCTGCCTCTACCTCGACATTTTGACTTAACGGCTGAGTCCCGACCTGCGTGATAGTCACTTTGAGGTTAACGCTATTGTCCATCCACTCTCCCGTCAAATCAAGTGTCCCCGGTTTGGGTGGCTCTTTTCTTCGACGGCAATCCGTGCCTTGTTGCGCGAACGCGCCGATCGATAAGAGGAGGGCGACGCAAACTACAATAACCCCAAAGTAAAGCTTTCTAGCACGCATAGCTCAAACCCTCCAGGTTAGCAGTATGGCAGTATTTGCAAACCAAAGCCAGCTCTCCGCAGCACCCGACAGAACTTATATTGAATTCATACGATGAAATTAGAGCGGGACTGATGATTTTGCACTCATTAGGCTGAAATAGGTTACTCATTCCTGTGTTTCAAGGCCAGTTTCAAAAAATTCTCAAACAAGATCCGGCCGTCGCGGCTTTCGTTTGGGTGTTCCCAGCGGGTCGGGTTTTTTGACCAATCTTCGAATGATTTTTCAAGGTGAAACTGGACACAGTAGATCATCTGGCCTTCATTAGTTTTTACCATTGCTTGGTTTTTGCAGAGGTAAGATGTAGCAAGCAGTTTGAATCCAGCAGGCACCCCATCGACCTGAACGCCGTGGTTTTGCCAGACACGGAGGATGTCGTCGTCCTTAGTATATTCCTGCCATATTCCCGACTTTTTATCATCATTGCCCTCGAAGATCGGATCTGATTTATCGACGATCTTTACAAAACGATATTGATATTCGACCATGCGGTCAGTACGTTTGGCGGCGAGTTCGAGATCGTCGAGGGTTTTCAGCTTTGAGCCGAAGGCAATTGCTACCAATTGGTGAGCTCCGCAGATCGCAAGCACAGGTATCTTGGTCTCTTGGATAAATTTGGTAAAACTCGCGATGTGCTCCGGATTGTAATAATCAAAATCGGCAAACGTGCCGCTCATCACGATCGCATCCGGGCTAAATTTCTCAGCCGCGTCCGCCAGCTCCGAAAGATGCACAGTCATTGTCTTGGGATTTTTAACGAGCCGCAGGACATTTTTGGCGATGTTGTTGCAGGCCATGCCCGACACCATTCGCTCAAATTCGAGCTTTGCCTCGGTCGTGCCGTTCCAATCTTTGCGGGCGAGATCGGACAGATCTGAGTCGTACCGCAACAGATCGTTGACGATGAGAACCTTGGCGTAGTCAATCTTTTGCTCGATCGGTTCGTATCTGCAAAACGTGCTTTTGTTGTATGGAAACGGCAAACTTTCCGGTTCGATCACTTTTGCCACGGCGTCATGCATATTGCGTTAATTTAAGGTTAAATCGCGTCCGAGAAGCGAATCATTCGATTATATCATCAATCAACGCACCGTAAAGGCTGACGAACGCACCACACTTAAACACAGGCTCAGCCTTTTGATCTAAACGATTTAGATTGCAGAGAATTTCTTCTTCGGGCAGATCCTTTTTCTCGCACATCAGGCACATCTTTGGCATCTGAATCGTGTCCGGGTCGAGTTCGTTCCCATCGTCGTCGTAATACGGCATAACTAGTCCACTTTGCCCTGTTTCGTTTCGCGGTCGAATAGCGGCATCGCGTCGCCGGGGCCGATGGCGGTGATCTCGGCACGCAAAGCTTTTATTACCGAGCGAAGAGCAGCGTCGTCGTCGGGAGCTTTTGTTTTGGCCAGTACCAACGAACGCTGCCAGCTGGTTTCGAGTTCGTCAGCAATGCCCGAGATCTGCGATATGTCGTACGGCACGGCGAAATTGCGGCAGCCGAGACGTGCAAATACCCGAAGATATCTGGCCGTCGCGAGATCGGGGCACGCAAAGCGGCGTTTGCCGACCTTGAGCTCGATGCCGAGTAATGTGTATTGAATGTCTGCTCGATTTTCGCGAACTGGAATTTCGAGATGATACGAACGGGTCCGTTGCGAGCGGACCTTTTCTCGATAGATAGTAGGGAGCCATTCGTCGGCAAGGTCGGCGCAAATTTCGGCGGCAATATCCATCGGACGAACCTGTATGTTCTATTTATCGGTTTTGACGGCGACGCTCGACGGCACTTCGGCAAATTTATCGATCACGCGGTCGGCGAAAATTCCGAAGTAGAGAACACCGATGACGGCGATGACAAGAGCAGCAGCAAGCCCGGTCGACATTTTGGGTTCGATCCATTCGCTGACGCGTTCGCGGAAAAACATCACGACGATCAGCCGTAGATAGTAATATGCGGAAATCGCCGAGCCGATCACGGCTACGACGACGAGGCTTGTAACGAGCGGATTTGCGGCCTCAAGTGCCGGGCGGAACACGAGCACCTTACCCATAAATCCTGCCGTCAATGGCAATCCGAGAAGCGATAGCATAAACAGCGAGAGCGAGAATGACAGCACCGGCGATTTGAAGCCAATACCGTTGTAGTCCTCAAAATCACAGCGGCGGTCGTTCTTTTGCGCCAGCAAGGTCACGATAGCAAATGCTCCTAGATTAGTCACCGAGTAGGTCAGCATATAAAACGCCACCGACGCGATCGCGGCATCCCGGGCGGCATCGGTTTTAGCCATACCCGCACCGATAAAGCCGACGAGTGCATAGCCCGCGTGGGCTATCGACGAATACGCCAGCATTCGCTTGACGTTGGTCTGCATGATCGCGGCAACGTTACCGACGAGGATCGTAGCTATAGCCATTACCGCGAGGGCAGAGGTCCACGTCAAGTGAAGATATTCTGACGATTGGACCCCCGCGACGAGCGGCAAGCCGAGGACAAAGATACGTACGAACGATGCAAACGCGGCAGCCTTTGGCCCGGCGGCCATGAAACCGGTGATCGGCGTCGGGGCACCTTCGTAAACGTCCGGGGCCCAGACGTGAAACGGCGCCATCGCGATCTTAAATCCAAACCCGACGATCATCATCGCACCGCCGACGAGCATCAGAGCAGGGAAGTTTGGGTCGGCGACCTTTGCCGCGATCTGCGTCAGGTTGGTCGAGCCGGTCGCCCCGTAGATCAATGCCATACCGTAGAGCAAAAACGCCGATGCGAACGAGCCGAGGATGAAATATTTCATC
>JANYIL010000025.1 GCA_025362075.1 Chloracidobacterium sp.
TGGATGAAAATCAACTCCGATGTACAATGTCATTACGGTTTCTCCTTTTCAAAGAACAAAATCTTCTTGTCAAACCAGATTGTAGTTCAAACAAACTGGAGAAACCGTCTTTATGACATCACGCGTAAGTTCGGGCGATACGTTCAACCTTGAGTGTATCGCCCTTGCTTATGCTCTCTCTTCTGCATCGCGCCCACTACTCTTTTTTGATACCACCGAAAACTGTGGTAATTTGTACTCTTTTCAGGTCATAAGTGAACTGGAGAGGGATCAGAGGGAGAAATGATGAAAATTACATTGCTCTTGATATCTGCCTGTTTGTGGCTGACCACGGATGCCTTATGCCAGGCCAAAACCGAGAAGCCGAGCGATAAGGTCCGGGTGCTGCTGCAAACCGACCTCGGCGATATTGAGGTCGAGGTCAATGTACAAAGCGCTCCGGTGTCGGCCGCCAATTTTCTGCACTATGTCGACGCCGGACACTATAACGGTGGGCATTTTCACCGGACGGTCAAGCTGGACAATCAACCGAATAACGCAGTCAAGATCGAGGTAATACAGGCTGGCGTTGATCCGGAAAAATCGAAATTACACCTACCAGCCATCAAGCTCGAACGCACGAACACTACGGGGCTGCTGCACAAGGACGGCGTGGCCTCGATGGCACGCTCGGGGCCGGATACGGCTACGTCGGACTTTTTCATCTGCATCGGCAACCAGCCGGAGCTTGATTTTGGCGGCAAACGCAACCCCGACGGCCAGGGGTTTGCGGCCTTTGGTAAGGTCGTCAAAGGAATGGCCGTTGTGAAGAAGATCCAGCAGTCAGCGGCGGAAGGACAAAGCCTGAAACCACCCATACGGATAATGGGGGCTAAACGTCTCAAATAATCCCGTACCAGTTACAGCGGCTTGTTTATCTGGATTTTTTACCGCGTTCAATGCTACAGTTCTGACCAGTCCTAAAACTAATCGTCTTTAATATTTTGGAGGAACTCTTCATGCAGCTTCGACGTGGGTCAATGCTCTTTGTCAGCGAATTCGCGGGTTTAGCTCTTTGTTTTGGTCTCATTGCAACATCGTTTTCGTTCATCGCTCAGGCGCAGGAAAGGCCGTCGAAGCCAGAGCCGGACAATCGCGTCTCGAAGGCAAACTATGAGCTGGCGTCCCGCTGGACGTCGGCCAAGATCGGGAAAATGCTTTTTGACACGTCGGTCACACCCCACTGGATCGAGACGGGTGACCGGTTTTGGTACAGCTATGAGACCAATTCCGGTAAAAGGTTTTACATGGTCGACCCTATCAAAAAGACCAAGACACCGGTCTTTGACGCGGCAAAAATGGCTGCGATGTTGACCACGCTGACGCGGCTGCCGTACGACGCACAGCATCTGCCGATCACGACGATCCGGTTTATTAACAAGGATGCGGCTATCCGGCTCGATGTCAGCGTTCCGCGCGACGCCGAGATACCGGGCCTGAAAAAGGAAGATCCGCCTGCCCGTGGAGCGGCGCAGACCGAAGGCGGCCAGACCGGCGATCAGGCAGTCGGACAAACGGGCCCGGGTGCTCGAAACAGGACGATCTATTTCGAATACGATCTCGCGACATCGCAGCTCAAGCTTCTCCCGGATTACACGCCGCCGCGCAAGGCCCGCTGGGCATCGGTTTCACCGGATGAAAAGACGGTCCTGTTCGCCCGCGGCCAAAACCTTTACATGATGGACGCCGAGAATTACGCTAAGGCGCTGAAAAAAGAAGACGATCCATCGATAGTCGAAATCCAACTGACGACCGACGGCGAGGAGTATTACGGCTACGCCCGCCGGTTGACCGAGGAAGAGAAAGGCCCGTACCGGTTCAGCGAAAAGAACAAAACGCCTCGTGTTCCGACGATCCGGATAAATTGGTCCAAAGATTCGAAAAAGATCTCAGTCGTCAAGATCGACCAGCGCAAGGTCGCCGATCTGTGGGTGATAAATTCGCTGGCAAATCCGCGCCCCAAGCTCGAAACATATCGTTACGGCATGCCCGGCGAGGTCAACCAGCCGCAGTCCGAGATCGAGATCTTTGACCTGGACGCCAAATCACGGGTAAAGGTCAAGAGCGACCGGTTCAAGGACCAGCAGGTGTCGATCTACACGGCCCAGGTTACAAACATCGAACGCGAGCGGGCACGCGGTATTCAGGTTGACCGCAGCACCGACGATCAGCAGCAGCAACAGCAGGGCGGAGGCCCGCAGACCGCGGGTGTCGAGCCAAAATGGCTCAGCGACACGCCGGACAAACTTTATTTCAACCGCACAAGCCGCGACATGAAACGGGTTGACGTATGCGTTGCCGACGCCGCGACGGGCGAGGTCAAGACGCTGATAGAGGAACGACTGAACACCTACATCGAATACAAACCGCTCTTCCTGATCAACAATGGCCGGGAACTCGTCCATTGGTCCGAGCGTGACGGCTGGGGGCACTATTATTTGTTCGACGCCGACGGCAAGCTCAAAAATCAGATCACTGCGGGCGAATTTTATACCGATTCGATAGATAGCATCGATGAAAAGACACGCACGGTCTATCTAACAGCCAATGGCCGCGAGCCGAATGAAGACCCATATTACGAACACGTCTACCGCATCGGCCTCGACGGCAGCGGTATGAAGCTACTCGATCCGGGCGACGCTTCGCATGCGATCTCGATGGCGGATTCGGGCAAGTATTTTGTCAATAATTCGTCGCGGATCAATACAGCGCCCGAATCGGTGCTTTATGACACGACGGGCGCCAAGCTGATGCCTCTTGAAACCACGGATCTGTCGGCGATGACGGAGGCCGGATATAAATTTCCCGAAACCTTTAAGGTAAAGGCGGACGACGGCATCACCGACCTCTATGGCGTGATGTACAAGCCGTTTGATTTCGATCCGAAGAAAAGCTACCCGATCATTGCCTACGTTTACCCCGGTCCGCAAACCGAGTCGGTGACCAAGACCTTTAGCCCGCGTAACGAGCGGATGGCGCTGGCTCAGATGGGCTTTATCGTCATCGAGGTTGGCAATCGCGGCGGCAATCCGCAGCGGTCTAAGTGGTATCACAATTATGGTTACGGGAATCTACGAGATTACGGCCTGGCCGACAAAAAGACCGCGATCGAACAGCTTTCGCGGAGGATGCCGTTTATTGACATCGACAAGGTCGGGATCTGGGGCCACTCGGGCGGTGGGTTTATGTCAACCGCGGCGATGCTCGTCTTTCCCGATTTTTTTAAGGTCGCCGTTTCTGAGTCGGGCAATCACGAAAACAATATTTACAACCGCCAATGGAGCGAAAAACACGACGGAGTAAAAGAGGTCACGGACAAGGACGGCAATATTACATTCGAATACGATATCGACAAAAATTCGGAGATCGCAAGGAACCTAAAGGGCCACCTGTTGCTCTCGACGGGCGACATCGACGACAACGTCCACCCGGCCAACACGCTGCGTCTGGTTGACGCGTTGATCAAGGCCAACAAGCGTTTTGACATGCTCGTGATACCCGGCAAGCGGCACGGTTACGCGGATGCGAGCAATTATTTCTTTTGGGTGCGGGCAGATTATTTTGGCAAATACCTCATCGGCGACTCGGCATCCAGCGTCGATATGATCGAGCTAAACAGGGAGAAAGAACAGACCGGGGATAAAGGAGTGGTTCGTCGGCCCTAAGAATTTTATTCTTGTTTCTTCTTTGCGGTTTTGCGTGAAACGGCTTTTTTCAACGCAAAGCCGCGAAGTTCGCAAAGATCGCAAAGAAGAAAAGGCATGAAATACTTTATTCTAACGAGTAAAGTCGGTTTATAGGATAACGAAGGAAAATTTATGAATACTTTGTATTTGATCAGAGATACCAGAATCTTGATCGGGATGGGTTTGCTATTGATTCTCGCCGTTGCGGCTTCTGCTCAGACGCCGCGGGGCGTTACGGCCGAGGACTATTTCTCCTTCGAGTTTGTCAGCGATCCAAATATATCGCCTGACGGAAAGCTGGTCTCATACGTTCTCACAAAGATCGATAAGGCGCAGAATCGGCGAAATTCGGCCGTTTGGATGGCCGCGACGGACGGCAGCCGGGCGCCGTGGCAATTTACAACCTCGCCGCAGAATTCGGCAAGCCCCCTGTGGAGCCCGGATGGGAAATCGCTCGCGTTTCTATCGTCGCGTTCCGACACAGCCGCGGTGCCGGTTGCGGGAACGACGACCGCAACGCCGCCCGTGGCCCAGGTTTACACGCTCTCGATGAACGGCGGCGAGGCAAAACGCATCACGAATCTTAAAAACGGCGTCAGCCTCTTTCGCTGGTCACCGGACGGAACGCGACTGGTCGTTGTCAGCCGGTTGGGCCCAAGCGATGCCAAAACGAGCGATCCAAAGGACCGCAGCGATGTCCGCCATTACAAAAATCAAAGCTATAAGTTCAATGACACCGGCTGGTTCGACGATAGGCGGACGCACTTGTGGGTCGTCGATGTTGGAAATGGAAACGCCAAACAGATCACCGAGGGTGACAACTGGAACGACAGCGATCCGCAATGGACGCCGGACGGTACCCGCATTGCGTTTGTCTCCAACCGCACCGGCAAAGAGTACGACGAGGACCGCAACACCGACGTGTGGGTAATCAGCGCTTCGGGCGGCCAGCTCACAAAAATCTCCGACCACGACGAAGCCGATAACCAGCCCCGTTGGTCGCCGGATGGCAAATGGATCGCCTTTACCGGTGAAATTCACGAGCGCGATCACCCGAAAATCTTCCTCGCGCCGTCGACCGGCGGCGCGCCATCGACGCTTGCGGCAAACGGCCTTGACCTAATCCCCGGAGCATTGAGATGGTCCGACGATGGCAAAGCTCTCTATTTCGAAACGGGCGTCAAAGGCGAAAATCATCTGTTCCGTGTCGATGTCGGAGCGAAATCGGTCAATCAGGTGACGTCGGGGCCGCGTGCCGTTCGCAGCGCCGATTTTAGTTTTGCCGGCGGCAAGATGGTGTATATGTCGAATGATTTCAAACACTTGGACGACATATACGTCGCCGATGTCGCGGGCAAAAACGAGCGTAAACTTACAAACCTCAACGAAGCTCTGTGGAAGCAAATCCAATTTGCTGATGTCGAGCGGTTTACCTACAAGAGCGCGGACAATTGGGACGTTGACGCCTTTTTAGTCAAACCGGTCGGCTGGCAGCCTGATAAAAAATATCCCCTCATTTTCAGCATCCACGGCGGTCCGGCCGGTCAGTACGGTGTCGATTGGTATCACGAATTTCAGGTCTATGCGGCGAAGGGCTACGGCGTTCTGTTTACCAATCCACGTGGCTCGACTGGTTATGGCCAGAAGTTCGAACGCGGGATCAATATGGAGTGGGGCGGCAAGGACTACCTTGACATGATGAACGGCGTCGACGCCGCTCTCGCGAAATATTCGTGGATTGACAAAGACCGCATGGGCGTGACCGGCGGCAGTTATGGCGGGTACGCGACGAATTGGATAGTCGGACACACCGATCGTTTTAAGGCAGCCGTGACGCTGCGAAGCGTCTCGAACTTTATCTCCGATGACGGCACCCGCGACGGCGCATACGGTCACAAGGACGATTTTGGCGGTGCCGACATCTTCGAGAAAACCGACCTGTACTGGGACCGCTCGCCGCTCAAATACGCCAAAAACGTAAAAACACCGACGCTGATCCTGCATTCGGACAACGATTTTCGCGTGCCGATCGAGCAAGGTGAGCAGTGGTTTCGGGCTCTCAAACATTTCGGTGTGACGACCGAGATCGTCATGTTTCCGCGTGAAAACCACAACCTGACCCGCACCGGCGAGCCAAAGCATCTGGTCGAAAGCTTGAATTGGCAGCTCTATTGGTTTGACCGGTTTCTGAATGGAAATACGGCTGCGGTGCCGCCGGACGCAAAATAAACGTAAGTCACGTATTAATATTTTTGCCTGCGAATAACGCGAATTAGGACGAATAAATCGAACTTTTAAACATATAATCAGCGAATATTCGCGTTATTCGCAGGCAAAATTTTTCAATCACTAAACCTGGAAAAAAATGAAATATATAGCTCTGTTCTTGTGCTTTTTGACGTTTTCGGCTGCGCTTCCCGCTCAGGATAGAATCCTGATAAATGGTGAACGGCTCAACGTCAGTCTTCGCGATCTGGCTGAATTTGGAAAGACCCCCGAAGGCGGGACGAATCGGGTCGCGTACTCCGATGACGATCTGCGGGCCCGGGAATTTACGATCCGGCTGATGCGTGAAGCCAAGCTCGACGTTTCGATTGACCTTGCCGGCAATATCATTGGCCGCCGTGCCGGCAGTGATGCATCGCTCAAGCCGATAATGATCGGTTCGCATATCGATTCGGTGCCGATGGGCGGCCGTTTTGACGGCCAGGTCGGTTCGATGGGGGCGATCGAGGTGGCAAGGACTCTGGCGGAAAAGGGGATCACTTTGAGGCATCCGCTCGAGGTTATTATTTTTCAAAACGAAGAAGGCGGAACTGTCGGCAGCACCGCGCTCGCTGCGGGTATTTTACCCGAACGGCTCGATCTCGTCACAAACAGCAAAAAAACTATTCGCGAAGGCATAAAGGCGATCGGCGGTGATCCCGACAAACTCACGCGACCGCTAAGGCAGAAAGGAGACCTGGCCGGATATCTCGAACTGCACATCGAACAAGGTGGCCGGCTCGATCAGCAAAAGATAAACATCGGCGTCGTGGAGGGCATCGTCGGACTGAGCTGGTGGGAAGTGACGATCACGGGCTTTGCAAATCACGCGGGTACGACGCCAATGGACCAGCGTCAGGATGCGCTGCTCGCCGCCGCCAAATACGTCGAGGCTGTGAATCGCGCCGCCAGGTCTATGACAGGCCGTCAGGTCGCGACGGTCGGCAAGATCCAGGCCTTTCCCGGGGCGACGAACGTTGTGCCCGGCAAGGTCGTGACCAGTCTCGACGTTCGCGATCTCGACCCGGCAAAGATCGCCCAGGTGCTCGACAAGATCCGTGAATCCGTAAAACAGATCGAAGCGGAAACCGGGACCAAATTCGAATTCAAGCAAACATCAGCGTCGAAACCGGCCCTGACCGACGCTGGATTCAAATCCGCGATCGACGCTTCGGCAAAAGACCTCGGCCTGACGACGTTCCTCCTCCCCAGCGGTGCAGGGCATGACGCTCAGGAGATCGCCGATCTCTGTCCGATCGGTATGATCTTTGTGCCGAGCCGCGACGGTATCAGCCACAGCCCACGCGAGTTTTCGCGGCCCGAAGATATCACTAACGGTGCCAACGTTTTGCTTCGGACCCTATTGAGGCTGGATCAATGATCGCATAACCTACCGGAAAAGGTGAGGCAGATGTCTCTGTAAACTCTTTGGCAGCGATATTTCCGTAGCATCATCGACGGTGAAGGCGGCAATATCTCCTCTCCGTCAAACAACTGTAGCGAAGGTGATGGCAGTTCCTAAACCGCAGAATCTGTGGTAACTTGAAACACCGTTAGATTCACTTACAAACACGATGGCCGAAGGATTAGAGATCGGGGGATCATTCAGTAAGTACCGCATCGTTTCAAAGATCGGTGCGGGCGGAATGGGTGAGGTTTACCTTGCCGAAGATTCTGAGCTTGGGCGCCAAGCTGCGTTGAAGGTCCTTCTGACCGAGATCGCCGGTGATGAAGACCGCGTCCGGCGTTTCATCCAGGAAGCAAAGGCCGCGTCGGCTCTCAATCACCCCAATATACTTACCGTCTATGAGATCGGTGAATTTGACGGCTCCCGTTATATCGCGACCGAGCTGATCAAGGGCGAGACGCTTCGCGACCGTTTGCGTGGCGAACCCATGACCTTGCGTGAGGTCCTCGATGTCGCCATGCAGGTCGCCGCGGCTCTCAACGCCGCTCATAACGCCGGTATTGTTCACCGCGATATTAAGCCGGAAAACATCATGCTCCGTGATGACGGGATCGTTAAGGTCCTCGATTTCGGACTGGCTAAACTGACTGCCACACAGACAGGTTCCGCAGACTCAGAGGACGCAACCCGTGCCCAGGTCAATACCCGGCCGGGTGTTGTGATGGGAACCGTCCTCTATATGTCGCCCGAGCAGGCGAGAGGCAAGGAAACCGACGCCCGGTGTGATGTCTGGAGCCTAGGCGTTGTGATCTATGAAATGCTCACCAGGCAGACGCCATTTGCGGGTGAAACGACCAGCGATTCGATCGCCTCGATCCTGAAAAGCGAGCCCGCGCCGCTCGATGAAGCCACGCCATCGGAATTGCGACGAATCGTACGTAAATCATTGCAAAAGCAGACCGACGAGCGGTATCAGACGGTCAAGGACCTCCTTCTCGACGTCAAAAATCTCAAACGCGAACTCGAATTTTCCGAGGAACTCGAACGCTCGCATATGCCGCAATCAACCGGCTCATCCAATGTCAGCACTGCCCAAATGAGCGAAAACGCGACGGCTATGCACTCCCGCGTTATCTCGACGCAAAACAGCATGCCGCAGCAGCGTTCGAGTGCGGAGTATCTCGTTTCTCAGGTAAAGGAGCACAAATACTGGACCGCCGGGATCCTGACGTTCGCGGTACTTCTGCTCGCTGCGGCCGGTTTTGGATATTACAAGTACGCCGGAACCAAAAATACGAACATTTCTCTTGAGTCGGCAAAGCCCACTCGCCTGACCAGCTCCGGCAAGGTTGTCACAACGGCCATTTCGCCCGACGGTAAGTGGCTAGTTCACGCCACGAGTGACGGTGAGCAACAGACCCTCTGGCTTCAGCAGGTAGCCGTAGCCGGCAGCGGCACCCAGATCGTGCCACCGGCCCCGGTTCGGTATGCGGGACTTGCATTTTCGCCTGACGGAATATATCTCTTCTACACCGTATTTGAAGCGGATGCCTCGACCGGCACCCTTTATCAGGTCCCCGTTCTCGGTGGTAACGCTCGAAAGCTGTTTTCCAACCTCTGGGGTAAGGTTAGTTTTTCGCCTGACGGGAAACAGATCACTTATTACAGCCGCGAGGACGATATGGAGAGACTGATGATTGCCAATGCCGACGGCAGCGGTCAGCGCCAACTCTTGGAGCGGGGTGGAAATGAGTTCATAGCTCAATTTTATCAAGGTCCCGCGTGGTCACTCGACGGCAAAACGATAGCTTTCACTGAAGGTACTCACAGCCCTCGAAGCGCGGGCGTTGCGGTGGTTTCCGTGGCAACAGGCGAGGTCACGTTCTTCTGTCCTAAAAAATTTTATGATGCAACCGACCTGCTCTGGGTCGCGGATGGTCGGAGCCTCCTGGCGCTTGCGAACGAGCAATTGGGCTTCTTGAAGATCTGGCAGATCTCTTATCCGTCGGGAGAGGTCCACCAGATCTCAACCGATCTGAGCGATTACTCTGCGATAAGTCTCACAGATGATTCGAAGGGTCTCGCGACGGTACAGGGTACCACCGTCTCAAACATCTGGACGGGCAATTCAGAGGACACCATTCTCTCATCTCAGCTCACCTCGGGCAGCGATCAGAATTTCCAACCGTCCTGGGCCCCCGACGGAAGAATAGTCTATAGCAAATATTGCTGTAGCAACTTTATGGATCTTTACATCGGTGATCCGCGGGGCGGCAGTCCGAAACAACTGACTACAAACTCCGGCTCAAACCAGTCCCCCGCTCTCTCGCCTGATGGACGATTCATCGTTTTCACATCCAATCGCACCGGCACGTGGGGCGTGTGGAGAATCGACATAGACGGCGGCAATCCAGTCCAATTGACTTTCAATAGTGATAGCAATCCGAGCTTTTCGCCTGATGGTCGTGAAGTCGTATTTCTTCACTACGCCAACAAAGGCAACATCTGGAAGGTTGGGATCGACGGCGGACCGCCCGTGCAGTTGACTGACAAAGAGTCAAACTCCCCCCGATTTTCGCCCGATGGAAAACAACTCGTGTGTCTGTATCAGGATAATCCAAAGGCCTCTTACAAAATGGCTATTATTTCTTCCGCAGGGGGCGTCCCAATAAAGACCTTTGCTCTGCCGAAGGGCTACGTGTCAGCAGGTTTACGTTGGTCGCCTGATAGCCGCTCGATCCTTTTCGCCGAGAATAAAACCGGTGTCACCAATATCTGGGCGCAGCCGATAGATGGTACAGCACCCAGGCAAATAACAAATTTCACGAGCGAAAGCATCAACTCCTTCGATTTCTCCCGCGACGGCAAGCAGATCGCCGTTTCGCGCGGATCCTCGACGAGCGACGTTGTCCTGATCAGCGGATTCAGAAAATGAAACCTGACGCCGGTTCAAAATATTTATCCAAACAATCGAGGCAGCCTTCTTTGTAGGTTTTTTGGCAGCAATATTTCCATCGCGTCGTCGACCGTTACAATACCGGCGATGTCGCCTTCGTCGTCGATCACGGGCAGGGCGAGCAGGTTGTATTCGGAGATCGTCTGGGCAACGTCCGCGGCGGAGTCGGACGGGTGGGCAAATCTGAACTCGCTCCGCATCACCTCTTCGAGTTTTTTTGTCGGGTCTGCCAGGATCAGCGAACGCAGGCTGATGAGGCCGCATATCTTCCACGAGTCGGCTTCCTCGACGACGTACATGTAGTAGATCATGTTTGGCGTCTCGGCCATTTGGCGGAGGCCCGCGATCGTTTCGCCAACCGTCAGTTCCTTAGGAAAAACGAGAAATTCGGTCGTCATCAAACCGCCGGCCGTATCGTGGTCGAAATGCATCAGCTCGGCGACATCTGCCTTTTCGTCGTCCTCCATCAGGTCAAAAAGTTGCTGGGCCTTTTCATCGTCCATCTGGTCCAACACATCAACTGCATCGTCCGGTGACATTTCCTCTAGGATGTCTGCGGCCCGTTCGCCGTCAAGGCCTTCTAAAATCTGGGCCTGGGCCTCGGTGGACATTTCTTCTAGCGTGTCTGCGGCGATCTCGTCGTCGAGGCTCTCAACGACCTCGGTGCGGTGGATGGGCGAGAGCGACTCGGCAAGCTGGGCGATCTCGACCGGATGCAGACGTGAGAGCTTGTCTTTCGATGACTTAAGCTGCACGGTGACGGTCGTCGTATCGGTCGCGAGATAGCCGACGTCGGCCCAGTCGATGACCTCGACGACGCGGTCGCTGCCAAAAAATCCCTGGGGCATAAGCCGTCTGACAAATCCCTGTAGGCTTACATCCGCACCCGAAACTCTCCAATCCTCGCCGGTCACAATCAACTGCACATCGTTGACTCGAACCACCCGTTTGCCGTCCACGTCGATCAACTGGTTGTCGAGCACATCTTTGCCTAACAAGACCTCGCCATCGCGGCGGATGAACGGTGTCAGATCGAGGATCGTCGAGGTCATCGTTGCTCCATGCAGGCCGAGGTCCTTAAAATCGCGGCTCGGCATAAAGAAATTACGCCGCCTGTAACGAGCGACGAGGCCGATAACGGGCGGATACTCTTCGTCGCCGTAGCGCACGATCACGTCCTTGATGACCGCGATCTTTTCATTGCGGACGTCAAAGACGGGGCGGTTGAGGATTTGCGAAACGTAGAGCATGAGGCAGTGAATAGTGAACAGCGAACAGTGAATAGTTAACAGAATACCACGCGGCTAACCAGTTTTTCATTATTCACTGTTTACCGTTCACTGTTTACTAACAACGTTAAATATTTTTGTATTTTGTGGAAACTGTTACCCATCGCGCATTTTTATTAATTAGGCGATGGAGCGGGCCGGAAAAGGACGTTCTCTCGTGCGGATACCCGTCTGCCAACCCCAACCAAAATGAAAATATCACACCTCACGATCCTCCTCTGCCTGCTCTCAGCGACTCCCGCGTTTGCCCAGCAGCGACAACGTTTTATTGACAATTTTGACATGGCCCGGGGCGTTCAGGTCCAGCGGCCGGAGTTTGTGCCGATTGCGAAGACGACGCGATCAAAGACCGGTGCCCCGGCGGCGCCATACCGGGCGTCCGACAGGCCCCTCGTCAAGCCAACTGTTATGTCGACCAGAGCGGGTTCGCAGCCGCGTCAGGCAAAGATGAACGTCTCGGAAGGCTTTGCCGATCGCGACATGTCAAACGCCCAATACAGCAAGCTGCTGATGTCGTCGGCGTCGGGGATGCACGGGTTTACGACGGGCGATGTGACGATCGATTCGTACATAGTCGATTCGAGCCGCCGCTATGGCATCGACCCGCTGCTCATCTATTCGCAGATGCACCAGGAATCTTCGTTCAAGCTCAAGGCGACCTCAAACAAAGGCGCAAGCGGCCTGATGCAGCTCATGCCGGCGACCGCCCGACGGCTCGGCGTAACCAACATCTACGACCCCAAACAGAATATCGAGGGCGGCGTCAAATACATGCGAATACTGCTCGATATGTTCGGCCAGGATGTAAACCTCGCCCTTGCCGGATACAACGCGGGCGAGGGAGCGGTGATGAAATTTGGAATGCGCATCCCGCCCTACAACGAAACCCAGGAATACGTCCGCCGTATCTCGACCCGCTACGCGTCGATAGCCGACGGCACGTTTGCGAGCAACGTAAAACGCGTCAGCACTTCCAAGGCTGTAAAACTTGAAGAAAAGGTAGCCAAGCCGTTGACTATCCAGCAAAACGCCGTCGCGATCCGCCTCGCCGACGGCCGCATGCGACTGGTTAATCAGTAGGTGGTAGGCAGTAGGCAGTAGACGGTAATCAGAATGTTGATTTTACCGACAACTGCCAAGAGCTTCTCCAACTAGTCGAAAAGACTTGCGGCCGACATGCGTCGGCCGCGTTTTTTTCGTTTAGAGACAATGCACGTCAGAACCACCTGCGGTAGCGGGTGGTTGAAGATGGTTGCTACTCAACGGTAACGTTGAGTGCCGGTCCCGTTAAACCACCCGCTACCGCAGGTGGTTCTGACTTACTTTTGGGAACACAAAAATGACATTTG
>JANYIL010000046.1 GCA_025362075.1 Chloracidobacterium sp.
GGCACCGAACCCGGCTGTGCTCCCACGGTAGGAGGAGTAGCCGCATCCGGGTCAATCGTATAAGCACGGAAACCGTAATCGAGCGGTCCGGTAATATTCGTTATTAGCGTGCCGGCCGTAACATCAAGCGCGACCGTACCCGGCTGTGCATCGCTGTCAACTCTGATCCGCTCCGGATTCTCGTCGAATCGCGGAATCGTCCCCGGTGCTCCGGCCGGCAGAGGGTCGGAAATTGCAATGCCCGGTTCGCGGAACGGCCGGGCAACGCCGGTTACAACGCCGATAAAAACCCCGTTGGAAAAGACGGTTGCAGGCGGTTCAGTAATCGTGCCCTGAGTTGAGCCGCTCACCGTCAGCGATGGCACCGTGACCCTCATCCCCTCAAACTCTTCGAGCGAATCCAGCGGATTGCTCGTGCCCGATGGAGCGGTCGTCTCGGCTGCCGTGATGATGTGCGGCGCCGGAAGCGGATTGCCGGTCGAGTTTAGCGTTACGGACGGCGTTACCAGCTCTGTCTGGGGAGGGCTGGCCGGATCCGACGACGGAATAAACTCCTGTACCGTGCCCGTGACATTTACAGAGCTGCCAATGGACGCGGCCGCAGGGGGAGCCGATGAAGTAAAGACAAAAATACCTTCCGACGTATTGGGATTGGCGTCCGCCTGGGCATCTGGAGTCTGTAGGAAAAAGCCGTTGCTTTTTAGTCCGGTAACGATCCCGTTCGTTGTGACTACCTGTCCGACAAGAGGAGATGTTGACCCGCTGCCCTGGATGTCATGTACCGCAACGGCAGGTAAAGTTACGCCCAACGAAATCGTGCCGCTGCCCGTGCGCATCTGAGCATCGGTGATGGTAAACGGTAGAGACTTCGATCCGGCCGTTGTACCTACGGTCACGGTTGCCTGATACGAATATACGTTATCTCCCACGGTGACGTCGCCGTTGGTTCCATTGTCGAAGAATGTCTGCGTGGCCGATCCTCCGATGCTGCTAAGGTTCGAGCTGACGGCAAGACCCGTGCTTGTGGGCAGGGTGCCGGGGGTAACTGTCACGGTCAGCAGCGTCGTCCCACCGGCCAGCACTGAGTTCGGGTTAGCCGCTCCAACGCCGGCGGGGTTCGTCGGCCCGCCGCCGCCGCAGGAATTAGCGGCGGTAGCTGAATTGCGGGGGGTTGGCGCGATAGCCGTAAAATCCGTAGCGTTTTGGTCGGTATCGGTACAACCACCCGAGCCTCTAATATCGCCGTTTGTACTACTCGGTGCCGGTGCCGGACTCGTTCCTTCGAAACAATTCGCGGTCGTCCCATATCCAATAAAATCGACGATTGCCGCCCCACTCGGACATCCTCCTGTCTGGGCGGTCGTGGTATTGACCAATGCGACTTTTCCGGCGGTCGCACTCATGGCTATCGTTCCGGTCACGTCAGGCGCCGGTAAAGGTGTCGTTCCCCCGGCACCTACGGCCTCCTGAATAAGAAAATATTTCCCGGCTGCAATTGATCCTGTAAGATTCGTCACCGCCCATGTCGTTCCTGTGGCGGAAGTGTATTGCACGGACCAGCCAGCTACGTTAACCGTCGAAGTGCCTCGATTAAAAACCTCGATAAAATCGTTTGTGTAAGTCGATCCCGCGTTCCCGCCGCCGCCATATATCTGACTGATGACAATGCTCGATGAAACAAAAGGCGCCCTCTGAAACCTTTGAAGCACGGCTTCAGATGGCAATTGCTGGACAAAGATCGATCGATCATCCGCGAATAGACTCTTCTGCAAACCTGGCAAGACCGTCTTATCGGATCCGACAGGGCGGCTCACCGACATGGACAGGCTGTCAACCGGATAGCCAAACGCAAATTGCGATGCAGCCTTTCCCGTGGTCACCATTGTGAAGAACAAACCGGCGATGATGGCGACAAAGAGAAGGCGGCTTACCGCGATTCGAGAGGATTTTTGATCTTTTGTCATACTACATTCTTACCCACCTAACCAGACAAATCAGGAACACCATTGCGAACAAAGCGCGAAGCGCCGATAGGAAAGGTTCTTAATAGGTTAAATTATACGATTCGGGCAACGAATCGCAAAATTTTTCCAGTGGAATTAACCTGGATTTAAACAAACCGGCAGTCAACACCGTCTGAATGACGGGTTTACGTAAAATGGGTTTCGAACTTTTTTATTGGCCTACTGCGGATAGTACGTCAAAACAACCAGCATCCGACGGTTCTTAGCGCGGTTTGCCACAGTCGTGTTTGGTGCAACGGGGACGCTCGCTCCAAAGCCTTTCGCCACGATGCGGCCTTCGGGGATGCCCATTGAGGCGAATTTTTCCGCGACGGCGAGTGAGCGTTTATCGGTGACCGACTGAATCGCCGTGGGGTCGCCGCTGCTGTCGGTATAGGATTCGATAGCGATGCGGTAATCTGGATTATTGTTGAGAATTTCGGCGAATGAAGTCAATTTGCCGTCCGACTGAGGCATAAAAGCGCTCGTCCGGGGCCCGGTCCAGAGGGTTTCAGGCAAGGTCACGACTATGCCGCGGTCATTTTTCTCGACCGCGCCAAATGTCTTTAGCGAAGCGATCAACGTACTCTCGGCGGCCTTGGCATTAGCGGCCTTGACAGCTTTGTCGTTCTGCTCGAGCATCGCTTTCTTTTCGTTCTCAGCATTGGCGAGCCGGGTATTCAGGCTTTCGATCTCAATGCGGGCACGGGCGTTGTCGTCGCGCAGCTTGCCATTTTCGTCACGTAACTCTTTGACTTGATTGGAAAAGTTTAATACGTCACGTTCGGCCAACTCGCGATTTCGGGTCTCTCGGGCAAGTTCGGCTCTCACATCGGCGATCTGGTTTTGCGCGTCGGTAAATTTGTTTTCGGCACTCCGAATCTCCGAATCGGTGCGGATCTTTTCATTTCGCTTTTCGCGGGCATCTTTGCGCTGGACGGCGAGTGACTCTGCCTTGACCGAGGCGCTGATCGATTTCCTCGCGGCGATATCAATTGTGTCGGTATCACGTCCCGCTTCCCAAGAATTGGTCGCGTTTTGCAGGAGCGTTTCCGCCTCCGCAAGTTCGTTCGCGGCGTCGCGCTCGGCCCCCGCAAACCGTGCAAGGGCAACCGCCTGCTTGGCCTGCAAGATCGCCGATGGCGTCTTTGCATAATCGGTTTCAGCGATCTCGGGTGTACGCGGATCGCGGAAATAGTCGCTCGAATTGCCAAAATACGAAATCGAGGGCGACGTGCCTATCGGTTTCCCGTTTGCGGCGACCGGATACAAGTTTTCCAGCATGATCGTCTGGCTCGGCCGGGTGACGAGAAAATGCGGCTCGGCGGTAATTATTAGCGAAAACGTTTGGAGAGGGGTCGTCACCGACATCTTGGAATCGATAAAAAATATCCCGCTGCGCCTGATCTCGCCCAGATTGTCGGCAATCCCGGTCGGCGAAATGGCCCAGAGGACGTAGGTCGCATAACCGGCACCTAACTCAAAGGGGCGCGGCATTTTCTCAACCGATAGCTCGATCCTTGTGCCGTTTCGACCGGTACGTTTAACCCTCGCGTCGCCTTTCATCCGAGGAAATCGCGTCGTCCCGCGAAATTGAACAGTCACCTGCTCATCCAATGGATAGGTTATCGCCGTTGTTTTTCGGGCAACATCGACCTGTGCCGAGACCAAAATGCTCGAGGCCGGCACCAAAATCAACAAGGCGATGATCACAAAAAAGTTGGAAATCTTCATAGGTTTTCTCCGAACGACAAGCGCTTTTAGAAAAGATGCCACAATTCTTTTGATAGTTGCAAGGATTGCGATCTTGGACATCCAGTTGCTATGTACAGTATATTCAAGATTTTGTAGTTGCAAATGAACGATTTTCAGAGGCTTCTAAAATATGTAAGGCCATATTGGGTCATATTCGTGTTAGCCGTCGTCGCGATGATCCTAGGAGCGGTCTTTGAGACGGCGACCATGGCGCTGCTCGCGCCCATTTTCGATCAGTTTTTATCGGCAGCCGGCGCTAAATCGAAGACGCTCTTCGACCTCAGCAGCCTGATCCCACGAGATGACTGGTATCGGGCGTGGATGGTGATCTCGGGACTTTTGCTCTCGTTCACGATCCTTAAGGGGATTGCGGAATATTTTTCGTCCTACTTAATGGCCCGAATCGGTCAATCGGCGATCTTAAATCTCCGCGATGAACTTTATCAACATTTACTGACACAGTCGGCGGTTTTCTTCGAAAAAAATCGCACAAACTATCTGGTTTCCCGTCTGGTCGTAAGCTGCTCAGCCATCGAACTGGCGGTTTCGTCGAATCTTCGCGATGTTCTCCGCGAAAGCATGATGCTGATCTGCTTTCTGGGGGCGGCTTTTTACTTTAACTGGAAGTTGGCCTTGGGCTCTTTGCTAATCGCCCCCATAATTGGCTTTTTGACCTCAAACTTTAGCCGCCGAATGCGGAAATTGGCCGACGTTTCGCTTGAGGGCAACAAAAATCTCAGCGACACGTCGCAGGAAACGCTCTCCAATCACGTCATCGTCAAAGCATATTCCGCCGAAGACCGCGAGCGGCACCGATTTCTGGATGTCGCCCGTTTGATTGCCAAAGCCAATCTACGCTCGGCTCGGATAGCCGCGACATCCCCGCCCACAATCGAACTGATCGGAATGGTCGCCATAATCGTCCTGTTTTATTTTGGTTTACGCGAAATAAACACAGGGTACATGAATCCGGCACAGTTTTTCACCTTCCTGGGACTCTTGCTCCGGAGTTACGACCCGATGCGCAAGATCTCGCGGCAGCACAACGAAATCGCTAAGGCATTTGCCGCAGCTCGCGACGTTTGGGACATTCTTGACGAGAATCATGAACTGGTTGAAAAAGCGGATGCGATCGAATTGCCGGCCTTAAGGGATATGATCAAGCTCGATGGCGTTTCGTTCCGATATGGCGGCAGCAAGAAAAAGATTCTCCAGAACATCAATCTCGAAATAAAAAAAGGAACGATGGTCGCCCTCGTTGGCCAGAGCGGCGGAGGCAAATCGAGCCTCACGCGGCTGATACAGAGGCTTTACGATCCGACGGATGGGGCGATCTATTGGGACGGGGTCGATCTACGACACGCACAAATATCGAGTCTGCGAAAGCAACTCGCCCTTGTGACGCAGGAAACGGTACTTTTTAACGACACGATTCGTCAAAATATCGCGTACGGTAAGCCCGAGGCTACCGCTACCGAGATCGAGGAAGCGGCCAGGATTGCCTATGCGGGTGAGTTTATCGAACAATTGCCGAATAGGTATGAAACACTGGTGGGCGAGCGCGGAACGTTGCTTTCGGGCGGCCAGCGCCAGCGGATCGCGATCGCCCGAGCAGTCTTGGTTGACGCTCCGGTACTGATACTCGATGAAGCGACATCGGCTCTCGACACCGAAAGCGAGGGCCTTGTCCAAATGGCCTTGGCAAATCTCATGCAGAACCGAACATCGATCGTCATCGCCCACCGGCTTTCGACGATACGAAATGCCGACATGATCGTCGTCATGGAAAAAGGCAAGATCACGCAGACCGGTACGCACGAGGAATTGCTCGAAACCGGCGGAACTTACAAAATGCTCTACGAACTCCAGTTTGCGGATATGGAATCCAGCGACGAGGTCCAATTATGAAATCAATGACAGGTTTTGGCCGCGCATCGGTCGCGGAAAGCACATTTTTGATCAGCGTCGAGCTTAAGACGGTCAACAACCGCTTTCTCGACGTAAATCTGCGGCTCGCAAGCGAATTGCAGCCGCTTGAACCGGTAATCAAACGCCTCATCGGCAACCGACTGACGCGTGGCCGGGTCGATGTAAATCTGCAATACGACCGCACCGATAACGTCGATTTCGAACTTAACCGCCCGCTGATCCGCGGTTTTCTGGCGGCGATGAAGGAGATGCAGGACGAGTTTTCCTTAACCGGCGAACCGGACCTGAACGTCATCGCGCGTTTGCCAAACGTCGTAAAGCCAAAAAACGAAGAGCCGGCGAAAGAGTTCATGGACGCGATCGAGCATGTTTTCCTGCTTGCACTCGATGACCTCGAAAAAATGCGAACGACTGAGGGAGGACTGCTGCAAAACGAGCTGGAGACCAGGCTATCCGAGATCGAGCGTCGCCTGCCGCCCATCGAGAGCGAGGCCGACAACGTCGCCGACGAATTCCGCCAACGCCTTACAAAACGGATCGGCGACATGCTGGCCAAAAGCGACTCGCAGATCGAGATCGATCAGGCGCGGCTCGCTCAAGAGGTTGCGTATCTGGCTGAAAAGGCCGATATTTCCGAAGAGATCGCCCGGCTCCGCACCCACATTGAGCATTTCCGGTCAATAGTAAGCGACGACCGCGACGTCGGCAAACGCCTCGATTTCCTCACCCAGGAATTAAACCGCGAGGCCAATACGATCACCTCAAAAACCAACAACATGGCCGTAAAGGAAAATGCCCTTGCGATCAAAAGCGAGATTGAGAAAATCCGCGAACAGGTGCAGAATGTGGAGTGAAATTGGCCACCGATCCCACAGATAAAACGGATAAGAAAATGCTGCACCATGCGCTTACTGAAAAAATTATTGGAGTGTTTTATGATGTATATAACGAGCTCGGACACGGGTTTCTCGAATCTATATATGAGACAGCGATGGTCATTGCCTTACGAGAAAAAGGCATGACGGTGGAACAACAAGTAGAAATCCCTGTTTGGTTTCGCGGCCAGAAGATAGGAACTTTTTTTGCCGACCTGCTGGTCGAAGGCGTAGTGATTGTCGAGTTGAAAGCAGTGCGATCCATTGACCCCTCGCATGAGGCTCAATTACTGCATTATCTGAGAGCCACGGAAATAGAATTGGGTCTCTTGCTCAATTTCGGTGTAAGGCCCGAAATCAAACGAAAGATCTATGACAACCCGAGAAAAATATCCGTTAAATCTGTGTAATCGGTGGCCAATTTTCTTAAATAATGAAAGGTAACCTCATCATCATCAGTTCCCCATCGGGCGGCGGCAAAGGTACGCTGATCAGGGAGGTGCGCGAAATATTGCCGGACCTTGGGTATTCGTGTTCGCACACGACGCGGCCGCAGAGGTTTGGGGAGGAGGAGGGCCGTGAATATTTCTTTATCAGCGAAAACGAATTCAGACAGCGGATCGAGGGCGGTGATTTTCTCGAATACGCCAACGTTCACGGTAATTTCTACGGCACGTCGCTCGCCGAGAGCCGCAAGATTTTTAACGCCGGACGCGATTTGATCGTCGAGGTCGATGTTCAGGGAGCGTTACAGATCATGGAAAAGCCGGAACTGGAGGGATCAAGGATAAGTATCTTTATCCTGCCCCCGTCGTTTGAGGTTTTGCGGGCACGGCTCACGGCCCGTGCGACCGAGGATCAGGACGAACTTCGTATACGTTTAAAGAATTCGTTTAACGAGGTAATGCATTATTCAAAATTCGATTATGTCATCGTCAACCAGGATCTGCCGGTCGCCGCCCGGCAGCTTGCGGCAATAATTACGGCCGAACGTCAAACCACAGATAGACAAACGAGTGCAATTCAGGGTATTCTTGATAGTTTCGATGCCTCACGGCATCTATTCGAAGGAGATTAGCGAAAATTATGGCTGACAGTACCGAAGAAATCGTTGACGAAACCGTTGAAACCGAAGAAGAAGTGATCGATCCGCCTGTGATCGATTCTAAATACCGCATGATCATTCTTGCCGCCCAGCGTAGCAAGCAGCTTCAGCGCGGAGCGATTCCGCGTGTCGATATGGATATTCGCAAGACCAAACCAACACGCATCGCTATGAAAGAGTTTCAGGAAAGGAAGGTCAATTTCAAGTTTGACGAGTAATTGGTTGTTCTTATCAATAAAAAAAAGGCCGTCCATGAGACGGCCTTTTTTTGTTACATTCCTTTATAATTTGGGCCTCCGCCGCCCTCCGGCGAAACCCAATTTATTATCTGATAAGGGTCGGCGACATCGCATGTTTTACAGTGTATACAATTGCTGAAATTTATTTTTAGCTCTTTTCGACCGGTCAAATCATCCTTTTCCATTTCATAGACCGCGGCCGGACAGAAGCGTTGGCATGGGTTATCGTATTCCTCGACACAGCGCGTCGCACAGATCTCGGTGTCGAGGACGTGCAGATGCGACGGCTGATCTTCGTCGTGGGCGACGGCTCCGTAAAATACGTCGGTCACCTTGTCAAACGTCAATTCTTTGTCAAATTTGAGGTCGGCGTAGCGATTTTGATCAATCGCTCCGTCGGCCAGTTTTGCCATCCGCTCGTGACCGGCGACGTGGTGTTCCCTGGGCATAAATCCCCACGCCAAGCCGCGTGTCATAAACTGCAAACCCGTATTGATCAGCCCTGACCAGCGGCCTTTTTGAAAAGCTCCGTGAAAATTCCGGACCGGGTGCAGTTCGTCGTAGATCCAGCTAAGATTTACTTTCTCCTCAAAATGTTTGAGCGCAGTTGAAGAATAGTCCTCGTGTTCAAACGCGCCAATGATCGTTTCAGCCGCGAGCATGCCCGATTTCATCGCCGTGTGAATGCCCTTGATCCGCTGGCCGTTGAGAAACGAGGCGCTGTCGCCCACGAGCAGCACACCGTCGGCGTAAAGCTTTGGCATCGTGTAATAGCCGCCCGCGTTGATCGACTTAGCCCCGTATTTGATCATCTTGCCGCCCGCGAGTATCTCGGCGACCTTCGGGTGCGTCTTGAATTTTTGAAATTCCGCATGCGGGTCGATCGACGGATCGACATAATCGAGACCGGTCACGTAGCCGATGCTGACGACATTATTTTTGAGGCCGTAGATCCAGCCGCCGCCGTAAGTCTTTGTGTCCGAAGGAAATCCGAGCGTATGCACGACCATTCCTGCCGCAAAATTCCCTTCCGGCACTTCCCACAGTTCCTTTACGCCAAGCGAAAAAACCTGTGGCTCCTTGCCTTCCATCAAACCGACGCGAGCCATCAACTGCTTCGCAAGCGACCCGCGCGAGCCTTCGCCGAGGACGGTGACCTTTGCCAGCAGATCGACGCCGGGCTCGTAATTCGCCTTCTTCTCGCCATCCTTACCAATGCCTTTGTCGCCCGTGCGGATGCCGATAACGGCGTCGTTCTCGTCATACAAGACCTCGGATGCCGGAAACTCGGGAAAAATGTTGATCCCCGCTTCCTCACATTTTTCGCCAAGCCATTCACAGATCTTGCTTAAGCTGACGATGTATTTGCCCTTATTTTTAAGAGGCGGCGGCGTGATCGGGGCGACAAAACGACGCGTCGGTGTCAGATACCAGGCCGCATCCTCGGTCACGACCGTATCGACCGGACAGCCCTGAGCGAGAAAATCGGGCATCAGTTCGCGGATAGCGATAGGGTCCATCACGGCTCCCGACAAGATATGAGCTCCGACAAACGAGCCTTTTTCGACGATCGCTATCTCCAGATCGCCGATCTTTTTAGCCTGCTTAAACCCTTTATCGACAAGCTCGTCGTGCTTTTTGATTTCGTTTTTCAGGTGCAGAGCCGCTGCCAAATTCGCGGGTCCAGCTCCGACAAAAACGACATCCATCGGTATTTGTTCACGTTCAGTCATAATAAATGAATGGCTATTCAGTAAATTGGGATTATATCAGAATCCGATTTTAGAAGTCATTTTTCCGAAATAAGTAATAGGTGACAGGTAATAAGTAATAGGTCCGGATCCGCCTAACTTATCACCTATCACTTATCAGTTTTCACCTATTCCGAAGGAAACCGCCTTTCAATAAGCTAAACTATTACGGTGAGATATCGCACCATAATTTTCATTTTCGTGTTGCTATTACTTGCCAACTGCCGCCCGAAAAATCAGGTCAACCCAAACCTTTCCGGTCAGATGCCGCCTAAGATGCTCTGGGCTTGGGAACGTCCCGAAGACCTGCGGTTTCTAGACCCGAAAGTATACGGTGTTGCCTTTCTTGCTCAAACGATCTTTTTGGATAAAGACGGCGTCTTGCCAAAGCCCCGCCGTCAGCCGCTCCAGGTGGCTCCCGGAACATATCTGATCGCCGTCACGCGGATCGAGACGAACAAAGACGGCATGAAACGGCCGTCATTCGACCAGGTGATGGCGAACAAGGTCGTCGCACTCATCAAGTCAACGCTCGAACTGCCGGATGTTAAGGGCATTCAGATCGATTTTGATGCTGCGTCGTCGGAACGGGCGTTTTATCGCTCGATGATGACGGAATTGAAGAAACAACTCCCGCCCGAAACGCCGCTTACGATGACCTCGCTCGCTTCGTGGTGTACGGGCGATGCGTGGTTTAACGACTTCCCGGTTGACGAGGCCGTGCCAATGGCGTTTCAGATGGGGGCCGATTCGGACAAGATCAAAACGTATCTGCACAACGGCAACGACTGGCGTGAGCCGCTTTGCCGCGGCAGCTACGGGATCTCGATAGATGATCCGTTAGGTGTCGAACTAAAGCCCGGACGCCGAATTTACTACTTTAGCAACAACCCGTGGCGTGCGTCTCAAATCGGCGCGTCCCAAAAGTGAAAAATGCATTTTTCCGCACCGCAATTTCATCCCGGACGCGAAATTGTCACACTTTACGAGCTGCTGAAAATTTGTGCAGTTCGCACAATTTAGCGAATTTGAGGTTGTCCGATGATCGCTTTGCGGATCTTCGCCTCTTGGCGCCTTTGCGGGAAACGCTCCTTTATCTCCCGCAAGGCCGCTAAGCTCGCAAAGGAACCGCAAAGCGAATAGCGTTTCATCCTTGACACATTCGCCCGTTTTTGCTAGCATTTAAGCATGGCACGAAATTGGGAAGAATTCGCTGAGCCTGGAACACCGAAGATAGCTGAGCTTCACGTCTCGCTGTCGCCCAAGGGAAATGTCCACCTTAGCCGGAGGGCCTTTGAGGCTCTCGGCAGTCCTAGTCACGTCGTTATGCTCTGGGAGGAAGACACCGACACCATCGGCCTGCGCTCGGTGCCGCCCCGTACCATCAACGCGTTCAGGGTCTATAACTCCCATCGCTCCGGAGCCTGGCGCATCCACGCGCTGCGATTTATGGTAAAACACGACCTCCAGCTCGACTACTCCGTTCGCTTCCCCACGGCCATCATGGAAAACGGCGTCCTGCTCCTCGAACTGAGATACCGCGTCCGCTCACAAAGATTTGTCAGGCAGCTACCGAAAAGAGGGTAGAAGAATAGTCGTGTTATCGGCCTTTAAGGTTTGAAATGCGATAAAAAAATTCCTTAAGCTGCCGGAGCAGCTACAGAATGTAGCCCCAGGTGGAGCCAGGTGGAACCTGGGGTTTCGATAGAAACCTGTGGTTTGTTCGAACCTATGCCGCCCGCTCCGCAGGCTCTAAAATAAAATTCGGCTGTTCCCCAGGTTCCGCTTTGCTTCACCTGAGGCTACAACTATGCCGCTGCTCCGCAGCTTTGAAACTTCATCTCGCGAGCTCACTGATCGAGCCAGCGCTGGCCAGCCTTGCCGCAAACAGCAGACACGCATCGAGATCGGCCTTTTCCAGATCGTCGTAATCAGCCAGTATCTCGCTATTCGTCATACCCGACGCCATCAACTCCAGCATATTCTCTACCGGATATCGCTTATTCCGTATCGTCGGCTTACCGTGACAGATATCAGGATTTATCGTAATACGCTCCAATAGTTCATTGTCCATAACCACAATCCTAGCATAACTAGCGGCCAAAGAGAGCGAGGAATACCGGAGCCCCTTTTGAAAGAATAGTTGTGCTATTATTTACGCGAGGTGCATTATGGCGACTGTTATTGAGAACGACGAACTAAAAGAAGTTTTTAAATCGGCAATTGTCGAGGTTTTGCAGGAGCGGCGAGAGTTGGTGCGTGAGATCCTGGAAGATCTCATCGAGGACATTGCTTTTTCAAAGGCCATCGCCGAAGGTGAACAGAGCCCACGCGTCAGCCGCGAATCGGTATTCGAGGTACTGGAGAGCGTTAATTGAAGGTAGAGTTTAACAAAAGCTTTCTCAAAGGACCTCAGGGCCGTAAAAGATAAGTCGGTCCTCACAAAAGTAAAAGCCGCTATCGAGGCGGTCGAACAAGCAGACACCCTCGACCAGATCACAAACCTAAAAAAAATGCGCGGCTCCCGCGAGTATTTCCGAGTCCGCATCGGCGACTTTCGCATCGGCATCAGGCTCCAAGGCGATACGCTCGTCTTTATCAGATTCCTCAACCGCAAAGACATCTACCGGTATTTTCCGTAATCTTCCCGCGTCCTCGCGGCACATAGCCACGGTCTTCAGGCCGTGGTGACGATTCAGAAACACTTCCAGCCCGTTTCAACGGGCTTACCCCGCGTTCTGGCTTAAGCCGGAAGGAAGGACGTTGAAACGCCCTATGTGGTTATTGGCTAACTGTAACCACGCCCTACGGCTTTAGCACATTACCGACGACTGTCAGAAGGGAATTGCTAAGTTTCTTGAAAAAGTGAATGGCTGTGAGGTGATAGCTGTTGCCTCTTGAATTGCCACTAGCTTTAGCTAGTGGATTAAGTTGGATAAGAAGTCAGGGCTTTAGCCCAATTGTTTTGGC
>JANYIL010000055.1 GCA_025362075.1 Chloracidobacterium sp.
TGAGTTTTACGCTTTATCTGCCGCCGGGTTATAAGCAGGGAACCCGCCTACCGACGGTCGTTTGGGCGTACCCGCTTGAGTTCACGGACAGTTCGACCGCCGGACAGGTTTCGGGGTCGACGCATCGGTTCACGCAGATCGGTGGATATTCCGAGCTTTTCTTCGCCCTTGAGGGCTACGCGGTGCTGGCCGATACGACGATGCCGATCGTCGGCGATCCGTTGACGGTCAACGACACGTTCATTAAGCAGATAGTCGATTCGGCCCAGGCGGCGATCGATAAAGGCGTCGAAATGGGTGTTGTCGATCGCGACCGCGTCGGTGTCGGCGGACACAGCTATGGGGCGTTCATGACGGCGAATCTGCTCGCGCATTCGCGGATGTTCCGTGCCGGCATCGCCCGCAGCGGAGCCTATAACCGAACGCTGACGCCATTCGGATTTCAGTCCGAACGCCGCAATTTTTGGGAGGCTACGAAACTTTACGAAGATGTCTCGCCATTCTACTACGCGGATAAGATCAAAGACCCGCTGCTGATGACCCACGGCGAAGAGGATGACAACACGGGCACGTTCCCGATCCAGTCCGAACGCCTCTACGCCGCACTGAGCGGCCTCGGCGGCACCGCGCGATTGGTAATGCTCCCGCACGAAGCCCACGGCTACCGTGCCCAAGAGACCACCGAGCACGTACTTTACGAGATGATCAATTGGTTTGATAAATACGTGAAGAACGCGAAACCCCGGGTGGCGAAATAAATGAACGAAACTCGAAACTAAATTGGAGGTGAATTATGCAGTACTATTTAAAAGCTTTACAAAACTATGCGGTTTTTAGCGGTCGGGCGATCCGATCGGAATACTGGTATTTTGTTTTGTTCAACGTGATTTTTTCTTTTGTCATTGGCCTCATTGCCGGCCTGATAAAGATCCCGATCATCGGGACTATTTATTCACTCGCTGTGTTGATCCCCGGCATCGCTGTTGGTGTCCGACGTATGCACGATGTCGATAAAAGTGGATGGTATTTGCTAATACCAATCTACAACCTCGTACTTGCCTGCACCGAAGGAACACAAGGCGAGAACCAGTTCGGACCTGAGAGCGATTCAGCCTAGGTTGACAGAACAGGGGGATCTGATCCCGCGAAGCCGAGAACGTGAGGATGTGAGAACATAAGACGGCCACTTTTTCTCACTCTCTCACCTTCTCACTGTCTTCTTCACTGCACATCGGAAACTTCGATCAACGGTCCGGCGTCGCCGAATTCGAACAGCGGGTCAAAACCCGAAAGGTCGGCGCCATGGCGGAGGAATTCTTCGGCGGTTGCGGCGGCTACGGGGCGCGAGAATAGGTAGCCCTGGCCGGTCTTGCAGCCAAGGAGGCGCAGAATATCGAGCTGCTCTCGAGTCTCGATGCCCTCGGCGACGACCTCGATGCCGAGGTTTTCGCCGAGCATCAGTATAGTCTTTACGATCAGGCCGCTCTTTTCGTCTTTGCCGAGGACGTTGACGAACGAGCGGTCGATCTTTAGCCGGCCGAAAGGGAACCGCTGTAGATAGCTGAGGCTCGAGTACCCCGTTCCAAAATCGTCAGTAGACAGGGCAATGCCGAGATCGTCGAGATCGGACAGCACCTTTAGCGAACGCTCGCTGTGTTCCATGACGGTGCTTTCGGTTACCTCTAGTTTTAACTGTCTGGCGTTAAGGCCGCTGCTGCGAAGTACCCCGGTGACCTGGGCCGTCAGCGTCGGGTGCATCAACTGTTTGGCTGAGAGGTTGACGCTGACCGAAAGCGGGAATGAGTGCCGCTCCTGCCATTCGGCGGTTTGGCGACATGATTCCTCTAATATCCATTTGCCGATCGGGATGATGAGACCTGTTTCTTCGGCAACGGCTACGAATTCGTCGGGGGATACGAGGCCCCGGTGCGGATGCCGCCAGCGAATCAGCGCCTCAAATTCAGATACCCGGCCGGTCGAGAGATCGACTATCGGTTGATACAATACCTCGAATTCGTCTCGTTCGACCGCGTGACGCAGGTCGGTTTCGACCCTGAGCAGATTCATGTTGCGAATATGCATCTCACGGTCAAAGATCTCGTAGCGGGCTTTTCCCGATTCCTTGGCTCGGTACATCGCCGTGTCGGCGTCGCGAAGGAAATCCTCGGGCAGCCGTCTGGTCTTGCCCGAGACGATGATGCCGATGCTGGCCGAGGTGAACACCTCGTAATTATCAATTTTGAATGGCTCGGAGATTCTTGTCTGCAGACGCTCGGCGACACAGGCAACCTCGCTGGTCTCACCGCTCCTGTGGAGTAGGATCGTAAATTCGTCACCTCCCAGGCGGGCAACCACATCGCCGGGGCGGACACACGATTTAAGGCGCTCGGCGATGGCGATCAGCAGTTTGTCGCCAACGGCATGGCCGAGACTGTCGTTAATAACCTTAAATCGATCGAGGTCCAAAAAGAGTACGGCGAATTTTGCGTAGTCATTGTCTTTCGCACGCTCGACGGCCTGCTTTAGGTGATTCATGAAACTGACCCGGTTTGGCAGATCGGTGAGCGTGTCATGTAACGCGTAATAGCGCAGTTTTTCCTCGGCCTGATTTCGCTCGGTGATGTCGCGGAAACTGCTGACGCGGCCGACGGGCAGCCCCTCCATAAACTGCGGCTGCGAATACCGCTCGTAGATACGGCCGTCTTTGAGTTCGAGCACCTCGCTGAATGTTGCGAGCGGGTCGGCGTACAGGCGTTCGAGATTTTCGAGAAACTCCTCGGGTTTGGCAAGCTGTTCGGCGACATGTGAGACGAGATCCGCGCCGTCTTTGGCATCGAGGGTTTCGGGATCGACGTGCCACATCTCGATAAATTTTTTGTTACATGTGACGACCGAGCGGTCGAGGCCCATGACGATGATGCCGTCGGCCGTCGATTCGAATGTGGACGAAAACAGCGAGATCGTATTATGAAGCGAGGTTTCGGCGCGTCGACGCTCGCTAATGTCGCGGGCGATGCCCTGAACGCCGATGGGTAGACCGTTATTGACCACCAGCCGGGTGCTCAGATCGAGCGGGACGCGGCGACCGTCCTTGGCGATGATCTCAAGCTCGTAGGTGGTAGATCTCTCGCTCTCCATTTTACGGGTCGTCATGGTGCGGGCACCATCGAGATATTCCGGGGCAACGACATCGGCGATGTTCATCTTTAACGCTTCTTCGCGACTATAGCCGGTGATGAACTCACCGGCACGATTCAGCGATGTGAAATTGCCATCCAGATCGTGGGTGTAGATCAGGTCGTTGGCGTTTTCGAAGAGGTCACGATACCGTTCTTCGTTCTTGCGGCTCATTTCTTCAGCCCGTTTTCGCTCGGTTACATCACGGGCAACGCCCTGGACGGCGACCGGTCCGCCATCTTTCATAATGACATTGCTATTGACCTCGATGGCTATGC
>JANYIL010000077.1 GCA_025362075.1 Chloracidobacterium sp.
GAAAATCAACTCCGATGTACAATGTCATTACGGTTTCTCCTTTTCAAAGAACAAAATCTTCTTGTCAAACCAGATTGTAGTTCAAACAAACTGGAGAAACCGTCTTTATGACATCACGCGTAAGTTCGGGCGATACATTCAACGTTGTGTGTACGCCCGTGTTCACGCGCGGGCTTGTGCAAACACTCAACGCGAACGATGGTGTGCATAATTTGACGGGGTATCGAACCTTAATCAACGACTAACTGGTCGTGAGCAAACCAGACATTATCCGGCAGCAATTTCGAATCGCGTTCGTGCAAAATGTCGTGATTCAAATGCGTCAGAAACGCACGCTTTGGCCTCAGGCCGGAGATGATCGCCAGAGCCTCTTCCAGGCATAGGTGCGTCGAGTGCGGCTTGATCCGGACGCAGTCTAGGATCAGAACGTCGAGGTTTCTGAGACCATCCATCGAATCCGGCGGGATGATTTTCAGATCGGTCGCATATGCGAAGTCGTTAAAACGGTACGCAATGACCGGGAGTTTGCCGTGGATGACCTCAAGCGGAGTGATCTCAAGGTCTTCGCCAATGCAGAACGGCGAATTGGGCACGACCGTGTGCGGTATCAACTGCGGCAGGCCTCCGCCAAAATGTGTCGGGTTAAATATGTATTGGAAAATACGGCGAAGGTCGGTCCAGGCGATCTCATTGGCATAAACACCCATGGCGCCGTGGCGAAAATTCAGCGGCCGGATATCGTCAAGGCCGAAAACGTGATCGACGTGGCAATGCGTTATCAGGACAGCGTCGAGGTGGCTGATCTTTGCCCGGAGAGCTTGTTGGCGAAAATCGATCGACGTATCGACAAGTATTTTTTTGTCGCGATGCTCGATGAGAATCGAAACCCTGAGCCGTTTATCACGCGGATCGTCGGACAGGCAGGTTTCACAATCACAGCCGATAGATGGGACGCCTGTCGATGTGCCTGTACCGAGAAAAGTTAACTTCATGAAAGTTTGTTGAGTTAAAGGGTTCGTTGAGTTTGTTGAGTAAAATCCGCTCTATAAACTCAACGAACTCAAAAAACTCTACAAACTACTTTTTCCCTAAGATATCCGCTCCGGATAAGTTTTGGGCGGCCTTGGCCTTTAGCTTTTCTTCGGTTGCGCGGACAAGCTGGACGTATTGCATACGCATGTCGCCGAGCAGGCCGTCGATCAGGTGGGCCTCTTTCGGGTGCAGATTGTTTTTTGTTTTTTCGCGGATCATCGCCAGCACGTCGATCCAGTATTTACCGGTTTCGAGATCAAGATGACGCTGGCCGGTCGCTGGATTTGGCACGGCGCCGAGGGCGGTTGCTGCGTTGGTCGCGAGCATCGAGAGAAAGTTTACGAAACTGGCCGGGTCGTTTGCTCCGGGGATTTCTTCGCCGTCGGACTCGTCCATGTATGCCGCGTCATCGTCCGGCATTTCATCGACATGAAACTCCTCAGCGTGTGGTGCGGCGGCAGGGGCGGCGGAAGCGGTCGCGGGGGACGGGGCCTCGGCTGCCTTTACCTCTGCTTTTGGCGGATCAAGCGTCACCCCATCCCTGAGCGAGCCGTCAGCGTTGAATTTGCGGCGATCCGCTACCTTAAAATGAACTTCTTCGTTGTCGTCATCGTGGCCGATCATATGTTTTTTATCCTGTTTCGATAGTAGCATTTTGGCTCTTAGTCGTGGAAGCCCTGCGAGTCTTGAGAGTCGAGAGAGTTGGTCAAATATAGACGCTCAAGACACTCTTGACTCTCGAGACCCACTATACTTTAATTAATCAATGTCCAAACCTTTCGATGAACTTGTCGCCGTAATGGCGAAATTACGTACTCCCGGCGGGTGTCCGTGGGACCATGAGCAGACGTATCAATCGCTGTCGCAATACCTGCTTGAGGAAGCCTACGAAACGTTCGATGCGATCCAGGAGGCCGATGCGACGGGCGATACTGCAAATTTGCGTGAGGAACTCGGCGACCTGCTGCTCCAAGTTATTTTCCATTCGACGATAGGAAAAGAGCGCGGCGACTTTACCATCGACGATGTGGCTGAGGGGGTAACGCAAAAGCTGATCTTGCGGCACCCGCATGTTTTTGGCGATGCCAAATTTGCCAGGGCGGAAGACGTGCTTGATAACTGGGACCAGCTCAAGGCCGATGAGCGAAAGGCATCGGGGAAAGTCGAAAAGGAACGAGATTCGATCCTCGACGAGGTCCCGGTGCATTTCCCGGCTTTGCTCGAAGGGTTAAAGCTCACCAAAAAAGCCGCAAAGGTCGGGTTTGACTGGGAGAATGCCGATCAGATTTTCGAAAAGCTCGACGAAGAGGTCCAAGAACTGCGAACGGCGATCAAAAACGGCGACACCGTAAATATCGGCGAGGAGATTGGCGATCTGCTCTTTGTCGTTATGAATCTCGCCCGCAACCTCGACATCGAGCCGGAAACGGCATTGAAAAAGACTAATCGCAAATTCCGGCAGCGGTTCAAGTTTATTGAGGACGAAACCAAAAAGAGCGGAAAAACGCTCAAAGAATCGAGTCTGGCGGACATGGATGAGCTGTGGAACAAATCGAAGATGCAGGTCGTGTCCTAATTTTTTTGATGGGAAATTAAGAGCCAAATAACAAAATTCAACACTCCGACGTACTCCGCGTCTTCCTCAGCGGCCTCTGCGTTAGGTCGCGTTTAACGTGGAATCAGACGTCTCGAGCACGAGCATTACGGTTTCTCCTGTTAAAGAACAAAATCTTTTGTCGTCAAACATTGATTCTAGTTCAATGCCCCGAGAAACCGTCTTTTTAACATCAGAGACCGCGGAGGAAGACGCGGGCGGCAGAATTAGACGTTCGCAACAACTAGGTAATCCCGATCCAGGTGAATAAAGTCGAAATCGGTCACGCCGGACTGGGCAAGAATGTTACGAACCTGAGTTTCGCGATAAAGAAAAAGCGGCGTGCCTTTTAACCAAAATCGTACGCGGCGAAGGGGCACACGCCATTCGACGGCTTTTGGAAAGCTCATGATCATCTTCCCTTTCGTCAGCTCGCGCATGGCCGTAATTATCGGAACCGGATGCTCGATATAATCAAAAAATCCATTTCCCGTGCAGGCGTCAAAGGGCCCCTCGCTCTCGTCGATCGCATGGGGAAAACCGCCTACGACAAACTCGCAAATATCGGCCACACCGGCCTCAATAGCCAGCTTTTCGGCGATCTCGACCATTGCCGGGGCAAAATCGACGCCGACGACCTTTTCAGCTCCGTTCTGTGCAAATGCGATGCAAAACCGGCCCGATCCGCAGCCAACATCGAGAATCTTTTTACCGGCGAAAGGCTTGAGTTTCTCGACATTCAGCTCGAGGCGTTTTTGCACGACGCCGCGCCAGTAGTTGTCGATAAAGCGGGCCACAGGCCCCTTTTTTTCATTGTAAATAGCGTCGAATCGCTCGGCGTCATCGTGAAAATGATCGCGAACCTTCTCTTCGACCGAATTTGTTGCGTTGTCCGTCATAATCTCTTGTCAGAACCGGGAGCGACAGCGACTGGGTTCTTCTGCCGCCTAATACAAGAACCCAGTCGCTATCGCTCCCGGTTCCGACCCGAATTCTAGCTAATTCCCAAAACCTCTTTCATCGGTGCCATTTTGAAATCGCGTATCAGTTTCTTTAGCCGCCGCTCGGTCGCCCTGAGGTTAAAATAATGTGTCAACGCGATCCGCCGCGGGACATTGATCCGCGGATGGTCGGGGTCGAGTTCCCACGGGTGCAGGTAAAACGTGACGGGCTGGCCGCCGCGGTTTACCGATTTGATCGCCTGCTTAGTCACCTGATACGGATAGATACGAAAATACGCACCGCCTGAGATCGGCATCGTAAAGCCCGGCAATTTCAGCGTCGATATTGGAAACTCGATAAACTCAAATTTTTCCCGCTTTATCGTGTACGGAAAACGCGGGGCGTCGGCAATGCCATAGCGATAATTGAGCACGGGAAAAATGCTCGAATCGTACTTGATCCCAAGCTCGCCCAAAATATCCAGAGCCCACAGCGAATCCTTGGTTATCGAAAAGAATGGCGCACGGTGGCCAAGTACCTTCTTTCCAGTCAGGTCTTCGAGATATTCGATCGCCCGCGTCAATTCCTCCCGAAACAGCTCAGGCTTTTGCTTGTAGATCAGCGTATGCGAAAACCCATGGGTTCCGATCTCATGCCCCTCAGCCTCGATACGTTTTACGATCTCAGGATGCTTTTCGGCAACGTAGCCAAGCATGAAAAACGTCGCCTTGGCGCCGCCGTCGTCGAGGATCTTGAGCAGTTTATCGCCCGCCGCTTCGATCCGGTCCTCGAATTTGCCCCAGTCGGCGTACGGAATTTCGATCCCTTGATACCAATCTTCGAAATCGATTGTTAAGGCATTTGTAATTGAGGAGGCTGCCATAATTTGACGGGAGTCGGGTACGGTCATGTAACACCGCTCTTCGGAATAACTGATAACTGAAAGCTGATAATTGATAACTAAATCATTCCGGAACTATCAGTTATTCCGAATCATATCCTCTAGCTACATTTCGCTTACTAACCAGAACTCGCCAAGCTCCTTTTCTAAGAGCGGCCGTCGCCGACCTTTCATTAATCAAATGATGTCCGGCAGACCCGCTGCGACCTGGATCGTTAGTCTCAGGCGGCGGCGGATCATACGATCGTGCGGGATGATCGCTGCCGGACACCATGCGAATATTTTACCATTACATGGCCCTTGGAATCACTCCGGGGCGTATCATTGTTGGTCGATGAACCGCTGGAACCATAGCTCGAGCATTAGGAGCGTCCAAATCTGAAATGAATGATCGCGCCCGCCGGTGGTGTGTTCATCGACGTATCGCTCGATCATTTCGGGGCGGACGACACCGCGCTTGAGCGACTTTTCCGAGAGCAGGACGCTGCGGACGAAATCCTTCATCTCACCGCGAAACCAGCGGCCGACGGGTACGCCAAAGCCCATCTTTTTCCGGTATACGACCTCACGCGGCACGAGCCGGGCGGTGGCTTTTTTGAGCAGCGATTTTGTTTCGAACCGGCTCATTTTCATCTGCTCGGGCAGGCTTGCGGCAAATTCGATAAGGTTATGGTCGAGAAATGGGGAACGCGCCTCAAGCGAATTGGCCATCGATGCGATGTCGACCTTAACGAGCAGATCGTTTGGCAGGTAGGTCATCTGATCGGTCAGCAAGGTGGCGTCAAGCGTGCCGGTTCCATTGGCCGTGGCGAACCAGTCGTCCAGGAAATGCGAGGCATTCTGCCCGGCGACCGAGGCTTCAAAATCCTTTGTGTACAGATCGCGCTTTGCGTCGCGGTTAAATGTGGACATCCAGCGAAAGTACCGCTCGGTACGCGGCAGATTGGCGGCCTGGAGGAATCGTTTGGCGTCGCGAAACCGGCTGCGTTTCAGTTCGGATGTTGGCAAAAGATTTACCGGGGCCTCGATAAGTATTTTTCGCAAGGCCTTGGGCACCCGATGGTAAGCCTCAGCGATTCGCATCGCGGCGTAACGCTCGTACCCCGCAAAACTCTCGTCACCGCCATCCCCGTTGAGCGCGACGGTGACATGTTTGCGTGTTTCTTTGGCGACATAGTAGGTCGGGATCGCGCTTGAGTCGGCGTAGGGTTCGCCGTAATGCTCGACCAGCGTCGGGATGACGTCGAGGGCGTTTGGGCGGACGATGAATTCGTGGTATTCGGCGCCGACGTGCTCGGCGACGCGTTTTGCGTATTTCAGCTCGCTAAAATCTTCTTCCTCAAACCCGATCGAAAATGTTTTGACCGGCGTCGAACTTTCCTGGGCCATCAGCGCAACGACCGCTGAAGAGTCGACCCCGCCCGAGAGAAATGCACCGAGCGGCACCTCTGAGATCATGCGCAGTTTTGTTGACTCTCGAAGGATTCGTGTCGTTTCCTCGATCGCTTCTTCTTCCGTTATTTTTATTTTTTTTGAGAAATCGGGCTGCCAGTAGCGTTTTGTCTCAATTTTTCCAGCTTTCCATTTCAGCCAGTGGCCGGGCTCGAGCTTGCGTATTTGCTTAAACGCCGTCTGCGGCGCGGGTACGCAGAGATACGACATGTAGCTGTCGATCGCCGCTAGATCCACCTCGCGTGAGACCGACGGATGCTGCAAAACAGCTTGAAACTCGGAGCCGAAGACGAGGTCACCGTTTGTTTGGTGTGAATAAAGGATCGGCTTTTTGCCGACGCGGTCACGGGCAAGAAAGAGCGTTTTTTTGCGTTCGTCCCAGATCGCGAGTGCAAACATTCCTCTCAGATGCCGCAGGCAATCGTCGCCATATTCATCGTAAAGATGAATGACGACCTCGGTGTCCGACTTTGTGTAAAACTTAGCCCCGCGTTTTTCCAGATCGTCGCGAAGGATTTGATAATTATAGATCTCGCCGTTGAATACGATCGCCTTTGTTTTGTCCGTGTTGTAGATGGGCTGCTGGCCGCTTGCGAGGTCGATGATCGACAGGCGACGCATGGCGAGGGCGACATTTTCGTTGACGTAAAAGCCGTCTTCGTCAGGGCCGCGGTGGATGATGGCGTGATTCATCCGCTCGAGGATCGAGCGATCGACGGCAGTTCCGTTAGCGTTAATAAAACCGGTGATTCCGCACATTATTCGTCGTTATCGTCTTCAGGCGTGATGTGGATCTTCTCTTGGCCTTTTTTATCCTCAATATCGTCATCGTAAGGGAACTTTGGCCGCGCTTTGGGTTCGATCTGGCTCTGTTTCTGGCTTTCGACACGCCGCTGGGCGTTACCTCGGGTCAGCTTTTTGTCCTCTTGTTTTTCCTTATAGATCGTCCAGCCGACGCCGATCAGGATAAACAGAAAAACCTGTATCTGAGTGCGCTGACGATAGGCCGTACCTACGTTACCCAGAAACAGCGAGTACGCAATGGTCAGCAAAAGACTGAAGATAAGTATGGGAAAGGCGCTGCGGAGCCGGTATTTTACTACATAAATCAGGCCCGAGATCAGCAGCGGCATCATCGCCCACCACAGCAAGACCTCGGGGATCGTGATCGCCTGACGCAGATTCGACGCCTGCCACGGGAACGGTGCGAACATCAGGTACGTAAATCCCAGCGGCAACGCCGCCAGTGCTCCTGAGGTCGTCGAAACGTCAACGTCTTCGCCATAGCCCGAGTCAGCCGCATGGGCGAGGTCGGAGCGGCTGCTCTGAATGCGTTCAAGATTGCCAAAGACGCGTATCTCGGTGCTCGCATTGCGGCCGACACCAAAATAGACTGCCGAAACGCCAAGCAGCACAAGGACAAATGCCCGCCGCAACATCGATTTATTTGACGTATTTGCCCCGACGATAAAGCTACCGACGATCGCCACCAGCACGATGTAAAGAATATAAAATCGTAGCGACATGATCCCAAAAAGCGAAAACACAAGCAGAGCTATCGCCAGGTAATTTACCTTTTCCTGCAATTGCAGGATCATCGTCATGATCAAAACGAGGAGAAAGATTATGAGCCCGTCCTTGAGCAACTGGCCCGACCAAATGACAAACGACGGGAAGACGGCTATCGCGATCGCGGCGACCTTGGCGACCTTGAGGTTGCCCACGACCTTGTTCGCACAAAAATACACCATCGGGGCCGTTGCCGCTCCGATCACCGCGCAGATAGATTGGGCGGCAAAGATATTCCGGCCCAGCAGAGTGTATATAGCGCCGGTGAAGTAATACATGCCCCACCCTGTGCCGCCTGTCCCCTCGATCTGGAGAGTAAGGCCGTCGGCCGCAGGATGTCCCAGCCAGGTGTCAGCCAACAGCGACCCGTAAATGTCGTACGCCCGGGCGTCGCCGCCGAAAAACTCGCGCAGCTCAAAGACGTGCACAAAGATGCCAAAAGCCATTCGCAAGGCGAGGCCGACAAGGAAGACGTTTGTGATAAAATCTTTTTCTTCCGTAAATCGCCGAAAAATAAAGATTGCAACAGCCGAAAGGATCGCAACTACAAGAACCGCTATCGCACCGTCAGGAAACGGAACCGCTATGGATCCCATAGCGATCACGAGTACACAGCCGAGCAGTAGAAAGCGATTTCGCATCAGGCCGTGTCCTCCCTGAGGACGAGATTGTTTTCGAGCACGAGAGCGTCAAAATTTGCGTTGCCAAATGTATTGATCGCGTCCTGCGGTGTGCAGACGATCGGCTCCTGGACGTTAAATGACGTGTTCAGCAGCATCGGAATACCGGTGATCTTTTTGAATTCGTTTATCAGGTTCCAATAACGCGGATTGACCTCTTTGTTGACCATCTGCGGCCGCGCGGTACCGTCGATATGAACAACCGCTGGGATCTTCGCCTTGTACTCATTAGCCACCTCGATCACCGTGATCATAAAGGGATCGTGATGCTCAACACCAAAAACCTCCGTTCCGTACTCCTCAAGCATCGACGGCGCAAGCGGGCGGAACCATTCGCGGAGCTTTACTTTGTGATTCAGTATTTCCCGCATGTCGGCTCGACGCGGATCGGCGAGAAAGCTGCGGGCACCGAGGGCACGCGGGCCTAATTCCATCCGTCCGTTGAACCAGCCGATGATGGCACCCTCGGAAATCATTTTTGCGAGCTTTGGCAGCAGGACCTCATCGGGCAGGGTTTCGTATTTCAGCCCGGCATCGTCCAAGGCGGTTCGGCATTCGTCGTTCGAGAATCCGGGCCCCCAATAGGCATGGTTCATTACCCATTTTCGCGGGCGGTTTAATTTCTGGTGCCAGACGTACATCGCGGCACCTAAGCTACAGCCCGCGTCGCCGGCGGCGGCCTGAACATAGAAATTTTTGAATGGCGTCTCGTGAAAAATACGGCCATTCATCACGGAATTAAACGCCACACCGCCGGCCATGCAGAGGTTTTCCTCGCCGGTCATTTCCTTGATGTGTTTGACGAGATAGAGGGCTGTTTCCTCGAGCGCCTTTTGGGCGGAGCAGGCGATGTTCCAGTGGTGTTCGCTCAGTTCCGTTCCGGGTTCGCGAGGTGGCCCAAGCTCCTTTATTATGCCGTCGGGAAACTGGTAATGCTTTGCAAGGTGGTGGTCGATGACCTTGATATTGTACTTAAAGCTGCCGCTGCCATTGGTCGTGAGCACCTTTTCACGAAAAAAATCGACATGCTTCGGCTGCCCATAGGCGGCGAGTCCCATCACTTTCCATTCGTCACCGGCAAACATGTCAAAGCCGATGAAATTTGTTACCGCCGAATAAAACTGCCCGAGGCTATGCGGCAGTTTTATGCGTTTTAGGACCTCAATCTTGTTCCCCTTGCCGCGGCAAAAAAGCGTCGTTGTATCTTCGCCTGTGCCGTCCCATGTCAGGATCGCCGCCGAATCGAACGGCGAGACAAAAAATGCCGACGCGGCGTGGGTCTGGTGATGTTCGAGGTAGTGAAACTTGAAATCGCTGGGGCCGAAATGTTCGCGGAGCCGTTTAGGATGCTTGAACATCCCAAGATAGCTGTCGCTGACCTGGGCGATGCCGCGGTCGGCACGGGCCTTGAACATATCGCGCGAAATAAACGCCGATTTGGCTGCCTGCATCGCCTTGTGACGGAGTATCCACGGCTTCCAGTAATGGCCGACATGGGCCACGTCTTTAAGCGCGATCCCGGCCTGGTCCAGACAAAACTGGATCGCCCGATACGGAAAACCCGCGTGGTGCTTAACCCGCGAAAAGCGCTCCTCTTCGACGGCGGCAACAAGCTCGCCGTCCTTGATCAGCGAAGCGGCAGAATCACCGAGTGTTGTCAGGCCTAATATATACATCTAATCTTTAAGCGGCAGGCCGAGATCGTAAAGAGCTTCGGGGTCGAAATCCACATCGTTTGCCAAGGCAACGCTGCTAAAACAGACACGTACCGTCTTGAACATTTCAATATCTTTTAATTCGCGAAACACACCTCCATCTAAATAAGGCTTCATGTCGAAAAGCTTTCGTTCGCCGTCTTCAAACGTTAGAACCAACGTATGATCGTCCCGCGCTTCAACCTTTCTTACTTCCCACTGCATTACTTCACAAGTGCCCGGCTCGTCAACTCGGCGGTTGCCTTTTCGACCTTGTCCTCGGCTTCTTGTTCTCCGAGCCAGTTCAACAATTCAGCCAAGCCGTCCTCGAGCGTGACCGACGGCTCGTAGCCGAGCAGTTTTCTCGCTTTCGAAATATCCGCGACGCAGTGGCGAATATCGCCTTCGCGGTACTTTCCAACGATCTCGGGATCGATGTCTTTGCCGAAGCCTTTCGCCAGCAGGCCGGCGATCTGTTTGACGGTCGTCGCACGTCCGGTGCCGATGTTTAGGGAATGATAGTCGGCCTTGTCAGTATCGAGGGCCAGCAGGTTGGCTCGAACGATGTCCTTTACGTTGACGAAATCGCGTGACTGCTCGCCGTCCTCAAAGATCGTCGGGGCTTGGTCGTTCATCAGACGTGATGAAAATATCGCGCAGATGCCGGTGTACGGATTCGACAGTGCCTGGCGCGTACCGTAAACGTTGAAATAACGAAACGCCACGGTCGGTATCTTATACGCCCGGCCGATCGCGAGACAGTATTGCTCCTGGTCCTGTTTGCTGACGGCGTAAACCGAGGTCGGGTACAGCGGTTTTACCTCCGGCGTGCCGATCGTTTCGAGCAATGCACTGCATGTTTCGCACTTAAATTCCCAATCGTGGGCCGCAAGCTGTTCGCTCGACCTGAGAAATGGATAAACGACCGCGTCGCAGCCTTCGCAGCGGTACGCTCCCTCGCCGTAGATCGACATCGACGACGCAACAACCAGTTTCTTAAACTGCCCCGACCGCTTGACCATTTCTTCGAGCAAAACGGCTGTCCCGAGATCGTTGGCCTTAACGTACCGCACGATCTCATACATCGATTGCCCAACGCCGACCTCAGCCGCTTCATGATAAATAACGTCAATGCCGTCGAGCGCCGCCGAAACAGCCGCCGCATCGCAAATGTCGGCGCGAATGAATTCGGCTTCCTTGTTCAAGTGGGCTGGCGGTGACGCGCCGTGGACCTGTTCGACAAGCGAATCGAGGATCCGCACGCGATGGCCCTTTTCTATAAGAGCGTCAACAAGATGCGAGCCGATAAACCCCGCCCCGCCTGTAACTAAAATATTCAAATTTTCCATTCTAACTTTGCCTGGCGTCTTCGACCGCCGAGCGAAAGACCTCAAAAACCCTTGGAGCGACGACCTTTGCGGAGTATTCCCGCTCGACCGTTTCACGACCCGCTACGCCGATCTTGCGTCTGAGCGCGGCGGAATGGATCAGCATCTTGATCTTTGCTATCCATTCGTCCTTGCCGCCCGCCAGGAAACCGTTCTCTCCGTCCTTAATGATTGTAGAATTTACACCAACCGGTGAGCAAATCGTTGGTATGCCGAGCGCCATGTACTGCAACGCCTTGAGGCCGCATTTGCCGCGGCTCCAGTTTTCGTCCGGCAGCGGCATCAGGCCAATGTCGATCTTTGCGAGGTCGCGAAGCTCGGTTTCGGACCGCCACTGCATCGCTTCCGTTTCGACGCCATCAATCTTATAGACCGGCGCTCCGATAACGCGAAGCAGAAACTTTTCGGACCGCGCCAATTCCTGCAGAACATCCCGGATCGTATCCAGATGCTGGATTGTGCTAAAGCTGCCGCTCCAACCGACCGTCACGGTCTCAGGCTCGCCCGGATCGTCCCGAAGCTCATATTTATCGGTATCGATCGTTGTCGGGATGATCGTAACATTGTCGTTGTAGGCCCGGGCATAATCAGCGAGATATTCATTCCCGGCCATTACATGGGCCGACAAACGGCAGATCTCGGCGGTCTTTCCCGGAAATTTTAGATAACTGAGGTAGCCGTTCGACGGGCTTTTGTACGAGACAAAAACGGCGTCGTCGAAATCAAAAACAACGGGAACGCCTGATTTTGCGATTCTGCGCTCGAACCATGGCGGACCGAGCAGAGCGGCTTCGCGAAAGATGTAAATCAGATCGAAATCGCTCACATCGGAGAGTTCCCGGCGGCGGCGTTTCATATTGCGGGTCACGGCTCCGATCTTTGCCAAAACCCGTCCGCCTTCGTACAAGACCGCTCGCAGCTCATCGTTTTCGAACGAGGCGTACGTGATCTCAACGCCCTTTTCGCGCAGGATCGGCTCCCACTGTTCGATTCGAAAACGCTGTCCGGGTGAGGTGTCGTAAATGGAAGGAACTACTGCCAAAACTCGCATACGCAAAGTATGAGATACTATCAACTTACTAATCGCTTTGCAAAAGCCTGCTGTACAGGCGGCGGTAACGGACGCCGCCGACATTTTCGAGATCGAACCGCAGTTTTGCGATTTCGCGGCAATGATCGGCAATATCGCCCAACGCCGTCAGATCGTTTATCGCAGCAAGATACGTCTCTTCGTCAAACTTATCGATCAGGATGCCGACGCCGTCATCGACAATAAGACTGTCGACATCGCCGACACCGGCGTTTGCGATAATCGGCAACCCGGCCGCCAGATACTCGGCATTTTTTGTCGGCGACGAGGCCTGTTTCGAATAGCATTTTTTAATAAACGAGACGGCCGCGTCCGATGCGTTGAGATATTTGGGAATCTCGTCCGGCGTTGCGCTAGTGACCAGATAGTCCAGCGTCTCAAATCCCTTCGCCCTGATCCGCTCGACCGCCAGCTCTGGCTGCCGTTGCGTCAGTATCAGCGCATAGACGTTGGGGTCGGCCCGGCGAGCGGCAGCATAGAAATCGAACAACTCGTCGCTCATGTACCACCCACCAAACGACCCGACATAAACCAAAATCCGTCGTCTGCTACCCGCTGCGTTAAGAAGCCTCCGCATTGCCGCCAGACCTGTCTTGTTCAAGCCCTCAAATCTTGTCAGATCGACGCAGCACGGGATCACCTCAACCGGACGATGGCTCGAGTTAATATTTGAGATTTGAGATTTTAGATTTTTTTCAGGATTAGAAATTGTGTAGCCCTGATCAGTCGAGCCGGCGGCATCGGGAAACAATATTTCACGGGCCCTTTCCGTTAACACAACAAATCCGTTAGCCTCCTTTAGCAGCCATTTCTCGACGCGTTTTGCGGAGCGATACAGCCAGCCTTCGGCGGGCCAGATACCGGCGTCCGTGTATTCCTCGGGGAAAAAGCCGCGAATGTCGAAGAGCAATTTTGGTTTTTCTCTGGAAAATTTCCGGGCCAGTGCTCCCATCAAGGTAGGAATATGTACGCGTCCGTGCAAAACGTCAAACTTTTCACGGCCCAGCAACCGCCAAATAAACAGGCTGCCGCGAAAAATATCATATGCGGTCGCTATTGCTGACGGGCGTTTGTGATAGCGCAGCCAATACCATTTGATACCCTGCTCCGCCATTTGTGTCCTGAGCGCCTTTTCTTCGTCTTTTCCAAGAGCCTCCGGCTCAAAAGTGACTATCGAGACCTCAACGCCGTCCCTGATCACTTCACGCAGATACGGCAGCACCTGCGTCTGCACCAGCGGCTCGCGGAGGCCGAAATAGCAAATGTAGAGAGTCTTGGCCGGCATTATTTCGCCCGTACGCGGCGAAGCGGAAACTGTAGGAAATAACCGAGGTTGGCGGGACGTTTCCATATGCTCAAAAAGGCGTTGCGGGCAAATTCCGGATATTTTCCGCCTCTAAAGTATGAACCGGCAAGCATTTTATGCAAATTACCGTAGCATTTATCCCGGGCCGTCACGTGGCCATTGGCAAAGGCTTTTTCAAAGCAGATGAGCATATCGTGCTCCATCGCACCGATATTGCCGTGCATATTTGACGAATGTACGCGATATTTCAACAGGACTTCCGGCACAAAACCGACGCTATACCGGCGACAGATCTGGTAAAACATGTCCCAGTCGGCCGAGGTCGACAGTCTAGCATCAAACCCACCCGCCTCATCAAAAATACGCCGTGGAACCATCAACCCGCTGCCGCCGCCGAGAATTACGGATTTGTCAAAATACAATAAATCTTCTGAAACGGAGCCTTCCAGACCGTCGATGTGTTCGCGAAATTCTTTTCCGTCGCCGTCTACATCGACGACGCCGACATGCACCAGCCCGAGACCGGGGTCGCCCTCAAACATATCAAGCTGGCGTTCGATCTTGCCGGGAAGCCACGCATCGTCCGCATCCAGAAACGCGACGAATTCACCCTGACTCAGGCTAACGCCATGATTGCGCGCGGCAGAAACGCCCTGATTCTGCTGAAAGACCGCACGTATCCGTTCGCCGTAACCAGCCAAAATCTCTTTCGAGCCGTCCGTCGAGCCGTCATCAACCACAATAATCTCAATGTCGGCAACGGTCTGAGCGAGCACGCTGTCAATTGCCTCGCGCAAATATTGCGAGTAATTGTAGTTTGGGATGATTACGCTGACTTTCGGATCCGGCATTAATCGGTTTTTGTTCGTTCCGCGACGGCGAGTACGGCGCCGCCCATTTTCCTGTTCTCGATGATCGTCCAGCCGTTTCGCGTCAACTGGGCATTCAGTATCGTCTGTGTATATTCGCGAACATGATCGGCGTCCGAGTAAAACGGATTGCTTTCGGCCAGCCGGACGATATTTAGAGGGTCGCTTTCAAAATCGGGGACCTCGACGATCAGCCTCCTGGCGACGCTCTGCAATTCTTTCAAGATCGTGTCCGGGTCGTCGATGTGCTCGATCACGTGTGTCATCAATGCCAGATCGAACTCTCGTCCGTCGAGGTCGCGGGTCACGTCGCCCACAATATACTCAATTTTATATTCGCTGCTCGACGCCTTCGACCGGGCAATCGCGATCAGCTCTTCGGAGTAATCGATGCCGACAACCGCCCTCGCATATTTTGCCGCGATCTCGCACCAGCGGCCGAGACCGCAGCCGATGTCGATGACCGTGTCCGCAGGCGAAATCCATTGACGCAGATATTCGTCGGACAAGGCCTTGCTCTGGTTGTGAAACGCATCATTGTATATCTCGCCGCTCCGCTCGAAGGCAAGCCGCCAGAGCAGCCACGAGCCATTCAGGAAAAAACGCAGCATTCGGCCCCGACCCAAAATCGCGTCGCCCGCACGGCCCAATCGATATGCGAGCGATGTGAACGCTGATCGCGGCTTTGCCCGCGCCATCGACAATGCTGTCTCGGTCGGCTCTTTTATCTCAATCGGTTGCTCGTTTTTCATCAAAGATCTTCTTCGTGCAGACCGCCACGAGTACCGGCGCCCGCTCAACCGTTTCGGACGAGAAATCGTAATCGTACTCGGTCGGGTAAAACGGTTTTCGCCAAATCGCTCCGCTTAAAGATTCACGAACGCCGAACGGCATCTTATTCATTGCCTTCCAGCCAAAAAGCCGGGTCTGTGTCACGAAATCCTTAGGCAACCGTCTTTGAGCATCAAAGAATGGTGGTATTTTGATGCCGCTGTTGAGCGTCTGGCCGATAAAACTCTCCAATTTAAAATATTTTTCGATCTCTCCCCGCAATTCTGCGGGTGTGTATTCGAAGATATGAAAGGGATTAGACGGTCTGCCATCGACCGGCATCGTGTAATTTGCATTCGGCGTGGACAAGATCAACTTGCCGTCGGGCCGTAGGACACGGTGCAATTCGGCCAGGAACGTGCTTCGTTCGTGCAGGTGTTCGAGCGTTTCGAATGACGTGATGGTGTCAAAGCTGTCGTCGGCAAACGGCAGCCCCAAGCCGTTGCCGAGCAAAACCGCAGATTTATCGTCACATTC
>JANYIL010000143.1 GCA_025362075.1 Chloracidobacterium sp.
CCGCGCTCGGATTGTCTGTTATCGTGCCGTCGTCCATAATGTATTGGATCTGAAAGTCGTCAACGCCATAAACCAATGGCTCATCGACATAGGCTACCGCCGGGGAGACAGGTGGCACATTTACAAACTCACGTCGCGTCAGTGTTCCGTCTGATGCCACAAAATATGTCAACATCTTGACCCGCTGAATGGCAGCATTACCCGTAATCCCCAGGATTGAGTCTGTCGAGCCGGCAAGGTTAAGACCTATGACATCGCCATCGGCAAAACGGATACTGTTAGCTCCCACAAGGCTCGTAGCCACCCCTAGCCGGGAACCATTAGTTCCGGTAATAAGATAAAGATCATTAACATTGCACACAGAATTGCTTCCGGAAACGGGCACGATCTGGCTATATCCGGTGCCGGATGTCGGGGCAAATATGTTCAATGGCGTCGATACGCCGCTCGCCGTGTTAAAACTGGAATCCTTGAATAAAAGGGTGATCTGATCGGTTCTCGTATTTGCGGTTGTATTATATGTGTCAAGGTTGATCTGGTTACCCGCGATTATCGGCGGCACCGTATCGCGCGTCGTGTCGAAGTCGTTCGGAATGCCGATAGCCGCCGAAATTCTGTTATCAGGCAGCACGACGGTGCTGTTAACCGGATATCCAAAACCCGCGTTGTACGTGTCCTTACCGATGACATTCAATGCAAGCCGGACATTTTTGGCCAGCTGGACCTGTTGATTGACAGTCGTGCGGCTTAACAAGGCGATACGCAGCACGCCCCAGATCGCGCCGGTGACCATCATAAAGATCGTCATGGCTATGATGACCTCAAGAATCGTAAATCCCCGGTTATCTCTATTTACAGCGATTACGTTCGCATTGGACGGATTCAAATTATTCTGCATATTAGTCCCTTAATTAGGAGCATAGTCCGTCAGCACGGTTGTTAGTTTTTCCTGTCTCAGTACCGTTCCGACGTAGTATTTGACTGTCACATCGACGGATCTGAACTTTATTAAAAAGGTTCCCGGCGCGGTGCATATCGATGACGGCCGGTCAGGATCGCAAACATCTGTAATTACGATCTGCCGCTGCATGTTCGGCACGACCGAGCCAGTGTCGTCGGCCGTACCCAGGACCTCGTCCGGGCCAGCGTCGAGCTCGACGGGCTGAAGTCCGGTGACAAATATTCCCTGAAAAACCCCGAACGCATCTGGATTCGAACCGACGTTACCCACTGCTTTCCAACCCAATCTGGCAGGATCTGTTTCCTTGACCGACATAATAGATTCCATCGTCGAGGTTGCGATCTGCTTTGCGAGCAGTTGCTGTTCCTGTCCACGCGACTGGAGGATAGAACCGGAAATGCCCGCCAATAACGCCAAAATGCCCACCAGCAAAATGACGAGGGCGATCATGACATCGATGTAAGAAAAACCTGACTCTGATGTGTTTTTCATAATTCCCTACCCATATAATTCCCTACCCAATTAGAGACTCGCCACAAAATTCGTGCCGTCGTGCTTCCAGTAACGGAGGGCTCCACTGCCGCCAAATAAAGTTATTGCCCGTATCTCGACCTTGTTTCTCGCGGTCGTGCTGCCGAACGAAACCGGTGGAAAGATGTAAACATTTGCACTCATCGGCACATCCGCCGCGGTCACGACCGAACCATCGCTCTTAAATCGCGCCGCCCAGATGTTGTGTCCTGTAACCGTCGTCCCTCCAACCAGATGCCCAACCGTATCAACGGCAAATGCCGCGTCGTTAAAGTTAGGCGGATTGGGCTTTGTAACCGTTGCCGGAATTGTGTCGATCCTGACGTCTTTGGGCAGTTCGAGCGGGATCTTTTTGATAAGTGTGCCGGATGGTGTTGGGCTCTGATCTATTAGCAGCACCGCATTGTCCGTCAGGTCGATCTCGATGCGAACGGTACGTCGTCTATTAATCGCGGTCTGCGCCGCCTCACGCATCAGGTCGACCACCTTTAATGCCTGGTCCTCGGATTTGTACGCTTTTTGATAATTGAATATGTACGGAATTGAAATAGCCGACAGGATAGCCAGTATTACCAATACGATCACAATCTCGACGACCGAGGCTCCCGCTTGGCGATTATCTACGGATTGACTTCTCTGTCTCATACGTTTCTGCTAATCTGCTAAATCTTTTTACAGATAGCACCCGCCAATAATGGGGACGCTAATAGATGAAAGGTGGAATGTTTAATCAATTCCAAAAATATTTTACAATGTTTAACCATAAAACACAATACCGTAAACGCCTTTTCTTTATGTTTTTTTTCCGCTAGAATTGCTTCGAGTTTTGATAAAGGTTTGTGTGCCAAGCGTGCCCGCTAAATGACTGAGAAACCGCCAGCTCCAAAAAAAGGATTTTCGGCAGACTGGCTCTTGCGAGGGTCTCTCACTAAGATCGGGGATACTTTCGACCGGTTTACCGGGCGAAGGTGGGTTCCATCCAGCACCCTCGCAACCAGCGAACTCATCGAACGAATCAAGAAACTTCTGGACGCGGAAGCTAAAGAGATCCCAGGCAAAGGCACTGTTGTGCCGCACAACATTAAACTAAAGATCCAGTGGGATAAATTCTCGACCGACGCCGAGGAGTCGATTAAAAAACTCGAATACGAGCTGCTGGCTGCCACCGCCGATCATATAAATGATTCGCTTTACTACACTTACGCCCCCATTTCGCTTGAGGTAAAGCCGGACTATTTTATCGAGGGCGTTAAGCTGATGGTAAGTTTCGACAGATTTACCGACGATGATCGTGATGTCGAGATGAATCTGACCATTCCGGGGATCAAGGTGGCCGACATGCTTCCTGATGCCGCCTCAACCCCGGTCGCACCCGGACAGATTTACGTTGCGAGGTTTAGGATTAGTGGTTTGGACAAGGAAAAGCGGCTTGAATTTCCGCCTGGCGGCCGTATTTCCGTGGGCAGAACCGGTTCGAGCAATCTCGTTATCGATGACTCTAGTGTTTCCAAGATCCATGCCGCCCTTTCCGTCGGTGAAGACGGCGTCCTGTCAGTCGCTGATACTGGTTCGACAAACGGAACATTCATAAATGACGAGCGTATCTCGTACGGTAAGGCAACGCGTTTAGTGGCGAATGACCGCGTTAAATTTGGCACGGTCGAGGTAACTTTTGAACAGGCTGCACAGCCGACGGTTCAAGCGGAAGAAGCAGCCGAGACGCCCAAAGAGGAAGTTATTGAGATCGACGGATTTGAATTCAAGCGGAAAAGCTCAGAGAACGAAGCCGAGTCGTTACCCGCGATCCCGATTCCTGACGAAACCCTGAAGATGAAAGAGGATACAGGCATGGAAACGGCACTGCCGCACGACCGGGCCACGAGGGTCAATCGAGAAAATAGTTCGCCTGAAGACCCGTTGAACCAGAAGCCGACCTGAACCTATGACCCATCTTCTTTTGCTTATCGATTGGAGCCAATTCAAGCCGGAGAAAATCTTTGGCGGCCAGATACTCGAACGTACGCCGGCGGGTCTGTCGATCGTCTATCTGATCGGTGTCGGTATACTAATAAGCTTTCTGGTAATGACCTTCCTCGATAATTTTCGTCGGCCCAAGTTCGTCTTCGAGCAAAATCTACCGAAAGAGGTCAGGCGTAAGCTCACGCAAACGATCGCCAACCGCGGACTTTACGTGTGGCAGGTTTTATTCGTCATTCTAGCGTTATTTGTTTTCGGATTTCAGGTCTACTGGACAAAATTTGCCGACGAGTCGAACGAGCAATTTCAGGCCTTAAGTTACAAGGATCTAAGGAACCGTCGCATTAACTCAGCCAATCTTCGCGGCTGGATGCTCGACCGGACCGGCAAGCTCGACGCTGCCCTGGCACTGTATAAAGTAGAAAAAGACGGCTCGGTCGAGCGCACATTTCCGCTGGAAAAAGAAATGGCGCACCTTCTCGGGACCGAGCGCGGCACACCTGGTCTCGAACGCACTCTATACAAGAAAGAGGTCGAGCCGATGCCTGAGGCTTGGGAAATACTCACCAAATACAAGAAACCCGAGCCCGAGCAGAAAGACGTCCGGACGACCATTGACAAAAATCTGCAAGCTTACGTTGCCCAGCAGCTGGAGGGGAAAAAAGGGGCGATAGTCGTCCTCAATCCGCAAACCGGCGATGTTCTGGCGATGTATTCCAACCCGTCGTTCAATCTGGCCGAGGCTCAGAATCTCAGCTCTTATCTAAAATTAGAGGCAAACAAAGACCAAAAACCGCTGCTCGACCGTGCTACTCGCGAATTTTACGTTCCGGGTTCAACCTTCAAGACCCTTACGATGATGGCCGCATTCAGGGCCGGTAAAGAAGGTACTCTGCTGGGCGATCTGCCGGAGGGCTATATTCCATTTACCGGGTCGCGGCCGATCCGTGACGCGAACGGCGGCTGCGAGCTATGCCGTAACGATGTGCCACTTCGCGAAGCGTTTAAGGTGTCCAGCAATCAATACTTCGCTCACCTGGGTAACGTCCTCGGCCGCGACCGAATGGGCGAAACGGCCCGCCTCCTCGGCATCGCCGCTGTCGATAAGGCGTCCGAAGCAGTAACGCAGGGCTATTTCCCTGACATCTGGAACGCCAGCGACCGCCGCATCGCCTCGGCTCTCGCCCCGGCAAGGGCAACAATGGTCGTTGGCAAGGACATTACGCTTTACGATTTTGGGCTTGAAGGTATGGGCCAGGGCCTGGCGTCGCAGATGACCCCGTTTCAAATGGCGCTTATCGCCGCAACTCCGGCAAATCTGCAGGGCCGCCTGATGAAACCAAAGATCGAGGCTGACGTACCGCCCCAGATGTTTAGTCAGGTGCTAACGCCGCAACAGGCTGCCCAGGTGCGGGACATTATGTCCACCGTGACCGAAGAAGCGGGTGGAACCGGCGGTGCCGTGAGACAGGCGCTGGCGGGAACCGGCATCGTGGCCGGAGGCAAAACGGGTACGGCGACCAAGGACGGCGTACCGCTCTTTGATCCGAAAACCGGCGAACGAAGGTTTGTTCTTAAGAAAAAGAAGGACGAAAACGGCCAACTAGTCGAATACAAGGATTATCTCAGTTACACGCGGATCGACGGCTGGTTTATCTGCATCGCCCCGCTCGAAAATCCGCAGGTCGCGATCGCCGTCGTTATCGAAGACATCGGAAACCGTTTCGGCGGCCAAACTGCCGCTCCGGTCGCCGCGAACGTCGTCCTAAAAGCAAGAGAACTCGGGCTGCTGGGCGATAAATATAAGCCAAAAGCCCCGCCCGCCAAGGCTCCGGCGAGAAAGAAAAAATAGGCATATCCTCCGAGTGAAAAACCGAACCTCATCACATTTTTTTATTCTCATCTTGATCGTGTTCGTCACGGCCATTTCTCACTATTCAATCCATTACGGGGCGCTGATCCGCGGCTATGACACATCATCATTGACCGCAACGAGGAATATCTTACTCCTTTTGTTTCTTGCGTTTCTGCCAGTCTTCTTAAAGCGATTTATTAAGTTTGACGGCAACTGGACGCTCTACACGGCAGCCGTCCTTTTGTTCTCGATCGGGCTGACCGCTCAGTACCGTTTGTTCAGCGACCCGGAATACACATCCCGGAAAGATAAGGCCGAAGCGCGGCAGGAAAAGATCAAGGTTCTCCAAATGAACTACATTCAGGAGAACTATTCGGCCGAAAAAAAACAGATCATGGGCTTGCCGCCCACGCCGCCCGGGCCGATCGACCTTTCGACTCAAACGCCGCGTAAGTCGACAGATACCTTGACTGAGGTCTTATTTTCAGGAAATACCGTGAATCCCTCGATCGGCATCCTGGGTATGCTGATAGCTTTTATAATGCTCAGGAAGGAGAAGGTCCTCGATTGGCTTCAAAAAAATGGCTTCCTGGTCGTGCTGTTGACGCTAATCCCATTCCTGGGTGCGGCGGCGTTATCACACGCCGGAAAGTTTGCCAATATGACGCCGTGGGAACCCGCCAAGATACCGTGTCTAGTGGGCTTTGCGGCAATCCTGTCGGTCTTGTACAAGAATTTAGCGAAAACGTATTGGGGGGTTCCCCGGGCAAAAGACGTTTTGCCTCTCATTGTGATGGCCGTCATGCCATTTGTACCATTTTTTGTTCTTAAAGATTTTGGTCAGATGATGGTTTTTAGCGCAGTTTATGCAACGCTTTACCTTATCGCCGTCCGCCGGTTTTCGCAGCGGTTTGTCCTCGTTGGGAGCGTGCTGCTTGTGGCGTCGATCCTAATTGTCGGAGCATTGCCTGATAACACTCAGGCTAAGATCCCACTGCTGCCAACCGTAGCCGCCCCGGTTAAGAAAATACTTCCGAACCGCATTCAACAGCGTTTTCACCTTTGGCTGGACGGTTTTAACCCTCCCTCGCCTGAAACAGCCTGGTGGAAGGACGATTACGACAATTATTACAAAAAACTCGTCGAAAAAGATCCAAATCTGCCGCAAATGCTGGCGGAGGACCCTGAACTTCAGAAAACGATAAATATCGATGCGTGGTTCGACGTTCTGGCTTTTCAACCGGCTCAGGCAACGTTCGGGCTCGCATCCGGAGGTATGACCGGTCGCGGATTGGGGCTTGGTTATCCCGAATTGATACCGGTCGCGGACTCCGATTATATCTTCTCAGCTCTGGCCGAAGAACTTGGACTTTTTGGCGGTTTATTGATAACCTTTGCCCTAATCGTCTTTGTCAGCGCGGGGGTTCGAACAGCTCGCGACTCGCGAGATATGTTTAGCAAACTTTGCTGTATCGGCCTGTCGGCGTTCATTGGATTTCAGGCGTTGGTAAATATCGGCGGTATCACGCGGGCGCTGCCGATGACCGGAATTACTTTGCCCTTCGTCAGTCACGGGGGTTTTAGCCTGATCACGAGTTTCGTAATGTTGGGCATGCTGATGGCCTTTTCGCATCGAAACTCCGTCGATCGGCGACAGGATGCTCTTGAAGTAAAGCCGCAACTCTGATAACGTAAACTTTTGTAAACATATGGATAATGGCATCCGCATTTCGTCCGCCGCCGTCAGCGACCGGGGTTTGAGTGAAAAGAGACCGCAAAACGAAGACTCGTTCCTCGAGATGGGCCAGAGCCGCATATTCGCCGTGGCCGACGGTGTCGGCGGAGCACAAGCGGGCGAGGTTGCTTCGCAGATGGCGGTCGAGATCCTCGGCGAGGCCTTTGCCAATTTTACCGCCGGATCCGACGCAGAAACGGTCATGAGAACCGCGATTGAACGTGGTAACGCTGCCATTTACCAAATGGCGCAGGAATTGCCTCAGCTCGCCAATATGGCGACCACCATTGTCGCCCTCTATCTCGACGGAAACATTGCAACAATCGGCCATGTCGGCGATTCCCGGCTGTACAGCGTCGACCGCGACGGCAGTCTGGCTCGCGAGACCGATGACCACTCGATGGTCGCCGAAGAGGTCCGGGCCGGACGCATGACTGAGGAACAGGCTGAAAATCATCCGAGCCGCAACATAATCAGCCGGGCCTTGGGGGCTGAGCCGACAGTTCAGGCCGATATCAAAACGATCATGATTCAGCCCGGCACGTCATTTTTGCTTTGCTCGGACGGCATTACCCGACACGTCGCGGATCAGGAGATCAAGGGCGTCCTGACATTTGGCGGCGATCCGGTCGATATTTGCGAATATCTCAAAGGGCTGTGTTACGAGCGCGGAGCCGAGGACAATCTAACCGCTGTCGTTGTTAAAGTTTCAGGTGCCGCCGCCACGTTGCCGCACTCCGAACCGGTTTTCGAAATGCTCGATGAGGACGAGCCGACAATCGCCACTACACGCTCGGCATTTATGAAAACTCAGGACGATTCGTTCGACGAGATCGATCTGCTTGGGTTGGAATCGCAAAAGATCGATCTGCACGGTGAACAAACCGAAGAGGCAATTACGGAAAATTACGAAGCCTCGACCGAGCCGGCCGTTCCCGTCCACTTGGCTCCCGAGCCGAACGACGAGTCGCAAATAGAAGAATCAAAACCTTTTATTGAACCGGAACCGGAGGCCCAGGTTTCCACAGTTTCGCCGCAGAGCGAATCTGAATCGTTTACAATGTTCGGAGACACTGGCGGGTCCGATGCGAGTGAGCGACGGCCCGGTCTGGCCGGTAAGATCGCCTCAGCGATCGCGCTGATCCTTGTCGGAGCGGCGGTTGGCATGGGCGTTTATTATTTTGCATTGACACCGAAGGCAGCAGAACCGCCCAAGCCACAGCTTTCCGAGATGAAGGCGTCAAACATACCGCTTAGCGCATTTGAAGAGAATCGGCGTGATGTGGACAAGAATCCGGCTGCTTATCTACAGAAAAACCCTTCGCCGCAGGATGCCGAGGATTACTATCTTGTGGGGCGAGCATTCCTTTTGACCGGCGACTTCCCTAAGGCACATAACGCCTTTGTCGAATCGCGAAACCGTCTTAACGAGGCCGACCCGATCAATGCTCAGATCCTGAGAAACGATCTGGCCGTATCGATTGCGGTCACAAACGATACGACCATACAAACCATTGTAAAAAAAGAGCTTACTCCTCCCGCTGCTAATGCAAATACCAGTGCAAATGCAAATCGTTAGGTGCCTGTGCCGGATCTTTGCCGTTTCGCCTCAAAAAGGATGATTCCGGCGGAAACGGCCAGATTGAGACTCTCCACATTGTTTTCCATCGGAATATGTAGCAGTTCCTCGACGCGTTCAAGATCACTTTCGCTAAGTCCGTGTGCCTCGGAACCGAATATCAATAGTCTGGGCTTAAGCCAGTCTACGTCTGAATAGATCCTCTCCGCCCCTATATCCGCCGCTGCCGACGTAAGGTCCCATTTATTTGCCCACTTTAGGACTTCCGAAAACTGCACGTTTTCCCATATCGGCAACCTAAAACCCGATCCCATTGCGGCGCGCAATGATTTTGGTGAATAGGCATCGGCGGAATTTTCGGAGATAACAACGCCCGCAACCCCAGCCGCCTCGGCAGTTCGCAGTATCGCTCCTAAATTTGCGGGGTTGTTGATCTCGTTTAGAAACAATACGAGTGGGAACCCGGTCGATCGATCAGCTAGCAGCCTTTCGATACGGCCCACGCCGCTGTCAGGCCGTTTAGCAAGTAGAATTATGCCCTGCGGGCTACTGGTGTCTGCTATCGAGCCGAAGATACGTTCCGGGATGACAAAAATCCGCGTAGTTTTTTCAGAAATCGCGGAGATCAACTCCCTATCGCCAAAATCATCGACGCAAAAGCACTCATCTATTGAGATATCCGACCTGAGTGCCTCGGTGACGAGCCGCCGCCCTTCCACAAAGATCAGCTCAGGCGATCTGCCGTCACGAACTTTTCGTGCGTTCACGAGATGCTGGTTGTCGCGGCTGGTTATTTTTTCCATATCAACCATTTCTGCGTCAATTTAAGCATTTCTTGCCCGATATCGGAAAATGTTTCCGCCCATGACGCTGATGCGACTGGATACTAACATTTTGCAAACATGGGCAAAATCGCTAAACTTATGCGATATGCAGCCGGAATCGAAAGCAAAAAGCAAAATCGAAATTCTGAAGGAAAGATCAAAGATCGCCGAGGAAGGCGGCGGACTCAAGCGTCTGGAAAAACAGCGTGCGTCTGGAAAAATGACCGCCCGCGAACGAGTCGAATTTTTCCTCGATGACGGCAGTTTTGAGGAATTTGACAAGTTTGTCGTCCACCGCTCGACCGATTTCGGCCTCGACGAGCAGAAATATCCGGGTGATGGCGTCATTACGGGTCACGGCTTGGTCGATGGTCGAGAAGTGTTTATTTTTGCTCAGGATTTTACGGTTTTTGGCGGTTCGCTATCCGAGACCCACGCTCAGAAGATCTGTAAGGTAATGGACCTCGCCATGAAAACCGGTGCTCCGATGATCGGCCTCAACGACTCGGGTGGGGCCCGCATTCAGGAAGGGGTTGTTTCGCTCGCCGGTTATGCCGACATCTTTCTGCGCAACGTCCTCTCCAGCGGCGTCATACCGCAAATAAGCTGTATTCTGGGCCCTTGCGCCGGTGGAGCGGTCTATTCGCCGGCGATCACGGATTTTAATGTGATGGTCAAGGACACGTCGTACATGTTCATCACGGGGCCAGATGTCATAAAAACCGTTACGCACGAGGACGTTACAAAAGACGAACTCGGCGGCGCAATGACACACAACGCAAAGTCCGGAGTAGCCCATTTTGCTGCCGATTCCGATGAGCATGCGTTGCGTTTGACGAGGGAACTGCTGTCGTTTGTCCCGTCAAACAACATGGAGAACCCGCCATTTGTCGCAACAGACGACCCCAGTGACCGCGCGGACGAAAAGCTCAACACGATAGTTCCAGAGTCGTCGACCCAGCCGTACGACATTCGCGACATCATCCACAATGTCGTTGATGAGACCTATTTCTTTGAGGTTCAGGAACATTACGCCCCGAATATCGTCGTTGGCTTTGCCCGTCTCGGCGGATATTCGGTCGGCATAGTCGCCAATCAGCCCGCTTACCTCGCGGGAGTTCTGGATATTGACGCGTCGGTAAAGGCGGCGCGTTTTGTGCGTTTTTGCGACTGTTTTAATATACCGTTGATCACGTTTGAGGACGTTCCGGGCTTTTTGCCGGGTGTTAATCAGGAGCATCTGGGCATAATCCGTCACGGAGCAAAGCTTCTCTTTGCTTTTGCTGAGGCAACCGTGCCGAAAATAACGATCATCACCCGCAAGGCTTACGGCGGAGCCTACTGTGTCATGGCCTCAAAACACATCCGGACTGACATTAATTTCGCATATCCGACCGCCGAAATTGCCGTTATGGGAGCCGAAGGCGCGGTCGGCGTTTTGCTAAAACGTGAGATCGCGGAGAATGACGAAGCGTATCGCAAGGCAAAGGTCACCGAGTTTGAGGAGAAGTTTGCGAACCCGTATATCGCCGCCGAGCGCGGCTACATTGATGAGGTTATTGAGCCAAAATTTACTCGCCCAAAGCTCATTCGCGCGCTGTCTTTATTGCAAAATAAACGCGACTCTAATCCGCCGAAAAAGCATGGAAATATACCCTTGTAGTTGATTTAATGTTTTACTTTAAGTATTTACCTATAAGATTGTCTATCAGCAGTTTACCGCTCTTTTCTTATCTAACACATCAACATAATGCCCTCGCAAATACAAGACCGTCCAACTAAAGCGATCGTTGATCTCGACGCCCTGGCATTCAATTTTCGATCCGCCAAAAACTTCATCGGACCCGATGTGAAATACATGGCCGTTGTGAAGGCGAATGGCTACGGACATGGAGCAGTTCCCTGCTCCATCAGGCTTGAAAAAGAGGGTGTCGATTGGTTCGGCGTCGCCATGCCCGAGGAGGGTGCCGAACTTCGCTCGGCCGGCATCATGTCTCCGATCCTCTGCCTCGGTTCGTTTTGGCCGGGGCAGGAAGAGATGGTCGTGAAGAACCAACTGATCGCCGCGATCTATGACGAACGGGCAGCGTCAAGCCTAAACCGGTATGGATCGGAGAACGGCGTGACGATCGACATTCACGTCAAAATCGATACAGGCATGGGCCGCGTTGGCGTCAGGCACGATCAGGCCGACCAGTTTGCAGCGGTGCTTGGAACATATACCCATCTAAAGGTTACCGGCCTCATGACACATTTTGCATCGGCCGAAAATCCGGGTGAGAGCGAGTTCACGTCATTACAGATGGAGCGTTTCAACAGGGCCCGCGACGTGTTTCGCGAGGCCGGACATTCACCGCAATGGATCGATCTCGCGAATTCGCCGGCTGCGATCAATCGTCCCGATTCTCGCGGCAATATGGTACGTCTCGGCGGAGCTTTGTACGGCCTTCTTGATGATATCCTGCCCGACGGTATGGAAAGACCGGTCCTTAAGCCCGTCATGTCCCTGCGTTCCCGGATCGCTCATCTCAAGCAGGTTCCGCAAGGCGAAAGCCTCGGTTACGGACGCACGTTCGTGACAACGAGAGATTCCGTGATCGCTCTTGTGCCTATCGGATATGCTGACGGATACCCGCGCAGCCTTTCAAATAGGGGCCGCGTCTCGATCAACGGGCATTTCGCACCGGTCGTCGGACGGATCTCGATGGACTGGACGCTGATGGATGTAACTGATGTACCGGGTGTCGCGGTTGACGACGAGGTTTTTCTTATCGGCGGCGAACCCGCTGTTTCGGTCGTCGAGGTAGCGAGGTTGGCGGACACGATCGGATACGAGATAACAGGCGGCATTTCGCCGCGCGTTCCACGTGTATTTGTCGGCTCGGACTAGGCTGAACATGGCATTACTTAAGACATTCAATTGGAAACGCTTTTTGATCCGGCTTTATGAGCGATCGACCGATGCTGACATATTTGCCCGGGCGGCCCAGGTCGCGTTTTATTTCTCGTTTGCGCTCTTCCCGCTTCTATACTTTCTCGTTAGCCTCTTCGGTATTGTCCTTGAGTCCTCTGAGGGGCTAAAAACCGAGTTATTGTCCTATCTGGGCCAGATCATGCCATACTCCGTCTTTGACCTCGTACAAAAGACGATCGATGAGATCATAGTAAGCAGCACGGGCAGCAAGGCAACGATCGGTTTAGCCGTTGCTCTGTGGTCTGCCTCCGCCGGCGTCGACGCTATTAGAAACGCTTTAAATGCGGTCTACGAACTAAAAGAAACGCGTCAATGGTGGCGAACGCGAATCGAATCGCTGATTTTTACATTTGTCGTAGCAGCCTTGGTGCTCGTTGTGCTGATCAGCGTTTTTTACGGATGGCAGTTGGTGCAGTTCACTCTAGGCGGACTAGGTCTAGAGGTTACTTCACCGTTCGTGTTAGTTGGGATCCAGTGGATATCCATCCTCCTGGTGATGCTTTTTGCGTGTGAAATAATTTATAATTTGCTCCCTGATTTTAAAAAACGCCGTTGGGTCTGGATAACGTACGGATCGATCGTCGCGATAATTCTGTGGATCGTGTTGACCACTGGTTTTCGCACCTATCTCGGCTACTTCAATTCCTACAACAAGACCTACGGTTCGCTCGGCGCGGTGATAATAATGATGTTATGGCTTTATCTGACCGCTACCGCCCTAATGGTCGGCGGCTCGATTAACGCAGTTCTCAGCGAGTTTTCCGATAAGGATGAGGATATTTCGGAATAATTTTTTTCATCCCCTATTGACAACCAAACTTTTTTGATATAAAAAATACGAGCGTTCGTTTTTATTTATGCCAAAACTCAGTGCAGCCGCGATCCGTAGTAAAAAAGACACCATCGAAGACGCCGCGCGTGAGCTTTTCATAAAACAGGGGTTTCATGCCACGTCGATGCGTGACATTGCAAAAGGGGCCGACGTTTCTCTGGGTAATCTGTATAACTATTACGAAACGAAGGACTCGATCTTTGAATCGATAATCGACCGTTACTTAACCGTGATCGACGAGCAACTGAAATCTATATTTGCTGAGATCGACGAGCCAATGGAGCCTGCAAACCTACGCAAATTAGGAGCTAATGTCGGTAAATTGGTCAACGAACACTCGGATTTTTGGCTGCTGATGTATATCGACGTTCTGGAGTTTCAAAACCGGCATTTCCGCAAGATGTTTGACGGCATCACAGACCGGTTTCGTAAGATCTTCGGCGATAAGTTCGCCGCTGCCGAGGCCCGAGGCGACCTGAGAATGGGCGTCGACGCCGCACCAGTCTTTACGGCGGCATATATGCAATTTTTCAATTATTTTCTGGTCGAAAAGCTGTTTGGCGGCAACCGCCACCTCGGCCTGGATGACGAGCAGGCCTTGAATTGTTTAACAAAGGTCTTCGCTTACGGCACATTGAGCGAGCAGAATCTATCACGGTTTAAGAGATCGGCAAATAAATCCTTGAGCGGATAAATCGCTGAGGTAAATTTGCCATTTTAGTTTGTAAGAATAAAAAACGGACGTTCATTTTCTTTATGGAGGCTAATTATGTTGACAGGTAAAATTTTGGTGAGCGGCGTCTTATTGATGCTTTTTTCGGCTATGGCTTGGGGACAGGGGGCGACGGGTACGATCAGCGGCACCGTCACCGACCCAAATGGGGCCGTTATTTCAGGCGCGAGTGTTAAGGTCGTAAATCTTAGTACTAATTTCACCCGCGAGACTACGACCAATGGCGAAGGGTCATATTCCGTCCAACTTCTACCCGCCGGGCGCTACTCCGTCGAGATAGCGTCGTCAAATTTTAAGGCTTCCAAGATCGAGGCGGTCGTCAATATAACACAGACGACGGCAGTCGACGCCCAACTCTCGGTTTCCGGCGGCAGCGTCACCGTGGATGTCGAGGCACCGGCAATACAAGCTGAATCTTCGCAAAACGGGCGAACGATCACGGGCGAGACTCTCCGGCAGATTCCACTGCCGACGCGAAACTTTCAGCAATTGCTGACTCTCTCGCCGGGTGCTCAATCATCCGTAACAAACAGCACCGACCTCGGCCGCGGTGATGCAATCATAACGGTCAACGGCCAGCGGACCACCAGTAACAGCGTAAGGATCAACGGTGTCGACGCCAACTCGGTCGGTACCAACTCCACCCCTAACATCGCAGTTCCCGCTACCGACAGCATCCAGGAATTCATCGTCCAGACATCGCTCTACGATGCGTCAAACGGTCGCAACGCTGGCGGCAGCATCGAGGCCGTCACTCGAGGAGGCTCTAACGATCTTCGCGGCAACGCTTATTATTTCCTGAGAAATAGAGCCCTCAACGCGAACGAGCCTTTCATTAAGGCTCGAGGATTGGAAAAGCCAATTGCAACCCGCAACCAATTCGGAGCCACGCTCGGCGGCCCGGTCGTCCACGACCGCGTCTTCTTTTTTGGCTCCTACCAGGGAACCCGCGAGACCAACGGAATATCGCTTACCAACAGTTTGACATCGCCGGCGGTACCGGCGGGTTTGAGAAATGATAACCGCACGGCGGCCGGTCTTTCGGCAACCTTCGGCCTTCCCGTTACGAGTATAAATCCGATTGCGGTGAATATTTTGAATGCCAAGCTCGCCAACGGTTCGTTCGCTATTCCTTCCTCCGGCCTAGCCACAACGACGACGCCGTCGGCCGCGGTAACCGTGCCGCAATCAGGTATTTCAAAGTTTCGGGAGAACCAGTTCAACGCCAACGGTGATTTTGTTATCAGCAAGAAAAATAACCTCTCGGCCAAGTTTTTCTTTGCGGACAACCCGACGCACCAGGCAAATTACAACTTTGCGGGTCTCGGTAACGGCGAACGCCAGCTCGTGGGCTTTGGCGGCGATCTGAAGATTCAGCAAAAACTATATTCGATCACCGATACCCACGTCTTTTCACCAAATGTGGTAAATCAGGCCCGTTTCGGTTACAGCCGCCTGTTTGTAACAAGCGTTCCGGAGGAGCCGTTTTCGGCGGCATCCCTCGGCATCTCAAGCTCGTTGAGCGGCATTTACCCGGGTGCCCCGACCATTCGCGTGTTAGGCACGGATTCGGCCTTCTTTTTCGGCTCGGCAACATTGGCGGATCAGTCATCGCGGATCAATGGGTTAAGTTACGGCGACACGATGTCCGTGACGAGAGGTAATCACCGGTTGCGTTTTGGAGGCGAATATCGGAATTCGACCGTGAAATTCTACTTCAATGCATTTTCACGCGGGCAATTGCTGTTCTCGAGCTTTAACAATTTTCTGCTCGGGTCGGGAACCTCTCTTCTCGGTTCCGGCGTTTTTGACCGCTCGTTTGCGGTCAAGGACCTCAATGGATTTGCCCAGGATGACTGGAAGATCAGTAGCCGTCTGACATTAAATTTAGGTGTCAGATACGACTACTATGGCCTGCCGGTCGAGGCGAAGGGGCGGCTCGTCAATTTCCTGCCGGATTCGGCTGTAATTGGCACTACGGCGGCCCCAGCGTTGCCGCCAAATGGCTTTGTTCAGGCGGCAGGCGGACCGCTGGCGGGTGTTCCAATGGTCGCAAAAACCTTAGTTCCGACCGACAAAAATAACTTTGTTCCGCGTATCGGCTTTGCCCTGGCTCTCAGCGACGATCACAAGCTGGTAATGCGCGGCGGTTACGGTATTTACTATGACCGGATCTCAACGCGGTTTGCGAATACCCAGTTGTTTAACTATCCGTATTTTGCCCTCGGGGTTGGTCTTCCGGGTCTGACTACCACGTTTGCCAGCCCGTTTGTAAACATGCCGCTCCCGTCGAGTTTTCCGACCGTGGCGACCATACCGTCGCCGATCTCCGGCATCGCGCCGTTTGTCGGCGTTCCGATCGCGGGCGTGTATGTAGATCCAAGGCTCGACACTCCGTATGTGCAGCAATATAATCTCGGCATCCAATGGGAAACAAAGGGCAATTACGTTGTCGATATCAGCTATGTCGGCAACCACGGTGCTCATCTGCTGCAGGTCGTGACGCTAAATCAGCCAACATACAACCCGGCAACAAACGCCTTCACGACCCGCTTTCCGACGGCGACGATCTCCGGTAATAAAAACGCCACGGGCGGCGTCCAGCAAGTACAGACGACGTCGCTTTCGGATTATGATTCGCTGCAACTATCTCTCAGCAAACGCTTTAGCGGCGGCCTACAGTTTCTGGCGGGATACACATACGGAAAGTCGTTCGATTATTATTCGGGCGCGGCGCTGAACGAATTAACCAACATCCCCGGCGACCAGGTGAACTGGCGATTGAACCGCGGCCGCTCGGACTTTAACCGGGAAAACCGCTTCGTGCTGAGCGGCGTCTACGATCTTCCGAAGTCCGGTGGATCGGCTTTCGCTAAAGGCCTCCTTAATAATTGGCAGATCGCCGGCATCGCGGTATTTCAAACAGGCTTGCCGTTTACTATCGTGAATTCGAACGACACTTCTATCATCAGCCGTGCAAACTACAGCCCGACCTTCACCGGCAGCATCTACACGCCGGGCAGCACGGGCTCGCGTACGCTCGCATTTTTCAACACGTCGGCATTCGTAACGTCATGCCTCAACGCCGCGTGTTCGGCGGCGGTGGGCACGGTGACAAATCCAAACTTTGATACGACGAGGCCCTTCGGCAATACCGTACGCAATGCCTATACCGGGCCGGGACAGAAGAATGTCGATCTGTCGTTTATCAAATTCATCCCGTTTGCCGAACGCTTTCGCGGTGAACTAAGGGCGGAGATGTTTAATGTCTTTAATTGGGTGAATTACGCGAATCCGAACACCAACCTGATCGGTGCCAATTTTGGCCGCATCGAGCGGGCAAGTTCGGGGCCTCGTGTGATTCAACTCGCATTCAAACTGTCGTTCTGACCGAGCTGCGAGGGAAAGAGGTCGCGATCCGGCATCTTTCCCTCGCCATTTCAAAGGAGTTTGTATGATCCGAATGGTCAACCATCACGTTACCAACTAGCCGGATGGCCGCCCGATGCCAAATGTCGAAATAAATGGTCTTGACATCTACTACGAGGTTCATGGGAGCGGCCTGCCGCTGATGCTGATCCCGGGATTTGCTTCGGGAATCTGGAGTTGGAAATATCAGGTAACCCAACTTTTGGAACAGTTTCAGGTAATCACATTCGACCCTCGAGGAATATCACGCTCGCAAATTAGTGAAGAAACGCCGATCTCGATCGCGATCATCGCCGATGATATCGCGGCTTTGATGGATGAACTCAGCCTGGATCGTGTCAGCATCGTCGGGATATCTTTCGGCGGTTTCGTCGCACAGGATTTTGCGCTGAGATATTCCGACAGAGTGAGTAAATTGGTACTCGCGTGCACAAGTTTTGGTGGAAAGAATCACGTTCTGCCGTCAATCGAGATACTGGCAGCATTTGCCTCGACGAAAGCATTAAATTCCAGAGACCGTATCAGGCAATATTTGACGATGGCGTTCTCTTCAGATTTTGTTACTAGCGCGGCGGGTACGGTTGATGATTTTTGCCGCCTTCGTGAGCAAAACAATGTTCCTGAAGGCGTGTATTTGAGCCAATTGGCTTCGGCGACCGCCTTCGACGTGTCAGATCGCGTCGCCGGAATTAGCTGCGACACGCTGATTTTGACGGGGGACCGAGATACGGTAGTCCCGATGCAAAATTCGGTGAATCTCGCAGCGGCTATTCCAAACTCAACGCTCGAAATTGTCGCTGGCGGGAGCCACATGTTCTTTGTCGAGAAAGACAAAGAGTTTAATAGAATTGTTTCAGAATTTGTTCGTCGTTAGTGATCCATGGTTACGAGCGGGAATCGTGCCGAATTTTCAACTGACAACTGACAACTGACGACTGACCACCGCTTTATGAGAGACGCCCGAATAATCGGAACAGGCATCTATGTTCCGGAAAAGATCCTGACAAACGCCGACCTCAGCCGAAATCTCGGTGAGGACATCGACGAATTTGTCACAAATATCGTCGGTATCAAGGAGCGGCATATCGCCGCCGACGATGAAAGCACGGCAGACCTCGCGACGTTTGCGGCGGAAAACGCGCTCTCGGACGCCGGGATA
>JANYIL010000090.1 GCA_025362075.1 Chloracidobacterium sp.
GGCGTCGTATTCTACGAGATGGTCGCCGGACGAAGGCCGTTTGCCGGTGCTTCAACCAAGGACATTCTCAGATCGATAATAGAGGACGAATGTCCACCCATCGATGGCTGTCCCGAAGATGTCGGCATCGTCGCGCAAAAGTCACTCCGGAAAAGCAAAGAGGATCGCTACCAAACGATCGAGTATCTTATTTCAGATCTTCGCGACATCAATAAAGAACCCATTCTTGATAGAGCCCCTGCATATCGTCAGTTCATGGCTCCGGTACGTTATCACAAAATGTTGGCCGTTGGCCTGCTCTGCATCCTGGCGATCATGGCCGCGGGCATTTTTGGTCTGAAGCGGCTGTCCTCGAGTTCACGGGACAATTCAGCAAGATGGGCGTCCAGCTTTCTCACAACAACCGGCCATGCGATGGACCCCGCGATATCGCCGGATGGAAAATACATAGCATATCGCGCCGAGGAGGCGGGAATGGTCCACCTGCGCCTCCGGGACCTAACGACGGGCAAAGAGACTCAGATCACATCGCCTGATAAACAATTTGTTTTCGACCCGGTATTCACTCCGGATAGTAAGTATGTCTACTACGAGGCCATTGCCGTCGACCCGCCCTCTGATTATCCCGGCCGTGGATTCCCGAAAAATTACTGGCGTGAACTGTACCGTCGGCCGCTCGAGAGTGGCGCGACGGAGAGGGTCCTCGACTACGTGACCTCAAAGGTTACGTTTTCCCCGGATGGCCCTCGAATGGCGTTTATACGGGCGGACCTGAGTCGACACGTGGGAAGTTTGATCATTAGCGACATAGACGGTGGTAATCAGGTCACGATCGCCGAACGCAGGGCTCCAAATTATTTCCACGAGTTTTACTCTTCGGGCCCGTCGTGGTCACCGGATGGGACGAGGTTGGTGTATGTTGCCAGTGACGCGGCAGATGGATTTCGGCGAATCTTCGAGTTTGACCTTACATCGAATACCGAGCGGCCACTGACAAGCGATAGGTGGGACCACAGTGTTGACAGTCCCGTGTGGCTGCCGGATGGAAAGGGTATTGTATTTGTCGCAAGTAAAACGTCGATGTCGAACGCCATATTCGAGCTTACGTATCCGGGACTGGACGTGCACCAGATATCCGGCGACGCAAACAAATACATGACCATCGGAGCCTCGGTAGGCAATGTGGTCATAGCCGACTCGGTTGCGGATTACATAAACATTTGGATCGCGCCGAATGGGGATAACACGCGCGCCCGACCGATAATGGCTGCGAGGCATGACTCACGATATGGTCTTGCATCGGCTCCTGGCGACAGAGTTGTTTTCTCCCGCGAAACGAGCGGAAATAGTGATATCTGGATAGCCAACCTTGACGGAAGCGATCAGCGCCAGCTTACGACTGATCCCGGTCGTGATCAACAGCCAGCCGCAGCAAGCGATGGCCGTTATGTAGTGTTCCAGTCAAACCGCTCGGGCAAAGATCACGTTTGGAGAATGGACATCGACGGCTCAAATCAGCAGCAGCTAACATTCGGTGTCGCCGACCGAAATCCTGTCGTGTCTCCTGACTCTCAATGGATCCTTTACGCAGCTTTGGAAAGCGACAAGCCGACGATCTGGAAAGTTCCGATTGATGGAGGTCTGGCACAAAAAATTTCTGACGAGGAGTGCGGCATGCCGGGGTTCTCCCATGACGGAAAGACCCTTGCTTGCAGCGCTGTTGGGAATAGGGTCGTTCTTATCTCATTTGAAAATGGTCAGATCATCAAGACGGTTCAGCTGCCACAAGGCACGTGGTGGGATGGCAGCTGGACACCCGATGACCGAGCCATCAGGTATGGCGTGACCGATGCCGACGCAAACTGGGGCCTTTATGGAACCTTTAACTGGTGGATGCAGCCGATCGATGGAGGTCAGCCTACCCAGATAACCAATTTCAGACCTGGCGACCCCGCGTCCACAACCACTCTTGTATCGTCCTGGTCTCCCGATGGAAAGAACTTGATTTACAACCATTTCGAGATCAAGAGCGATATCGTGCTCATGAAAAATGGGGAATGATGTCCAAGTCAAACCTAATGTCGAACGACCCGTCGTGACTCAGATCACGATCCGCGTGGCCGGGAAGGCGTGGTCCGTTGGGGGATCGCAGATAAGTACACCTGGCCCCGTCCACCGCTCGGGTGTTTCACAAAACGGCCGCTTTATCGTATTCCCATCCGATCGTCGTGCGAGCCGCTCTTTCAACATCTGGCGGATGAGGAGCGACGGTACCGATCCTGTTTAGGTGACCCACGGAGACGGAGAGGTGCAGCCGGTTATCTCACCAGATCACAAGTGGATCGTGTACTCTAAGGGTGCTCCAAATATCGGTGTCGACCAGAAGACGTTATGGAAGGTGCCGTTCTCCGGCGGACAGCCTGTGCAGTTGGTAGACAGGCCATCTGGCGGCGGAGATGTGTCGCCGGACGGTAAAACGGTGGCTTTCTGGCTCACGCCCGAGAAAGGCGGACCCATGCGGCTGGCACTCATGTCGATCGACGGCGGACCCCCATCGAAGATCTTCGATGTAAAGAGAACCGGTAATCACCCGCCGCGGTGGAGCGCCGACGGAAGGTTCTTGTATTACATCCAAACTACCCCTTTCCTCTCCAACATTTGGCGGCAGCCGGTAGACGGCCAACCCGCCGAACAGGTCACGCGCTTTACGTCTGATCTGATCGGAGGATTTGATCTAGGAACCGACGGATCTTTATTATGTTCTCGCAGACATGTGGTGCAGGACGTGCTGATCCTCAACAACGTTGAGTAACCTAAGCTGGAGATCGTCATCCCGGTGGCCTACCAGCCATACGTTTCGCCTTTTCCTTTAAATTTGGTATGTCATTTCATCTGCTCTTTGACGGCGAATTTTAAGTGAATTGACTAAACGTGTAGATTTCACTGGTCGCAACCTTTGGATGCGGGTTCGATTCCCGCCGCCTCCACCATATTTTGCCTTAATTTAGTATTATTTCGAGCCTTTTCGCCGCTGGACGAAAAAGGTCTTTAAAGCCGCGCCCTAACCTGCTTATAATCGTACTAGACGAATTTATTTCGAGTCGTAAAGGAGCACAAATGCATCTGCGGGTCACTTCCCTCCTCGTTCTCACCCTGATGTCGTCCATTATAGCGTCCGCACAGGTTTCAGAAGACCAATTTCTGAAATTATTGCGTGACAGGGCCGGATTTCAGGAGGCCGACATGTCGACGCTCGGTTCGGGCCAGTTAGTCATTAAGGTTTTGCCGGCCAACGATAAACGCGAGGTCGCCGTGTGCGGCGCAGTGCGGTTGGGGAAAGTTTCAGAGCTTACGTTGACTGCGTTTCGCCAAGCAATAGCGACGCGCAGCAATAAAGCGGTTCTGGCCGAAGGCAAATTCAGCTCGCCGCCCGTTATCGAAGACCTCGCGCCGCTAAAACTCGAAAACCGTGATATCGAAGAGTTAAAGCAGTGCGACCCCGGAAACTGCGACATAAAAATATCCGCGAATATGATAAACCGACTGCGATCTGGTGTCGACTGGGACGCGCCCGACTATCGGGAGCAGGCAACCAAGCTGTTTTCGATCATTCTCGTTGAATACACGCGTGACTATCTGGTTCGCGGCGATAAGGCCTTGATTCAGATAGACAGCCGGAAAACACCGGTCAACCTTCCGGACGAGAACCGCGAAATGCTGGAAAGAGCCCTGTTTATCAAGGAATTAGCTCCCGAATTTTACAAATATCTGAGTGATTATCCGAGATATCAACTGTTGGATGTGGATACGGGGCTGTTGTGGTCAAAAATCAGCACCGGTATCAAGCCGATAGTGACGATCACGCAGACCTCGGCATATGCAAATACCGGCGCCGGTTTGCCGCAGTTTGCAGTTATGGCGAAACAGATATTAGCGACCCGGTATGTTGAGAGTTCGCTGGCGCTTACCTATTTGGTCAGTTTTCCCGCCAAGGGTGCGACCGAGACATATCTGGTTTTTACCAACCTTTCCAAATCCGACGCGCTCGCGGGAGCCTTTGGCGGCGTCAAGCGCAGTTTGGTTGAGAAAGCGGCTTTTGAAAGGACGGGCGAAATGTTGAGTCTGGCAAAGTATAGATTGGAAAATCCAAATAGTGCCGCAGAGCCAACTGATCAGGACGGCATTGCAAACCGATTAATTTCCGATCAACAGATTGCAAAATGGGCCGGAGCTTTGACGGTTTTGCTATCCCTGATCGCAGCAATCGCGGCCATTATTTATAGAAAAAGAAATCACAAGATATCCGGGACCTGATTCGGTAACGGCGGTAGCGAGATCGGCTAATTCGCCGCAGCGTTTCGTCGCTTGGCCGCGAGATAAAACCCGAGTCCGATCAGATTCGTAACGATGATCAGCCCGCCGATCTTGGCGGCAAAGAGCAACTGGCTCTCGACCTGTACGATCGGTACGACCGAGAGAGCGACATAGAGCAGCGTCATTGCGAAACCGCAGAATGCTGCGGCCTTTAGCCAGACGGGAACCTTTCTGCCTGACGCCTTTAAACCGAATAGCGGTATCGCAAACATTATCAGATATGTAATCGCGTAAAATACGCCGGATGCGTTCCAGAGCAGTTGAAACGCCTCTTGTTTGCCGACGCCGATCAGTCCGACGATGCCCATAAACAGCGTTGCCGCGCCGACAAACAGGATCGAATTTACCGGCGTCCGATGTTTTGCATGGAGCTTTGTAAACCACGCGGGCAGCAGATTGTCCCAACCGGCGACCATTGGCAGCCGCGTGTTGCCGCCAAACATCACACTTGCCTGTGCAAGGCGGATCGAGAGCAACGCAAAGATCGTGACCGACGCTATGCCGGCGACCAGCCCGAGCGGGCCAAAGCCAACGCTCAATATCTGCGGTATCGGAGCGATCAAATCGATCTGATCCTGCGGTATTAGCGACAGCACGGAGCTTGTTCCCATTATGAACATCAACGCAATTATCGGTGCGGCGATAGCGACGGAGCGGCCTATTGTTCGCACCGGATCGCGGGCTTCACCGGCGTGTATCGCGACGTATTCAAAACCGCCCAACGCTCCAAAACCCATCTTACCCATCAGATTGAGCGTCATGATCGATAGCACTGGCATTTGGATCGCCAGCGGGTGATACTCGGTGATCGTTCCTTTGGCCAGATTGAGCAGCGGCAGGATAATGATCGCGGCAAAAACAGTTATCATCAAAATGCCGCCGGCCTTATGCACCCATTTCCCGACGCCGAGGCCAATGACCGTGATCAGTATCAGAATGCCGATGATAACTGTGTTTACGCCGCCGATGAAAAATGGATTGGAGGTCAACCATTCGCTGCCGGGGCCGGCTATGTAGTTCACATACTGGGTGACCTGCAACCCGACCTCGGATGTATTGAGGATGGCGAAAAGCCACAAGTTCCACGCGACCATAAAACCGACCAGATCGCTAAAACCGAGCTTTGCCCATTGATACAAACCGCCCTCGAGCGGCATCGCCCGGTTCAGATAAATGACGACGGCCGCCGACGGAATGTAGAAAAGCAGAATCGCCGCGAGCCACAGAACGACATGCGACGGCCCCTGCTTGGCCGCAACGCCTACCCACGGCAGCCCGACGATAAACAGGATCTGCGTCAGGACAAGGTCGCTGAGGCCAAGTTCTTTCTTAAACGTCGCGCTTTGAGCAACGACCCGTCCCTCTTCCTCGCGAAATGCAGCGGTGGCCGGGCTCTGATCTTTCTCCATAGATTCCCTTTAGGCGACCCGATATTTATCATCGAACATGCTAATTCACTAAGGATCCCAGCAGGTTTTTTCGCAACGCGAGCATTCGCGGGTCCAAATGCAGATGAGCGAAAACAGGATCGGAGCAAACAAATACAAAGTCGAATTCCGTCTTTTCCGAGGATTGCAAGAGTTCCTCAAATGTCCTATCCACATTACCCAATCTAGCGTAGGTCTGTGCCAGCCGATAATGGCTCGGGCTGGAATGGGTAAAGAAATCGAGTTGCTCATTAAAAAATCCTTTGATCCCGCCCTCATCGTAGGCGCGTCTCAGGCTGTTTGCCATCGCCGGCAACACCTCTCCGTTGGTTAATATCTTGTTTTCGAAGAATTTATTTACGGCTTCGTCATCCATTCCCAAGGCGCAATAAATTTCGTAAAGGTGTGCGTGCGCCGGGAGAAATTGCGGGTCGATATCTAGTGTTTTCCGGCATTCTGCCAACGCCTCTTCATTTCGCCGGGCCAAATAAAGCATCTGGCACTGATCCGCGTGTATTGCGACAGACGA
>JANYIL010000112.1 GCA_025362075.1 Chloracidobacterium sp.
CTTGACTCGGCAGGATCTTCGCGAATGGCTGATCGATCTCGGCTCGGAAAAGCTGTCGGAAAATTCACGGAGACGCCTTATCAGCGCGGTGCGAGGGTTTTACAAGTTCCTGATGTTTGATGGCCACGTCACAAAAAATCCAGCCGAGGATTTGGTCGCACCGCAAAAGGGTGTTTATTTGCCTAGGTTTTTGAACCGTGCCGAGATCGAAGTGCTGCTCGCGGCACCTGATACATCGACCGAAAATGGCCTGCGGGACCGCGCAATCCTCGAACTAATGTACGCGTCGGGTCTGCGTGTTTCTGAGGCCGTAAACCTCAAAATGCACGAAATCGACATCGATGCGGGAATTTTAACGTGCACCGGAAAAGGCTCAAAAACACGCCGTGTTCCCGTCGGATCGAGCGCGGTCGAATGGATAAAAAGCTATCTGGCGGTCCGCCGAAAGATCGCGGAATTAGAGATCGACAAGATGTTCGTCAATTCAAACGGTGCCCCGATCACGCGCCAGTCGATCTACGTATCGATCACCGAATATGCCGATAAATGCGGGCTTTCCGGTGTTTCGCCGCATACGCTGCGGCATTCGTTTGCGACGCATCTGGTGCAGAATAATGCGGACATCCGATCGGTTCAGCAGATGCTCGGACATGCTGACATTTCCACCACGCAGATCTATACTCATATTACGAGTACGCAGTTGAAAAAAAATTACGACCGCTTTCATCCGCGTGCATCCGCTAAATAGCGCTAAAAACAAGCATTTCCGCGCTTGCAAGTTCAAAAACGTTTCGTTACTATTAAGAATTTGCTAATTGGCTCGAAAAGTCGATTATTGCATCAAGATAGATCACGCATGGGTGGTCGAGCGGTCAAAGGCAACGGGCTGTAAACCCGTCGGATTAATTTCCTACGTAGGTTCAAATCCTACCCCATGCACCAGATCGGGAAGGGTAAAGGCGAAAGGATAAGGGATAAAGTAAAGATTTTACTTTCTCCTTTCTCCTTTATCCTTTCGCCTTTAAGTTTGCGGAAGTAGCTCAATTGGTAGAGCGTCAGCCTTCCAAGCTGAATGTTGCGAGTTCGATTCTCGTCTTCCGCTCCATTTGTTATTTGTCAGGCGAGCTATAAAAGACGCCCAAGTAGCTCAGGGGTAGAGCGCATCCTTGGTAAGGATGAGGTCGCGGGTTCAATTCCCGCCTTGGGCTCCAGTTATTTTGTCGAAGGTGGCTGAAATGGTTGGTGATGTAAATGCGAGCTTGAAAATGATCTATTGGAAGTCTGATCATTTTTGGCTGGGTAAATTACTCGATCATCCTGAGATAATGACTCAGGGCGAGACCTTGGAAGAGCTGGAAGAAAACATCAGGGATGCATATCTTTTGATGGCATAAGAAATATTTAGGACTTAAGCAAAAATAATTTTTGAGGCAGAAAGCATATGAGCAAAGAAAAATTTGACCGCAGCAAGCCGCATGTGAACATTGGGACGATTGGCCACGTTGATCATGGCAAGACGACGTTGACGGCGGCGATCACGAAAGTGATGTCCAAGCATAACGCGAAGATGACGTTTCGTTCGTTTGATTCGATCGACAACGCGCCTGAGGAGAAGGCTCGTGGTATTACAATTGCGACCTCGCACGTTGAGTATGAGACGGCCAACCGCCACTATGCCCACGTCGACTGCCCGGGCCACGCCGATTATGTCAAGAACATGATCACGGGTGCGGCACAGATGGACGGAGCTATTTTGGTTGTGGCGGCGACGGACGGCCCGATGCCGCAGACACGTGAGCATATCCTGCTTGCACGTCAGGTTGGAGTGCCGTCGATGGTCGTGTTTATGAACAAGGTCGATATGGTCGATGACACCGAATTGATCGAGCTGGTCGACATGGAGATCCGCGAACTGCTCTCATCTTACGAGTTTCCGGGAGACGACACGCCGATTGTTCAGGGATCGGCCCTGAAAGCACTCGAAGGCGATGCCGCATGGGAGCCGAAGATCGACGAGTTGATGCAGGCGGTTGATGATTTTATCCCGACACCTGTCCGCGAAATGGACAAGCCGTTCCTGATGCCGGTCGAGGACATCTTCACCATCCAGGGCCGCGGAACAGTTGCTACGGGAAGAATTGAACGCGGGAAGATCAACATCAACGAAGCGGTCGAGATCATCGGTATCAAGGACACGAGAGCATCGGTTGTGACCGGCGTCGAGATGTTCAAGAAGCTGCTCGATTCGGGCATGGCCGGCGACAACGTCGGACTGCTGCTGAGAGGCGTCGAGCGAAAAGAGATCGAACGCGGACAGGTCATCGCCAAACCGGGCTCGATCACGCCGCACAC
>JANYIL010000121.1 GCA_025362075.1 Chloracidobacterium sp.
CCTGAATCTGCAAAAGAATCGTGGTAACAGCAGGTGGGAGTGCTGGCGTGGAATGTTATAGTTTGATATTTAGATCTATGAAGCGACGTTTGCTCTGCTCAATATTCATTATCCTGGCTTTTGCGGCGGCTGGCTTGGCTCAGAATCCGGTATCCTGGTCGCTCGAATCCGACGCGAAAGGCAAAACCGTTGACAGCGGCAAACCATTCAAAGTCCGGCTCAAGGCAAAAATAGAAGAGCCGTGGCATCTATACGCCATAGAGCAGCCCGCCGGCGGCCCTGTGCCGACGACGATAACAGCGTCGGACAAGGATGTATTTGCGATTGACGGTAAGATTGCGTCGCCGGCCCCGGTCAAGAAGTTTGACGAAAATTTTAAGATCGAGACCAAGTTCTTTCTGAAAGAAGCCTTATTTGAGTTCTCAGCTAAACCGTTCGCGACAGCCAATGTTGACGATTTTGCGGTCAACGTAAAGTACCAGGTCTGTAACGAAACGACCTGCCTGCCGCCAAAGACAATGAAGGTCACGTTTACCGGTTTTGAGGACACAAGAAAGATCGCCGCCGCGTCCCAGATACCTGACGACACGAAACCGGCACCGGTATTAAACACGCAGGCCGCGCCGACCGACCTCTGGTCGTTTATATGGCTGGCGATCACGTTCGGAGCGATCTCGCTTTTGACGCCGTGCGTCTTTCCGATGATCCCGATCACTGTTTCATATTTTATGAAGCATTCGGACGGCGATCACCGGAAAACGATTAAGCTCGCGACCGTCTATTCGGCCGGAATAATCGCAACATTTTCGCTGCTGGGAATGCTGCTGGCCGTCGTTTTCGGGGCTGCGGGTATCAATCTATTTGCGGCAAATCCGTGGGTCAATATTGGTATCGCCGCCATTTTTCTGTTCTTCGCCTTTAACCTGTTCGGTTTTTACGAGATATCGATACCGTCGTCACTCTTGACGAAGCTCGATAGCCTAACGCGGTCCGAGGAAGGTAAGGGAAGCGCCTATATCGGGGCTTTGTTAATGGGGCTGACATTCACATTGACCTCATTTACATGCACGTCGCCGTTTATCGGCACCATCCTCGTGTCCACGTCCCAGGGCGATTGGAAAATGCCGCTGCTTGGGATGATAGTATTCTCGACCGTCTTTGCGACGCCTTTTTTCATCCTCGCGACAGTGCCGAGACTGCTGCACTCGCTGCCTCGCTCCGGCGGCTGGCTAAACTCGGTCAAGGTCGTCATGGGTTTCCTCGAGATCGCGGCCGCGATGAAATTCCTCTCAAACGTAGACCTCGTCTGGGGCGCCGGAATGACCGCCGGCGGAGCCCTGAATTATGGCAAGATCTTTACTCGCGAGGTCGTGCTGATTGTCTGGATCCTTCTCGGCATCGGCATTTGCCTTTATATTTTGGGCCTTTTCAAGTTTCGGCATGATGCTCCGGTTAAGAAGATCAAGCCGCTGCGGATGGTTTTTGCAGCCGCATTTCTCGGTTTGTGCGTTTACCTGACCACCGGGCTTTTGGGACGCAAGCTCGGCGAACTCGAATCTTTCCTGCCGCCTAAGAACGCCCAATCTGCCTTCAACATCCTCGGCAATCAAAACGAAGAATTGAAATGGATCACCAACGATTTTGACGGCGCCATAAAACAGGCCAGGGACGCAAATAAAAGGGTCTTTGTCGATTTCACGGGCTACACATGTACCAACTGCCGGTGGATGGAGGCCAACATGTTTCCCCTTCCGGAGGTCAAAGCCGAGATGGATAAATATGTCCTGGTAAGCCTCTACACCGACGGCGAAGGCGAGATCTACGACAAGCAACAGGCGTTTCAGGAAAAGACATTCCAGACCGTCGCTCTGCCTTTCTACGCGGTGTTTGACGGTAGCGGCAAGCCAATAGCGACGCTGCCCGGTCTGACGCGAAATCCGTCCGAATTCGTTGACTTTTTACAAAAAGCGCAGAAGAATTAGCCACAGAGGGCATATTGCAAATTATGGCGACGGTCAAGATCGATTCACTTATTAGCGGCCTCAAAGGGATTTCCGACGACGAATTTACGTGTCAGAACGTGTATGAATTTCTAGGCGACAATCCTGTTAAGGTCGATTCGATCACCAAATATTTCTATTGGAGCCCTTCGTTTTACACCAGAAATCTTGTGTTCAAGGACGACCGTTTCGAAATGATGGTGATCTGCTGGGAAAAGGGACAGGTGTCCCGCGTTCATAACCATTCCGAGCAGAAATGTTGGATGACCGTACCAGTGGGACGCTTGCGGGGCCAGAATTTTGGGATTGAGGAAATCGATGAGGGCCGCGGTTATTGTAAGCTGGTAGAAACCGACACATTCGAGCTTTCGGACTGTCTTGCAGCCAAGGTCGAGCTGGAGGAACCGATACATCAGGTCTTAAATCTTGCCAAATACGACGAACGGGCCGTCAGCGTCCATATCTACTCAAAACCCTACGACCGCTGCCTCTCGTACTGTCGCGACACGCATACTTTTAAGGAAGTTCCCCTCTTTTACACCAGCATCGACGGCAAATTGTGCGACAGCGTAACGCTCTGAAATGACTCGCTCAAAACCTTTTCAATTTGCGGCGACGGGTGTACTGATCGCTGCATATATAGGGCTGCGGGTGTGGCACCTGGCCGATTCGTGCCTGTGGTTCGACGAAATTTTCAGCGTTCATGCCGCGGAGCATCCATGGGGCGAGTTATTGCAATTCGCGGCTGCCGACCTCATCCACCCGCCTCTTTTTTATATCCTCTTAAAGCTCTGGATCGCCGTCGGTGGCGAGGGCCTGTTTTGGCTGCGGCTCTTACCCGTGACGGTGGCGGTCGTGAGTATTTTCCCTTTTATTTCGCTTGTGCGAGAGCTGAAGATCAGTCGCCGTGTCGAGATCATATCCCTCGTATTTATAACAGTTAACGGCTCTTTGTTAAAGTATTCTCAAGAGTTGCGGATGTACAGCCTCTTAATGTGTCTCTCGCTATTTTCGATGTGGCTTTTTGCCCGTTATTTTGTCAAAGGCAAGAGCTTTATTCCGCTTGTCATTGCCAACGTGCTGCTCGTTTACACCCACTATTTCGGCTGGTTTGCCGTCGGTTCCGAGGTCGCGATCATCCTCTATTTTCAACGCATAAAATGGCGCCGCGCGCTCGCGATGCTCGGTATCGTCGCCGCAGCTTTTATGCCGTGGCTGATCGCGATCTTGAGTGCCTCGAACTCCGGTGCGGGTCTCGCCCAAAATATCGGATGGATGTCCCGCCCCGGTATTGTCGAGATCACGACATTTTTTCTAAATCTCTGCGAGCCGCTATATTACCGCGCCAGCAGCGTCGAGCCGTACTCGGTCTATCGGGTAACCCTGCCCATCCTGCTGATCGTCGGGGCCGCAAAGATCCACTTTTTTGTTTCGTGGAAGAACCGGTCAGATGCAGAAAAACAGACGATCAAGGTTCTATACATCCTAACCGCAGTACCGATCGTCGGGGCGCTAACCCTAAGCTGGCTGCTGCCCTATTCGATCTGGGGAACCAGGCACTTGATCCTTGTTTTTCCGCTGGTTGCGATCTTTATGGGAATCTTTCTGGATGCACTCAAGGATACTCGCATAAGGGTCGCGGCGTTTACTTTGCTCGCACTTTTTACAGGTTATGCATTCGTCATCAAATTTCAACAGCCTGCTCGTGAGTATCCGTGGTGTGCGTGGGAACCGCTTGCAAATGCGGCACGTACCTCGCAACCCGCGAATATCTACACCGTCGAAGACCTGGTTGCGTATCACACCTGGTTTGGGGAACGTGGGAAGAGCAATATACGAGTATTTAAGCTCACGGGCATCGCCGGCGTAACCGAGGACAAAGCCTATTTTCTGCCTAGAGGATTTAACGATGTAGTAACCGAGTATTCGTCGGCGATAGGCGATAAAAAGTTTTGGCTGGTCTATCGCACCCGTGATCACAACGAATTCGACCCAGCTGTGACCGCCCTTCTTGATGAAGGCTACGTAATAAGAGATCGAAAAACGGTAACGTATGGCGGCGAGGACGAAATAGCTATTTTGTTTGAGAAATAGCTATTTTCGCTTCCACCGCACACCGTCTTTCGTATCCTCCAAAATGATGCCTTTTGCCGCAAGCTCGTCGCGGATCTCGTCCGACCGTGCAAAATCGCGGTTATGACGGGCATCCTGGCGTTCGGCGATGAGGGCTTCGATGTTGTGGTCGAGCAGAACGCTGGCCTCTTCGCCAAAGATGCCGAGGACGGAATCGAATTTTGCGACTGCATCCAGCACAGCCGCTTGATCGTCGGCGAGAATGCCTTCGTTCGCCATGATCGTGTTGATCTCGCGAACCATATCATGGACGGCCGCCAGGGCAGCGGCGGTATTGAGGTCGTCGTCCATGGCCGTCTCGAAATCGGCCAGAGCTTTTGTTACAGAGGCAACGGCTTCTGGGTTAGACCCGGCTGCTAATTTCAGATCTGAAATTATAGATCTAAAATTTCGCAGCCGTTCGATCGTGGTTTCGGCACCCTGTAAGCCCTCGAACGTAAAATTCAACTGCTTGCGGTAGGGAACCGAAAGCAGCAAATAACGGATCGCAAGCGGCGAATAACCCTGTTCTTTCAGATCGCGAAACGTGAAGAAATTGCCCTTGGATTTGGACATCGTCACGTCGTCGATCTTTAGGAATTCGCTATGGATCCAGTATTTTGAAAACAGCTTGCCGGTCGCGCCTTCCGATTGGGCGATCTCGTTTTCGTGATGCGGAAACTGCAAGTCCATCCCGCCCGCGTGCAGGTCAAATGTAGGCCCAAGATATTTCATCGACATCGCCGAGCACTCGATATGCCAACCCGGACGACCGCGGCCAAACGGGGCATCCCACCCGGGCTGTTCGTCTTCGTCGACAAGCTTCCACAGGGCGAAATCACGGGCGTCTTCCTTGTCGTATTTGTCGGTATCGATTCGCTCGCTGCCACCGGCCTTGTTGCCGGAAAAACTGATCTTTGACAACTTACCATACTCCGGAAAAGCCGCGATGCGGTAATAGATCGAGCCTTCGGATTCGTATGCGTGGCCGTTCGCGAGCAGCGTCGAGATGATGTCGATCATCTCCGGTATGTGGTGCGTCGCATGTGGGATGATCTCCGGCCGTTCGTTGCCGAGAGCGTCAAAATCCTCAAGAAAATACTGAGCGAATGGTGCCGTAAATTCGTCGATCGAGATATTTCGGGCGGCAGCTTCGTTGATGATCCGGTCGTCGATGTCGGTCAGGTTCATCACGTGCGTCAGTTCGAAACCCTTAAACTTCAAATAACGCCTCAAGATATCGCCGAAAACGAACGTACGAAAATTCCCGATATGGGCAAAATTCCAAACCGTCGGCCCGCAGATATACATCCGCACTTTGCCTTTGTCAATGGGATGAAATTCTTCGACCTGTCGCGATAATGTATTGAAAAATTTGAGCATAAGACCTATCAGCTATAAGCTATCAGCTATCAGCTATTCCGAAAAGTGCATTGTAAGCTTTTATAGATCACCCTCGACGAAATTCGTTCGAGCCTCATCCGAAAACAAATACTCGCGGCTGTAAAACCTCAGCGGACAGTCTTTATCGTACGTTGCGACGAGCTCGTTGGCTTTATCCAAAAGGGAAGTGCCGTCCTTCGATGCATTAAAATCCCCGACGATCCGCATCCAGAAAACGGTCATCGTCTCGTGATACGGCATTTCCTTTGTCAGATCGAGACCGAAGGCAGCCAATAGTTTAAAGATCCCGCTCCGCATCTTGTCCGTTGCCGTGTCTATATCGTAAAGGCAGAGATAATGCAGCGCGACAGTCAGATGCTCGGCATGTTTCCAGTCGTCGCGGGAGATCGTCGAGTCTTCGAACGAGCGCACGACCTCCGCGATCTCTTTTGCGGTCTTGAATCTCATAATTCCTCGCGTCAGACCAAAACGCTCAATTATATGACAACTGAGCAGCCTTTTTAAACGAAGATGAGACCCGTGCGCCGGGGGAGATCAATGACGAGTTTTCCGCCGGTGGGATCGACTTGCGTATCGGACGTGTATTCGCGACAGGGAAGCTCGAGCGGGCAATCGGGAACGTGGTAATTTTCCAAATCGTTATCCGACAGGTTGAGCATCATGACAGCTTTATCACCCGAGACGTTAAACCGCTGAAAGCCCAACACGCCGTTGTCGGCATCGTCGTGAAAAAAATCAATACCGCCGCCGTGAAATGCCGGATGATCTGTCCGCAGGTGTATGAGGCTCCGATAGTAATTGAAAAAATCCTTATTCCGCTCATTTTCGAGCAGCGTCCAGTTTATTTTATTGCTGTTTTCGGAAAGCGGCACATACTCGCCGAATTCCTCGCCCATCCAAACCATTGGAACACCAACGGCGGTCATCAGGATAAGCACACCGAGTTTTGCCCGTAGATAAAGCTCGTCATCGAGAATTCCGTGATCGCCGAGCTTACGAAAGAGCCGATTTTGATCGTGATTGGCAAGATAATTTGTCACGCTCGTCGGCCTCTTAAATCCGAGTCGCCGCGGATCGACCGCATTCTTGATCTTTTCCAGATCAGGGTCATTGCCGCTGAGACATTCGATGATCGCGTACATAAAGCTGTCGTTCCAACAGCTTTCCACGGGCCCGTCCGGTTCGACTATTTCGGGGCTCGGCGGTATGTATTCGGCGACTGTGAAAAACGGCTTCATGCTCGACATGACCCGCGCATTCTCGACGAAAGCGTCCAGCGCGTCGAAATTATCGATCTCCCTTGCGGCATCGAATCTTACGCCGTCGATGTGATATTCCATTATCCAAAATCTAACGGAATCAAGCAGATACCGCAGTGCCGGACAGAAACCAAATCTTTCATCGACGAACTCATAATTGAACTCAGGCCCCCAATTTTGCTCGGGATCCTTGCCTTCATGACGAAACCAGTAATCGTGGTCGATCTGTGCCACCGGCGTTTCGGTGCTCGAATGATTATAAACGCCGTCAACTATCACACGAATGCCAAGCGAGTGGCATTTGTCGACAAGTTCCTTCAACTCGGCGGTCGTTCCATAGCTTTCCTCAGGGGCAAAATAGTGGACCGGCGAATATCCCCAGTTGAAATCGCCGGGATTAGATTTGAGCGGCATCAGCTCGATAGCGTTTATGCCGAGATCGGCAAGGTGATCGAGCTTTGCGATCACGTCTCTAAATTTGCCGCGTGTAAAGCCATCCTCTTCGCCGCCGGAAAAATCGCCGATATGGAGCTCGTAGATGACCAGCTTTTCGTTTTCCGGCAGCGGAACATCGTCCGACCGCCAGACATATTCGTCAACGATCTTTTGCCCGCCGCTTATTTGGACTATCGCATTCTGCGTTGTCGCATCGACATTTGTCGCATAAGGATCGGTTATCGATCGCCATTCGTCCGGCTCATAAAACCAGCTTTTCGAACGAATTTTGAACTTGTACTGATAAATTCCGTCGGCAAGGTCGATTGAGATGCGAAAGTAACCGTCGCCGCCCTTTTTCATCGGAGATTCGCTCCAATCGTTGAAGTCGCTAATGAGTGCTGCTTCGGTATTATTAGGAGCAAAAAGGCTGAATTCTACTTCAGCCTTTTGCGGTGGTGCGGACATATATTTGCCGATTCTACGCGGCCATTTCAACGGCCGGCTCGTCGATATCATCCATGAATAGGTATTTTCTCCATTCCGGACGATTTTCGGCATAGTGACAGAGCAGCACATGGTCGAGGCCGAGACGTAACAGTTTTTGCGAGGTCAGCAGCGGCATGCGCGCCTGTTCGGGCGTACGGTTGCCTTTCCGTTGGTTGCATTTGACGCAGGCGGTGACCAGGTTCTGCGGCGTGCTCTCGCCACCCTGGGCACGCGGGAAGATGTGATCGAGCGTTAGGTCCTTGGCGTGCTTGGTTTCCGCGCAATATTGACAGCGGTAGCGGTCGCGAATATAAATTCGGGCCCGTTTCATTGTAGTCTCGCGGTTATTGCGCCGCACGTGTATATAATGCCGCAGCCGAATCACGGACGGCACGGGAAAAACCGTCGAAGGGGAATGCAAAACATTATCGCCGTCGTTTTCTTCGACAAAGACCGCGCCGCGAAACCAAAGGCACACTGATCGGGCAACCCCGACCGTGCCCAGCGGCTCGTAAGAAAAGTTCAAAAGTAAAACTCGTCCTGTAAGCACCGAATGCAAATTGTTCTCCTCCTTTTATTCTCTTTGTAATGTAATATCAAACTGCGGTTAAACGCAAGCACTATATGTAGTTGTGTAACATTTTTGTTAGTCCATATATTTGATTCACTGTCCGCTCTCGACAAAACGTGTGCAACTGTTTTAAGTTATTTTCGTTCTCGAATAAAACTGATTTTGACTTGAAATAAAATATATGAGCTCGCGAACGACGCGGCTCGTCTGCGACAGATCGCCGCTCAGTCCTCATGCAGAGGCCCGCGCGTGAGCGAGGGCTTAACACACAGGTGGATGTTTATTCAGAATTAGGAGAAAAAAAATGATAATTGGAACACATATCGTAATCGCCAGCAGTAACGCCGAGGCGGACCACAAATTTTTTCGAGACGTTTTAGGTCTCTCGGCTGTCGATGCCGGTGGCGGTTATATGATATTCGGGCTGCCGCCGTCCGAATCGTCCATACATCCGTCCGAAGGAGCGATCCCACATCACGAACTCTATTTTCTGACAGACGATGTCGAAGCCTTCTCTCAAAGCATGGCCGATAAAAACATCGAATGCGGGCCGATCGAAAACCTAGGCTGGGGCCTCGTAGTTAAGCTGACGCTGCCCAGCGGAGCGCCGCTCCATGTTTACCAACCACGTCATGATCGCCCCTAAACCAAAAATGGAAAACAACATAAACGGAAGACGGTTGATCGTAACGGGATTGGACACTAATGGAAAAAGCTCCGTCGTCAGAGACCGGGAAATCGAGGCCCGTACAGCCGCCCCTATGCCCGGCTATGGCTGGCATCGGCTCTGGAGCTGGGATGAGACCCCAACCGTGCCAAACAACGGCGTCGAACCCAATGGCCCGAACCACTTTCCCGCTCCCGGCGGCGCGAGATTTATTGTGTTCACGGTGCCACCCGGTACAGTCAAAGTTCCCGCAGACTTCGATTTCGAAGCCGCAAAGCGTGAGCTCGAAGAGAAATTCCCGGGCCGCGCCGCTCACATGGAATCTCACCAAACCGGCCTTCATACCACAACGACGATAGACTTCATTTACGTCGCCGACGGCGAAATATGGCTCGAACTGGATGACAAACAGGAGATTCATCTCAAGACCGGCGACAGCCTCGTCCAGAACGGCGTTCGTCACGCATGGCGAAATCACGGCACAAAACCATGTTCGCTGGTCGTCACTATCGTCGGAGCGGAGAAGGCCTGATGAAAATATCAGCCTACGTCGGAACGAGCCTCGATGGCTTCATTGCCAGAAAGGACGGCGATTTTGCCTGGTTGAGCCAATTCGCTAACGACGAAGCCATCGCGGCGTATAACGAATTTATGGCCCCCATCGACGCGATCGTGATCGGACGCGGCACGTTCGAAGAGGTGCTGAAATTTCCCGATTGGCCTTATGATCGACCGGTATTTGTTCTGAGCAGTTCGCTCGGCGAGCTTCCCGCCAATGCCAAAGGAAAAGCAGGGATATTATCAATGCCGCCTCGCGAGATCGCGGAGCACCTCTCTAACAAAGGTTTTTCAAACATCTACGTCGACGGCGGAACCGTCATCCAGACGTTTCTTAACGAAGGCCTGATAGACGAACTCGTAATAGCAAAGGCTCCGATAATAATAGGTAACGGGATACCGCTGTTCGGTCACGGCGACGCGGATATTTTGTTTCGGCATATTCGAACCGTTGTTGCTTCGAACGGCCTTGTTCGGAGTTATTATGAAAAAAAATAAAGTCGGTTTTATCGGGCTTGCCCGCCTATTTGCGGAAAAGCTATGCTTTTCCGTAGCTATGTTTATAGACTTTGCGGCTATGCCGCCGAACGGCGGCGTAGCCTCTGAAGATTTGATGGCTTAACGGTGAAGCTGAGCTTCACCGCAAATAGAGCGGCAAGCCGTGGAAATTAGATCACCGTTCTTGACCAAATATGAGCGATAATCCGATCAAACCCATCATCGCTCCGATGCTATCCGTCCGACGCGGAGCGGCGGCTGTCGATTTTTACAAAGCTGCGTTCGGAGCTGTCGAGTTGTTTCGCATCGACGACCCGGACGGCAATGTCGTCGCCCATCTATCCGTGGACGGTGCCGGATTTTGGCTTGCGGACGAATCACCCGAACACCAAAATTTCAGCCCAGAAACCATCGGCGGCGGGTCTGTGCGGATGATCCTGACCGTCGATGATCCCGACACAGTTTTCGACCAGGCCGTCGCCGCCGGTGCCGAGATCGTCTGGCGACCCGCTGATTCTCACGGCTGGGGAGTCGGTAGGGTCGTCGATCCATTCGGTCATCATTGGGAGATTAGAAAACCTTTGTAAGTCGATTTGGAAGTAGAACTTGAACCAGCATGATTTTCAAATGCACAATGAAAGTGCGAAAGGCACTGAAACTAAAGGATAAGGATCTCTCGATAGATGCTGAAATCGGTGGCAGCGAGTTCAATCATTGGTTCTGCAACATATTCTTCTTGGACCGACGCAAATGTCTGATCTGGATGCACGGCGCGACCCTGTTTACCGTTCTGGCGCCCGGCGTACGGCAGGATGATTTTCGGCGGTTCGGTGACATCTTTCGCTCTCGCGCACGGCGCGTACTTGCGGCCACGGATGGCATTTTGGAAGCCTACATGACAAGGCTCCTCGATGAAGGGCCGGATCATTTTGCCAAAACCGATAGCAGCAGCATACTCGGTTCGTTGAACGACCGCATCGCGGCATGTAAATGGTATACCTACGACTATGGGTACGAAGGGATCGATTTCGACGCTTTGAACTACAATCTAAATCGTACCCCAATGGGCGCAATCGGGTACCAGTTTGCTTCGGAGAGTCTCAAACAAATGCTGACCGGTGAGACTTGGATTACCAAATCAATCAAATAGAATTCGAGTCGCCAACGGTGACGAATATTAAAGCCTAGGGTGCAATGAGCAAAGCGAATGAAACCCTGGGACAAATTCATTAAAGATTTCGGTCTCTGAAGGAGACCAACAAAGATCACTCCCGATGTTCGTCGCCTTCGGCGACGGGAATTTGTTTCGATTCTCTCCCAGGGTTCCCGCAAAGCCTCCACCCTAGGCTTTAATGTCCGTCGCCGTTGGCGACAAGAAATATGGCTCATCGACCGGCGTTATTCTGCGTCACATCTTGTAAACCACCCACAAAATTGTCTTGATTAGAGGTTTGCGTAAGAGTTATCCTTTAATTGGTCTTAGTCTGCACGTCTTCTTCCTGCATCCCTCATGTGTAGACAAATCAATTGAAATTGTCGATGAATAAAAGAACTTCCATCAAAATATTCAATTTACCTTTACCGTATTGTATCGTGTGTGCAAATTCATGCGATCTTACGGTTCAGTCGTTTAGCCATCGAAAGGTCAATGAACTGACCATTCTCGCGAAGTTTACGGGTGACTTCGGAACGATTGTTGAATACTTTGCGAATAAACCAATCGAACTAGAAGGGAATTTTTGTCGCCCTTGTGCGCAGAAATTTGGGTCAGTAACCCAGGTGGGGCAATTACTGCATCTTGCGATGGTAGTAACGATCTTTATGACGATCCTGTTGACCTACTATTTAGTAACGACTTTTGGCACTGCCACGGCCCTTGTAGGTCTTGGGCTGGGTCTTTGCCAGGCGATCGCCGTAAGAATGTTTGGAACTTACTATGTGAACAGAATTTCCCCAAATTTTCAGAGGTTAACCGAAAAAGAAGCTGTGCTCAAAATTCCGGGAAAAGGTGAGGTGCGGCATTCGTGGAATTCGGTCTGTTCACACCAATGAGCTAGGCCAAACCATCTGCTTGATCTTGGCCCTGACTTCGAGGAAGTCGGATCCGGAATACATAAAGAGCGATTAAGTGTGTCGCCGTTGGCGTCCAGTGCCGAGACCAAGATACAACATTATTGACAAACTGTGCAAACTGTGAAACAATATTGCATGTGGCGGATCGTGCCGTCGGATCTTTGACAAAATAAATGCGAGCCATTTGTAAGACAATGTATTATTTTTTTTACAAAATAGCGGGACAGAGGCAAAAACAGGCTCTAAATGCTGCAAATAAACAGCTTGTTTGTCCCGCTGAGGTAGCGGGACAAGAGCGGGACAAGGTGGGACAAGAATCTGAGACATGGCCTTTAAAACATAGTAATAAAATAGGTTATGCGAATTTCTGATTTTTCCTGTCCCACGCCAAAAATGATGAATGGTGAGTGATGAGTGATGAATTTGGCTCCGTGATTAACCGTTCACCATTCATCACTCACCGTTAAATACAGCTATTCAGTTGTCAAATAGCAAAAGTAAACGGGGCGGCTTACTTCGAATCCCAATTTTTTGCGGGTTTTGCAAAAAGCGCGGTGAAAAGTCTAGAAATGACGGTAGCCACCGGGCTTTAGAATAGATGATGTTCCTTCATCGGTAAGCTCAATGATATCAATGTTTGCGGTGATTTCGCCGATGAGAGTTACAGCGGGCGAATTGAGCAGTGAAATATCTTTTTCATCGACCGTGAATAGTAGCTCAAAATCTTCGCCTCCATCGAGAGCCATCTGCAGACATTCGATAGTAGGGAAATGACGAACTAGGCCCTCGTTGATCGGCACTTTTTCGGCGTAAATTTTTGCTCCGACATAGCTCTGCTTGCAAAGGTGGAATAGATCTGAGGAGAGGCCGTCACTGACATCGATCATGGCTGTTGCTATGCCATGCGTGTGCAATAGTTTAGCAAGGCCAGTCTGAGGTTGCGGTTTAAGCTGTTTTAGGATCAGGTTTTGTAGGAAATCAGATGTATGTTTGCCGTGTCCATAACCGTTTTCAAGCAGTTTCAATCCACCGGCGGCACCGCCCAGCGTCCCGGAAACAAATATGGCGTCGCCGGGCTTTGCGGTCGAACGTAGAATGGCCTTTCCTTTTGCTACTTCGCCGCATACAGTTGAGTCGATCACCAGTTTGTCAGGTGAACGCGAGACATCGCCGCCGATGAGTTCGACGCCGTGTTCGTTGGCCAATGCGAACCAGCCCGCGTAGAATCTATCGAGAAAATCCGTTTTCCACAGGTTTTCCGCAACCGCGATCGAGAGCATTGCCCATTTGGGTGTTCCGCCCATGGAGGCAATGTCGGAAAGGGAAACGGCGAGGGCTTTGTGGCCGAGAAATTCGGGCGTTGTCCAGTCAAGCAGGAAATCGATGTCCTCGACCAGCATATCGGCGGTAAGCAGCAGATCGGTTTCGGAATTCTTGGGTAGCACGGCGCAGTCGTCACCGATCTTACCCAGACCGTATTTCGACTTAATGTTACCTATAAATTCAAACTCGCTGAGCATACATTCGCTATTGACACAAGTGCATTAAATGCATAGAATAACGACTATTGTTTTATAAGAAACTTTAACACAGACGGACGGTCGATGGCACAAGAACCTGTAGTAATACCTGAGAAAATATACTTTAAGATCGGCGAGGTGTGCGACCTTGTGGGGGTCCAGGCACATGTGCTGAGATATTGGGAGACCGAATTTCCAATGCTTTCCCCGCAGAAGAATAAGTCCGGACAGCGGAGCTATCGCCGCCGCGATGTTGAGGTAACCCTCCGCATCAAGCAGTTGCTTTACAATGAAATGTTCACCATTGCCGGTGCCCGCAAAAAGCTGCAGAGCGAGGCCCGGGAGATAAATCGTCCCAAAACACCTGATCTGCCAGCGGCAACTGTTTCAGATGACACGATCCAGGCCCCGACATTATTCGATAACTATATCGAGACGTTGCCACGGGGTCCTGAACCACCCACTACCGCATCGGCTCCGCCGGAATTCAGTGGCGATCAGCGCGAGGCTCTGAAAACGCTCGCCGCACACCTGCTCGAATTGCGTGAAATGCTCCAACCGAATCGGCCGCAAATGTAGAAAAAAGTCCGGTTTGACAATGGTTAGCCGCAGGAATTACTCTAAAACTCGATATTTCGGGACGTAGCGCAGTCTGGTAGCGCGTTCGCTTGGGGTGCGAGAGGTCGCTGGTTCGAATCCAGTCGTCCCGACCAATAAAAACGGGGCTTCCGACCCATTTCGGAAGCTCCTTTTTTTGAAGTTGGTTGCAGATTGGTTGCACTTTTCTTTTTCAACTCAAAACTTCCAGTAATTCTTCACTTCTTTTCAAACTAACGCTCGAGTAGGTCTATTGATTCGCAGATAGGTGCATAACTGCGCCACTGGTGCATTTACTTGCCAAAAATCATTCGAATTGCTAATAAAACTAGCGATTTCATGACGGCACGTTGTTTGCGATAGGGCAGGCAAATCAAATGAGGATTCAAACCATGGTTGAAGTTGTAACTATCGAGAAGGGGGGAACTGATTCGTTTGATAGACATGTCTATTTCGGGAGCGATCGAACGTGCAATTCGTTCCGCTAAACCGCCTGAAATCATGACGAAGGCTGAGGTAGAAAAATACTCAAAAAAGTCTCACGCGACGATCAACCGATGGACGCGTTATAACGGCCTTCCATATCACGGTGTTGGTCGTCCCACCTTTAATAGGGCCGCGGTTGATGCCTGGCTGGCCCAAATGTGATATCACTATGGCAGTTTACAAACGATTTAATAGCAAACGTATAACGTCAAGACATCCGGCGTATTCAAAAGCGCGTTGGTGGGTGTACAAACGCATCAAAGGACAGAAGCCGATCCATCAGGTAATTCCCGAGGCTCGGACTCGTGAAGAAGCAGAACTTGCTGAAAGACATTTGGTTAGGGCATTGTTCGATAGGGCATATGGCATTGCGGATACAACAACGACCTTCGAGGACTTTGTCGAATCGACTTATCGCAAATATGTCGAACAAAATAACGTCAATAAAGGGGCGAAAAGACTATACATTCGGCTTCTGCTTGATCATTTCAAAGATAAACCAATGTCTTCAATAACACCTCAGGATTGTCGGGACTGTCGATCAAAGCTCCAAATACGAGCTAATAAGCGGAGTAAAGGTGGCCTCTCTGCGTCGTCGATAAACAGGATAATGTCCACGGCGTCGAAGATCTTTGGCCTTGCGTGTGAAGAAGGAATTCTCGATCGCAATCCCATGCAGTACGTTAAGGCCCTCCGCGAGCCGCCTCCGCGCAAACGGTTGTTGACTGCCTCACAAAAGGAGGTTTTATGGAAGGAACTTGAGACAGACCCACTGCTTTACCGGCTTGTGGTATTAGCCGTAAACCTTCCGTTAAGACGCGGCCAGCTACTGGCTCTTGACGAAAAAGTAATCGACTTCGAAAACGAACGTGTTTGGGTCATTCACTCAAAAGGACGTCCTCCGCGGTTGGTTCCAATAAATGCTACCGTTACCTCTGTGTTGCTGCCGATGATTGCTGAGAGGCAACTGCCTTTTCCAATCAAGGACTTTCGCAAACGATGGCACGCAGTCCTTATTAGGGCGGGAATCAATAAGCCCGATGGAACTCGTGCCGAGAACTATCATTTTCACGATCTCCGCAGCTATTTTGCGAGCGAACTCATTCGCCGAAACACAAATCCGCTTGTGGTTCAAAATCTCTTTGCCCATTCAGATATGAGCATTACAAATATTTACCGCCTTCGTGCCAAGGATCAATATGGTCGGCTTCCATCTCCGAGATTTCAAAATGTTTCTTGCACTCTGGTGCAGCTTCGCCGCAATACAACCAGATCAGCGGTCTCCAATTCACAAAGCCAAGGTAACTAAACTTGGTCCGTTTCGCGCATAGACAGCCCGACATACACCAATGACCGAGCGCATTCTCACAATGAGAACGCTCGGTCTTTCAATTGAAAAGAACAATTCCACACCGCCACCCCAAAACCGCGCAATCGGAAAGCGCAAACGCGCAATCGGAGAGCGCATTGCAACAAAGAGGGCGATAAGTCCACCAACCCGCAAGCGCTTCAAGCCAACAGCAAAGGCCAAAGCAAATTAAAAAGAGAAAAAGAATATACACCCCCCCCCCCC
>JANYIL010000124.1 GCA_025362075.1 Chloracidobacterium sp.
GCATTTGCTTCTTGTGTCATGAATTCACGGAAGCGTTCGTATTCAAAGCCGGTTGGAGTCAACTGATCGATTGTGACAACCCCGACTACTCCCTCCATGTCGACGGAGATGTATATTTTCATTTTCTTTACCTGCGCCTCGGTTGTAGAGGCGATACCACACAGTGCGGCTATCAAACAAAACACACCAAATATTACTTTCATAATTCCATCCCGATCGGGCGGTTCCGGATCGTCGCCGCTCCGACCTTTCGCTTTTTCTACTTTTCCCTACCAACTTTAACTCGACGATTCCTGCACACTGTCCTTGCGCCTCCAGATAAAATAGGCCGGAGCTCCTATAAGAACAATGCCAAACCCGATGGCGGCTAATCCCGGCTGGGTGACAATTGTGTTTACAACGATCACGGCGGCGGCCGCAATGAACAGAAGAGGCGTCAACGGGTAAAAAGGAACCCGGTAAGGACGAACGGCATCGGGCATGCGCCGTCGGTAGACGAAAACGCTGGCCGCGGCAAGCGCATAGAATATCCAGCCGATAAAGACGACGTACGTCAATAACTGCTGGAAAGTCCCCGTCACGGCGAGTACGGCAGCCCAGACCGCCCCGGCGATGACCGCAAATGCGGGAGTCTTAAACCGTGGGTGCACCTCTGCCAATCGGCGGAAAAAAAGTCCGTCGGTAGCCATCGCGTAATAAACTCGAGGCGAAGTAAGAAAGATCGAATTCGCCGCGCTAAAGATCGAGATCAGAATCATAACCGAGACCAGCTTTGCGGCGGCAGGACTGACTACCGTGGCGACTGCAGTTGCGGCGAGGCGGTCGGATCCTGCCACGCCGGACGGGCCGAGTGCCGCCAGGTAACCCACGTTGGCAAAAAGATAGATCAAGACCAGGGCGGCAGTGCCGGATAGCATGCCCAGAGGGAAATTGAGCTGAGGGTTCTTAACCTCACCGGCGCTATAAGACACAAACTGCCAGCCCTCGTACGCCCACAGAACGCCGATCATGGCGAGACCAAAGCCCGATGCAAGCGAAGAGTCGAATGCCGCCGGCCACAATACCGAACCCGAGCCGGTAAATCCGCTACCTAACCATAACAGGGCGCCGCTCATAACCAAGATCCCGATGACCTTGATGGCGGTCGTCCAGTTTTGCAAATTAGCGCTCTTACGTGTGCCGAGCACGTTGACGGCCGCAACGACCGCGATCATGAGAACCGCGATCAACTTTGCCACCACCGACGTCACCGGAACGATCTCGCCCAGGTATGCGGTAAAGGCAACGGCAAGGGTGGCAATCGACCCGCTGCTGATCACAAAAAAAAGCGTCCACCCGAACAAAAAAGCGGGAAACCGCCCGAAGCAGTCCCGGATATAGATGTAAAGTCCGCCGGCCGCCGGCTTCATTGCCCCTAACTCTCCGTAAGTTAGAGCCCCGAGAAGCGAGAGAATCCCGCCCACGAGCCACACGAGTAGAGCCGGCACGATAAAACCGTCCACCTGGCGGAGCACCGCGCCCGGGACGAGAAAGATGCCAGAGCCGATAACCGATCCGATGGTCAGCAGAATGATATCCCGCAAGCCGAGAGTGCGGACCAATTCATTCTTCGGGGGTTTGTCGTCAGCCTGATTCATTATTGTCTTTCCGTCCGCCGGTTAAGGCTTTCGGCCGGGGCCGTAGATGATCTTTCCCGGTTTTGCACCCGTATGCATTCCTTTTTCGACAACGACTTGCCCATTTACGAGCACATAATCGATACCGGCCGGCGTCCTGTATGGATACTCATAGGTTGCCCGGTCTTGTATCTTGTCATAATCGAACACGACCACGTCGGCCCACATACCTTCTTTGATGGAACCCCGAGACGGAATCCGTAATTGCGCCGCAGGCCAGGAGGTCATCTTGCGAATAGCGTCCGGCAGCGTCAAAATCTTTTTCTTTCGCACATATTCCGCGATAAGACGCGGGAAGTTTCCGTATCCGCGTGGGTGGTCGCCGCCGACTTTGTCCGGATCCTGCAATTTAAGCGAAGCATCCGCGTCGCTGCCGAGGCTTACCCACGGGAATTTCACTGCTGTTTCTATATCCTGTTCGCTCATCAGATAATAAAGCGCCCCGGCCTGGCCGTTTGCCTGCACTATAAGATCGAACGCGGCGTCGGCAGGCTCTTTCTTCAATTCTTTGGCGATCTGCGCGATACTCTTGTTCTCGAACCGCGTGTTCTTTTTGTTTCCGGACTCCACCATTACAACGTTTTCCCATCCACCGGCCGCCTCGACGATATTCCACCAACCGGCCGAGCCAGTCTTTATCTCATTCTTCAAACGGACTCGGACTGCAGGGTCCTTTAGCCGCTCCATCAGCTTTTCGTTACCACCTTCGGCAGCCCAGGACGGAACCACCGCAGACAGAGACGTGCCGCCCGCCGTGTAAAGATACATATTCGCAGAGACATCGACGCCGCGGTCGCGTGCAGCCTCGACCTCTTTTCCGGCCTGCGTCATCAAAGTTCCCCAGCCTGGCTGATAGGCGGCTTTAAGATGATAGATGTCGACCGGCAGTCCGCCTTTTTCGCCGATCATAATAGCTTCGTCGATCGCCTGGACCAGTTCTTTGCCTTCGCCGCGGATATGGCTGACATACAACCCGCCGTACCGTCCGGCAACTTTCGCCATTTCGATGAGTTCATCCGTCTTTGAAAAACTTGCGGGCGGGTATATAAGCGCGGTTGTGATGCCCATTGCACCATTTTTCATGGCGACCTCGATGATCGATCTCATCCGGTCGAGTTCTTGAGGAGTAGGATCGCGGGCTGCTTGGCCTAAAACAGCGACGCGCGCCTGGGTCTCGCCATAGTATGTGCCCCAATTCATGCTGATGCCGCTTTTCTCAAGATTGGCAAAGTATTCCGCAAGCTTGTCCGCCGGAACGGGTGCGCCGCCTTCACCAGCGATCCCGGTTGTGATCCCTTGGAGCAATTTGCTTTCCGCTAAGCCGTTTTTTGGCAGGATCATACCGGATTGATCCTGGACATCGATCCAACCCGGTGAGACAAATTTGCCGGAGGCATCGATCTCACGTTTGCCCCTGCCTTCGACCTTACCGATCTTTACAAAGCGACCATCTTTGATGGCGACATCCACGGCTACCCAGGGATTGCCATTGCCGTCGAGTACGCGGCCATTTCGGATAATGATGTCGTACTCCGGGGCGGCCGTTTGTGCTGCGGCGGGCAGAGCGAACAGATTGAAAACAACCGTGGAGCCGAGGGCCAAGGCAAAAGCGTATTGTAGATAGGTTCTCATTTCTTGTCTCCAGTCGGCGTTGGCTGAACAGTACCGGGTCCCGCCGGGACGGAATATTTTTTCATCAGATCCATTGCTCGATCGGCCAACTTAAAGAGGTGCGGATGCGCCCGGTTTCCGTTGGTAAGGATAGCGAAGCCAAACTTACGGTCACGGTTGCCCAGCAGGAACGCGGTATATCCGCCGACGCTTCCGCTATGAGCGAAATATCTGTCGCCGTCCCGCACCTGTGACCACCAGGTCAATCCAAAACCCGCTGTCTCGTTGCCCCAAATTCCTTCGATCCCCCCCTTGAATTGATCGAATTGCCGCGTCATCATTTGATTCATGGTCGCTTCGCTTATGATGCGCTTGCCCTTGAAGACTCCACCGTTGAGATTTGTGATCAACCAATTTGATTGGTCCAAAACAGTACCATAAACGATTCCAGCCGGAAACACGGCGGCCCTGATTCGAACGGTCGGCGTTTGGCGGCCCGTTTTCTCATCAACGACGTATGGCACTGACAAACGTTCGTCCATATCCGGTGTCGGATCAAACGCCGTGCTTGTCATCTCAAGCGGTTTGAAAATATGATCCTGAATATATTGTCTGTAAGGGACGCCGGACAATTTTTCGACCAAATAGCCGACAAATGTAAATGCGGCGTTCGAATACTCCACCTTCGTCATCGGCGGAAAGGCTACTTTGAGTGATTTCCGAACGAAATCGTCGAGTTTCAACGGCGCGTCGTTACTCCAAAGCGGAACGGCTCCAAAATCGCCCTCGAGACCGGAAGTGTGTGTCAACAGATGCCGAAACGTTACCGGATTTTTCGGGTCATCGCCCTGGATCGTAAAATCGATATATTTGCTTACCGGATCGTCGAGCTTAAATTTGCCTTGTTCCATTAACTGGAATAAGGCAATCGTAGACATCGCCTTAAACGTCGAGCCGATCAGATAAACCGTCTCCGTCGTAGCCGGAGTTCGTGCCCAGAGATTCGACTCTCCGAATGCACCAGTCCAGATCACCTTGTCACCGGAAATCAACGCAATCGACGCCGAGGGGATCTTTCCTTCGATCATTGCCTGCCTGATCGCGGGTTCGAGGTCGGCCGTGACCTTCTTAATGTCGACAGTTTGTCCAACCAAAACCACCGGGAAAACTCCTAAAACGACCAACGCCAGAGTGGTCGAAAGGAAAGCACGTGAGCGGATGTTTTGTCGTTTGAATCTATTCATATCGGTATATATTTGATTTGTTTTCACCGCGAGCGAGAAGCAACTACTTAGCCGGCCCCAAAACCGGCAATGCGATATACGAGGCCTGATTTCCCGAACGGTACACCCGCTGGGTCGCCTTCTGGAAATCAGACTCTTTCGCCATGAAAATGTTTTGAACGAATTTCTGCGGATTACGGTCGATCACCGGGAACCAGCTGCTTTGCACTTGCACCATTATCCGGTGTCCTTTTTTAAAGACGTGATCGTTCGCCGGAAATCCGATCCTGTAATGCTGAACGGAATTTGCCGGGATCGGCTCCGGCTTTTCCAAGCCGTTGCGATAACGGCCGCGGAGCACGTCGCCCGCGATCATGAGTTCGTAGCCGCTCATTGTCGGATCAGCAGTATAGTTTTCGGGGTAAACGTCGATCAGCTTAACGATCCAGTCGCCGTCCGTACCGGTTGTGGAGGCAAAAAGATTGGCGGTGATTTTTCCAGAGACAGTAACATCGTCCATGAGAACCTCGGTCTCCCAATTCAAAACGTCCGGCCGGTCCGCCGCAAATCGCTGATCGTTGACCTGCCATGTCGTCCAGCCCGTTTTCAGCAGGATGGGACGCTGGCGGTAAGGCACCGGATTGTCCGGGTCCGAAATATAGTTGTCAAAATCTGATCCCGTCGTCGTCGTCGGCGGTTCGAACGAAAGCCCGCCTTTTTCTTGAAAATACAGTGATCGCTCGGCGACATTTTGTTTCGGAGGCCAGGCATCGTTACGTACCCATTTGTTGTCTCCGGTGCGGAACGTCAGAGCCTCGGGCAGATTCGGGTCCGGTTTGTCTTTCAGGTAATGGGCCATAAATTTGGCCATTATCTCTTTTCGATAATAAGCGGAGGTCTCGCTCCCAAAATCGACGGGGCCGAGCTTTCGCCCGTCGCCTCTCGACCATCCGCCGTGATTCCACGGTCCGACAACGAGAAAGTTCTTATGCTCGGTATCATGCCGTTCGAGCAGCTCGTAGATCGTTATCGGGCCGTAAAAATCTTCCTGGTCCCACCAACCGGCAACGTTGAGAGTCGGCACCGTCACGCGATTGAGCCACGGCGCAAAGCCCTGCCGTTTCCAAAATGCGTCATAATCGGGATGATTTACAAAATCATTCCACGTCGGCAGGCCCTTTTTAAAATATTTAGCATCGGCATTCGCGAGCGGGCCAAGCTTCAAGTACCACTCGTAAACGTCATAGTTATTAACGAGACGGGCGGTATCGGTAATCTCCTTTGACGATTCCATCATGTAAGTGTATTCGAGGCCGTAACTAAGCCGGAACGCTCCGTTATGATGAAAGTCGTCGCCGATCCACATATCGGCCGGTGAGGCCGCCGGAACAGCCGCCTTGAGCGCCGGGTGAGGATCGAGTGCGGCCATGACCGTCAGCCACGCCCCATAGCTCGTACCAGCCATCCCGACACGCCCGTTATTGGACGTGTTTTTTAGCAGGTATTCGATCGTGTCGTAGGCATCAGTGCTCTCGTCGATCGCATTTTTGTCTTTCTGATCCCGCGGCTGCCGGAGCATGACGAACTGGCCTTCGGACTTAAATCGCCCGCGGATATCCTGGTTGGCAATGATGTATCCATCCGCCGTCAATTCCGAAAGTGCTCCGGCGAGCTGCGCGGGACTCATATCGCCGGTTCCGTACGGCGTCCGTAGAAACATTATCGGCAGCTTTTCATTATTATGTGTCGGAACGTAAATGAAAGTGTGGAGCCGAACGCCGTCGCGCATGGGGACCATCACCTCGCTCCGCGTAAATGGAGGTTCCGGCTGTTGGGCGGCGAGTGGCGCGATGGCCGCAAAACAAGCGACCGTTACGAGGACGCGCAAAAAAGGAGCTATTGTAATCTTCATTTTTTCCTTTTTAGTTAGACCACTCGTAGCCGGCGAACCGGCTGCGTTTAAGTAAAGACGCTAGTTCCCCGGTTTCTTCGATGTTCGATCTATAGGGGCCGGACGCGGTAAACGCTTCAGCGGATTCTTTTCCAAAAGCTTCATTGCTTCCGCGACCGCACGCTCGAGCTGTGCATCTTTCCCGTTGGCCGTGTCTATTGGCGTATTCTCGACCTCGATATCGGGAGTAACGCCGATATTTTCGACGTCATATTTTCCTTCCAAATTAAAGAACGCAAGGCTTGGCGCGGTGATTCCGCCACCATCGATCGTTGGCGGAACCCCAAGTGTACCGACCAGCCCGCCCCACGTTCGCGTACCAACGAGTGGGCCGAGTTTGCGAAGCTTAAAGTAAAATGGCAATGCATCCCCGCCTGAGCCGGCTGATTCATTGATCACCATAACCTTTGGTCCATAAACGCCGGCGATGGGCGAGAAGAACGAATTGCCGTCACGCACGGTAAAGAATCCCATCGGTTTGCGGTCAAGTTCATTCACGATGAAATCGGCAACCATTCCGCCCTGATTGTAGCGTTCGTCAACGACGGTTCCCTCCTTGTCCTGCTGGGCGTAAAAATAGCGGATGAATGAGGTATATCCCGGGCCGCCTGTGTTTGGCAGCCAGATGTAGGCGAGGCGCCCACCCGAAAGTTTATCCACCATGCGGCGGTTGTTTTCCACCCAAGCCCGTGTGCGAAGCCCGTTTTCGCTCGCAACCGGAACAACCGTCACGAGTCTTGAGTTTTCCATAGAAGGTTTGTTATTTAGTCTCAAAACGATCTGCCGATTGGCCATACCCTCGAAAAAACTGTAGAAATTAGCCGTCGTGTCGATGGACTTGCCATTAATCGCGAGAATATAATCGCCGTCTCGGGCGTCGATTCCCGGAGCACTTAGCGGAGCCCGCAATTCAGGATTCCAATTCTCTCCGCCGTAAATGTGACTGATTCGATATTTACCATCGGCGATTCCAATATCCGCACCCAACAGCCCGACCGAAACCGGATCGTCGCTCGGCACGTCTCCCGGACCCGATAGGTAAGAATGTCCAACGGTTAATTCACCGCCGGTCTGGGCGATCAGATATCCGAGGTCGGCGCGATGTCCTACGTATTGGAGAAGGGGAAGATATTTTTTATAGATCCCGTCCCAATCGGCACCCTGCATCTTGGGATCATAGAAATATTCGCGTTGAATCCGCCACGTCTCGCGAAAGATGTTTGCCCATTCGGCGCGGGGGTCAACCTTCATTTCGAGCTGAGCCACATTGAGCGGTCCGTCACCGACCTTTGCCGGTGCTTCCGTCCCTACAATTCCCCATCGGCCGCCGCGCGCTCCGTAGAGAAGTTTCTTCTTATCGGCTGAGATCGAATACTGCGAGATCCCTTCAATAAATGGAGTTGCCGCTCCGGCTTTAACCTGAAACTTATTTAATCTCAGAGCGCCGATTGCGGGGACGAGTTCCGCAAAGAAAAATGTCTCGGCGGGGCCGGCGGCTAGATTGCTGTAATCCGCAGGCGCAATGCCGACCGCCATAGTCCTTTGTCCGATCCCGTCAAAGTCTATCCGGACGA
>JANYIL010000145.1 GCA_025362075.1 Chloracidobacterium sp.
GCGTCTCCCGCTCTTTTCTGCTCATCTCCAATGTCCCTCTTTCTGCCATCAATGCCCCCTTAAAAGGCTTATCTTAGGCTCTTTCCCTAGAGGACATTTCTATCGAGTTCTTTACAGGACATTTTCACGGAGTTCTAACACCCGACAAAATGTGATTTGACAGAATTAAAAAGATTGGTTCTAATGATGTTTAATGAACGACGGTCAAAAACTCTTTAGCGTCAATTTTAGCGGCCTGTGGCGGCGGCTAAGCGCGGTGCATGCAGGGTTTTGAGCTGGAACGGATGATGTAAGTCAGACCAGATTCATTTTCCTAATCGCCGCTTAAGTTAGAACTTGAGCGGCTTTTTTATTTATGGACACTATTTCCGACAATACAGCAGCGACAACGGTTATCCCCGTTGTCCAAACGATGCCCGCCGATCTGCTGACGCCATTGGCCGTTTATCTTAAGCTGTCGGCAAATTCGGCCAACTCGTTCCTGCTCGAATCCGTCGAGGGCGGCAAGAGTCTGGCCCGATACTCATTCATCGGCTCCGACCCCGAGACCATCGTCCGTGGCAGCGATCTGAGTGTCGATATCGCGGATGCCAATGGCATCCGAAGCGAAAACACGGGAATGATCGGCTATCTCCGCGATCATTTCGCCGCGAAAAACGCTGTCGCAGACGCCGATCTGCCTGCTTTTATCGGCGGAGCGATAGGATATCTCGGTTTTGATTGCTGCGAATGGTTCGAACCGTCGCTAAAGCTGGGGAATGATAGTGACGACGCGGCTCTGATGTTTTTTCGCTCTATCGTCGCCTTTGACCACGCCAAACAGGTAATCAAGATCATTTCGCTTGTTTTTACGGACGAGGCGGGAGATGAAAATGCTCTCGAAGATCTTTTCAATGCGGCACATAAGCGAAATCACAATATACAGAAAGTTCTGGAAACAGGCGTCGCAACCGTTCCAAAAACCACGCCCATCGCTATGCCGGTGGCTGTAAAATCAAATTGGGAGCGTGCCGATTTTGAAAAGGCCGTTTCGACTATCAAGGAACTCATAGGCGCCGGCGAATGTTATCAAGCCGTTTTGTCACAATGCTTTACGCGACCGACGAATGCGTCGCCAGTCTCGATCTATCGGGCTTTACGCTCGCTCAATCCGTCCCCATATATGTTTCTTTTACAGTTCGAGGATAAGGCTATTGTTGGGGCTTCGCCGGAGATGCTTGTCCGATGTGAGGACCGGCGGCTGGAATACCGGCCAATTGCAGGAACCCGAGCACGCGGCAAAACCACGGCCGATGACGATGCTCTGGCCGAGGAGATGCGGCATGACATAAAGGAGGTTGCCGAGCACCAAATGCTCGTCGATCTTGGCCGCAACGACCTTGGCCGAGTTGCCGAATACGGCACTGTTAACGTCGACACTCTAATGAGCGTCGAGAAATATTCGCACGTACAGCACTTGGTAAGCTCGCTATCCGCCACATTGCGCAGCGGTTTGGATCGATTTGACGCATTAGCCGCGTGCTTCCCTGCCGGAACCGTGTCGGGTGCTCCAAAGGTCCGCGCGATCAAGATAATCTGCGGCCTCGAACCGACCCCACGCGGCGTCTACGCGGGAGCGGTCGGCTATTTTGACTACGCAGGCAATATGGACACCTGCATCGCGATCCGGACGCTGGTGCTTGAAAATGGGATCGCGAAAATACAGGCAGGTGCCGGAATTGTCGCCGATTCGGTGCCGGAATTGGAATTTGAAGAGACCGTAAACAAGGCACGCGTGCTTCTAAAAGCGGTCGAAATAGTCGACAGCGGCGTTGTTTAAGTGCAGACGCCCGCGATCACGCAACTTAGAGGTTACGCCCTTGCTCACGCGCGGGCTTCTGCAAAGAGCGGGTCTCTCCAAAAAAGGATGAACGACAGAATACTCGAACATTATCTCGAAGAATTTGTGATCGGCAGCGACGTACCCGCTGCTGAGACCGAGACTTTGTTCGACGCGTTGATCGGAAGCGACGATGCGGCTTTGCTCGCGAAGACGCTTTCGGCCTGGAACCGGAAAGGCGTTGCGGAGGATGAGCTTTTTGCTTTCGCCTCGCTGATGCGAGGGCGGATGAAACGGATAAATTCGGTGCACGAGACGCTCGTTGATGCTGTTGGGACCGGCGGGAGCTGTGCGAAAACATTTAACGTTTCGACCGCCGCCGCGTTTGTGATCGCAGGTACGGGACTGTCGGTTGCCAAGCACGGAAATCGCGCGGCAACGAGCAGTTCGGGCAGTGCGGATGTTCTGACAACGCTCGGTATCGATGTCGATGTTGATCCTTCGATCTCAGAGCGAAGTCTCAACGATCACGGCCTGTGTTTTATGTTTGCCCCGAGATTTCATTCGCTGTCAAAGGCCCTTGCCGAGGCACGCAGATCGATCGGCAGCCCGACGATCTTTAACAATCTCGGCCCTTTGTGCAACCCCGCGTCGACTCCGCATCATGTGATCGGCGTTTGGGACAAACATCTGCTCGAAAGTACGGCGAACGTTCTGTCGCGGCTCGGTGCAAAACGATCATGGGTTGTCTATGGCGAAACGGGCCTCGACGAAATCGCATTGAAGGGAACAACCCTTGTCGCAGAGGTGGGCGGCGAAAAGGCTGATATTTTTGAGATCTCAGCCACGGATTTTGACGTTTTCACGCTCGGGACCGATCTGCCGTCGAATTGCACGGCTGCCGAAAGTGCTCGTTTGATCCGCGATATTTTGAAAAACAACCTAAAAGGTAGCGATGTTGAACGATTGGTGCTGATAAATGCCGCCGCGGCGTTATATGTTGCGGGAAAAGCGGCCGATCTACCCGTTTCATACAAATTGGCCGAAGAAAGCGTGAGGAGCGGTTCCGCGTTGGATAAACTGAACAAGTTGATAGCATCGACAAATAGATGACCGAAACATTTCTCGAAAAAATAGTCGCGAAAACCCGCGAAAAGGTAGAGCGGCAAAAACACGGCACTGATCTCGACGCATTAAGACGCAAAGCGATCCAGACCCGTGCCTATGCCAAACCGCGACGCCTGCGAACGGCTTTATCGCGTTCGGATGAGACAAATATCATCGCCGAGATCAAACGCGCTTCGCCGTCGAAAGGTATCATAAACTCCGAAATTGATGTCATTGGATTGGCCCTGCAATATGCAGCCGGTGGGGCGGCGGCGATTTCGGTCTTGACGGAACCAGAATACTTTAGAGGCTCGCTTGACGATCTGCGCGCCGTTCGGTCGGCCGTGAATCTGCCCGTGCTTTGCAAAGACTTCACCGTGGACGAATTTCAGATCTACGAAGCGGCCGCCGCCGGAGCCGACGCGATATTGCTGATCGTCGCGGCTCTGCCTGAGGACGATCTAACGTCTTTTCTCAGGCTGTCTCAGGATGAGCTCGGAATCGACGCATTGGTTGAGGTGCATAATCCGGCGGAGCTGGAAATCGCGACAAAAATCGGTGCGGAGATTATCGGCATTAATAACCGCGATCTTCATTCACTCGAAGTATCGCTCCATGTTTCACGGCGGCTGATCGTCGGCCGGCCAAAAAACGCACTGATGGTGGCCGAGAGCGGCATCTCGACCCGCGATGAGATTGACGAGCTAAAAGGACTTGGATTTAACGGCTTCCTGATCGGGGAGACCTTAATGCGAACTGGTAACGCGACGGCGACACTCGGAGGCTGGATATGAGCTACCATCTTGTTTTCAAGGATCGAACTCGCGGCTTATCGAAAGTAAAGATATGCGGAATTACGAATCTCGACGACGCTTTGTTAGCCTTGGAACTCGGAGCGGATGAATTGGGGTTTAATTTCTACACTGAAAGTCAGCGATATATTTCTCCAAAAGCTACCCGAAAAATAATCGATGTATTACCGCCAAATGTCTTCAAAGTCGGCGTTTTTGTTAACGAGCCTATCGAAAGCATTTTGAAAACTGCGGAACTTGCGGTACTTGATGCGATCCAGTTACACGGAGACGAAAGCTATGAGTATGTTAGAGATCTACACAGTCGAACAAGTGTCGAGATAATCAAGGCGATTCGCATTAAACCAGATTTTGACTGGAGCGAAGCGATGGATTTTGATGCTCATGCGATTCTATTTGATAGCTTTTCTAAAGATGAGTACGGCGGAAGTGGAAAACGTTTCGATTGGAAGATTGCTGCCGATGCGATTATGATGATTCCATATCTATACTTAGCGGGCGGCTTAACGGCGGAGAATGTTGCCGAAGCAATAAGAGTCGTCAAACCTTACGCTGTCGATGTCGCAAGCGGCGTAGAACTGTCGCCGGGAAAGAAAGATCCGATAAAGGTCGCTGCGTTTATTAAAGCGGCAAAAGAAGCATTATGAACTACGAGCCAGATGAATACGGCTATTGGGGCGAATATGGCGGGCGGTTTGTGCCTGAGACGCTGGTCGCTCCGTTGGACGAATTGGCGACCGGTTATTTTACGGTTCGTGACGATCCGGATTTTAGAGCAGAGTTTAACGATCTGCTGCAAAACTATGTCGGACGGCCGTCGCCGCTGTATTTTGCCAAACGGCTGACCGAGACGCTTGGCGGGGCGAAGATCTACCTCAAACGCGAAGACCTCAACCATACCGGCGCTCACAAGATAAATAATTGCGTTGGCCAGATCCTCTTGGCGCGCCGAATGGGCAAAAAACGGATCATCGCCGAGACCGGCGCCGGGCAGCACGGCGTTGCAACCGCAACGGTTTGTGCGCTGTTCGGCCTCGAATGCGTCGTTTACATGGGTACCGAGGACATGCGGCGGCAGGAGGTGAATGTTTTTCGGATGCGGCTGCTCGGAGCCGAGGTCCGGGGCGTCGATTCGGGTTCGCGAACTCTGAAAGACGCGATAAACGAAGCTCTGCGGGATTGGGTGACCAATGTCGATACAACGTATTATCTGCTCGGCTCAGCCCTAGGTCCGCACCCGTATCCGCTGATGGTACGCGATTTTCAATGTATCATCGGCCGCGAGGCGCGTGAGCAGATACTCGAAAAGGAAGAGCGTTTACCGGATGTTTTGGTCGCCTGTGTCGGAGGCGGATCGAATTCGATCGGCCTGTTTCATCCGTTTCTCAACGACGAAAGCGTCCGGATGATCGGCGTAGAGGCGGGCGGACGCGGTGGCAATCTCGGGGAGCATGCAGCGAGATTCATGGATGGCGGCAATGTCGGAGTGCTGCAAGGTACGAAGAGCTATCTGCTCCAGGACGAGAACGGACAAATCGCAATGACACATTCAGTTTCCGCGGGCCTCGATTATGCGTCGATCGGGCCGGAACACGCTTTTCTGCACGATACAACCCGCATTGAATATGCGTCCGCAAACGACGAGGAAGCTCTCGCAGCCTTCAAAACACTGTCTGAGATGGAGGGCATAATTCCCGCCCTCGAGTCGTCGCACGCAGTCGCCCACGCTATCAAGATCGCACCCGACCTGGGCCGAGATCAGATAATGATCGTCAATCTCTCAGGCCGCGGCGACAAGGATATAAATACGGTTCAGGAGGAATTGAGGCGGAAACACGACCAGTAGGGAGTGTGCCGGCTTTTGAGGCAAACTCATAATATGAATCGAATATTTACCAAATTCGAAGAGCTAAAAGGGGCCGGAAGAAAGGGCTTTATTCCCTTTGTCACCGCAGGTGATCCCGATGTCGCGACTTCCCTTTCGATCGTTTTGAAACTCGCCGAAATGGGTGCCGCTGTTATCGAACTAGGTGTCCCATTCAGCGACCCGATGGCGGACGGCCCGACGATTCAGCGTTCGTCACGGCGGGCGTTGGACCGTGGAACGAGCCTTAACGATGTTTTGCGGCTTGCGGCCGACTTCAGAAAAAAGAGCGATGTGCCCTTGGTTCTATTTAGCTATTTTAATCCGATCCTGAGTTTTGGGCTGGATGATTTTCGAAAGGCGGCATCCGGGGCCGGCATTGACGGTGTTTTGCTAACAGACGTTATCGAAAATGAAGCGGCAGCGTTATCCGCAAAGTTCGCGACGGTCGACATCGACCTGATTTCGCTGATCGCTCCGACCACGACGGACGAGCGTCTCAAGTCGATCTGCGAGCCCGCGCGCGGCTTCGTTTACGCAGTTTCTCGGGCCGGGGTGACAGGGGCTCAGGAAACCACGAGTGCGGCGGCGAAAACGCTTGTTACGCGCGCCCGGCGATTTACGGATCTGCCGATAGCGGTTGGCTTTGGAATTTCCACCGCCGCGCAGATCACCGATGTTTGGAGTTATGCGGATGCGGCCGTTGTCGGCTCGGCCATTGTGTCGGAGATCGAGAAAGCTAACGACCCGGTCGCCGCCGTTGAAAAATTTGTGGGGCAATTGTTGCCATTGTTTAAAAAAAATGGGGACAAAACCGTCCCCGACGAGGTTACTTAATTTATGTTGATCGTAATGAAGCCGGATGCGGGAGCCTCCGATATTGAAAGGGTTTTACAGGTCATCGAGACGCTCGGGTTTCGAGGCCACCAGCTGCCAGGCGAAAGCCGTACCGCCATTGGGGTTACGGGTAATAGCGGCTCGATAGATCCCGCTCATTTTGAAAATCTGTCCGGTGTCGCGGACGCCATTCGCGTCACTAAGCCTTACAAACTGATCTCAAAGGACATACGGCCTGAAAAATCCGTTATTAAGGTCGGAAACGGCACCATCGGGGGCCCTGAACTCGCAATTATTGCGGGCCCGTGTGCCATCGAGAGCCGCGAACAGCTTTTTGCGACCGCCGAGGTAATCTCCAGGAGCGGCGTCCGCTTTTTTCGTGGCGGAGCTTATAAACCGCGGACATCGCCCTACGCTTTTCAGGGCTTAGGCGACGACGGCGTAAAAATGCTCGCCGAGGTGCGCGAACAATTTAACCTGAATATTGTGACCGAAGCTATGGACGAACACGGCGTCGACGCAGTCGAAAAATACGGCGACTGTATTCAGATCGGCGCCCGCAACATGCAAAATTTTTCGCTTCTGAAATATGTCGGTAAGACCAGGAAGCCCGTGCTGTTGAAACGCGGCTTGTCAGCAACGCTAGATGAGCTGCTCCTGGCAGCCGAATATATAATGGCTGAGGGTAATTACGACGTTATCCTTTGCGAACGCGGGATCCGCACGTTTGCGACGCATGCCAGAAATACTATGGACCTTTCCGTGATCCCGGCCGTTCATCGGCTGACGCATTTGCCGATCATCTCAGACCCGTCGCACGGAACCGGCCACAATTACATGGTCACCCCACTGGCCCGCGCGAGTGTCGCGGTCGGTGCCGACGGCTTGATTATTGAGGTTCATCCGAGACCCGAGGAAGCACTTTGCGATGGAGCCCAGGCGCTAACTCCGGCACAGTATCTCGATCTTGTAAATCAGGTCCAGCTAATTAAGAGTGTAATTACCTCTGAAGAGGTCGTCTTCGCGGCCTAGCAAGCAGACTATCAGGCCGAAAGGGGAAAAACTACGTCCCTGTACCACGCGGCAAGCTCTTCTTCGGAAAGTGTTCCCTGTGCAAGATCGTAAAATTTACGGTAAGTTTCCGGCGGCTCTACGTCAAAATCAAAGCCATTCAGGTTTAGAAAGGCTATAGAAACAACCAGAGCCGTCCGTTTATTCCCGTCCAGAAACGGATGATTCTTTGTAATTCCGAACGCATAGCTGGCCGCTAAAGCGGATATGTCCACGCTCTCGCCATACGCGTTTAGATTCTGCGGACGGGCCAGTGCAGAAAGCAGCAATCCTTCGTCACGTAGTCCTTCCGTTCCACCATGTTCCGCAATTTGCCGGTTATGGTAGCCTAAAACCACGTCAATTTCGATCCATTCCACCTCCCCTATCATTCAGCTAATTTTTTGAGAACGTCCCTGTATTTTCTCATCACACGTTCCCCGGCCTCCATCTGTCTGGCATATTTTTCGTCATATGCACTAATCTCAATACCTTTGGGCGTTTCGGTCACATATACCACATCGCCTTTTGTTACTCTCAGACGAGTCAGTATTTCTTTCGGGAAGATGACACCAATTGAATTTCCGATAGTAGTTATCTTAAGAGTCGCATTCATAATAGTTCCCTCAACAACTCCGTTAATATAACATATGTTATACAAATAGTCCACAGAAAAATCCGCGCATGTTCCCGAACAGGCGCGGATTTTCTTTTTACCTCTCGCTTTGGCGCCTTTTGCCTATTTCACCAAACGGAGTTTCATCAAACCATAGAACTGAATGTAACAACTGATCATTGAGGCCGCGATCAGCAGAGTCATCGGGACGAAACGCACCGATTCCGGCAGGACAATGCCCAGGCTTTGCCTGAACGCGACGCCGAGGATCATTCCTCCCAAGGCAGCCGCACCGCGTACGAGCAGCCAATTGCTGAATGTCGGACGATCAACGTTCGAGGGCAAAAAATACGGCAGCACGAGCAGCATCGTCATTGTGATGCCCATGAGCAAACCGTCAACCGAAAATGCCCGCACAGCCCGCCCGTATTCCAGGGCGAGAAAAAACAAAACCACGCAGGTATCGACCGCAAAGCCAGCAAGAAGAGATCCAGGTTCCTTTTGTGTTATGTGTTTCATATATGTATCTCGTGTGTTCCCCGATCTGACTTGTGCTATTTCTTAGTACCCGGCTTGCTGAATTGCTGGTAGGCCACCCTGAAAAGTTCGGACAAAGCTTCGGCCGTTTCCGGCGTTAGATTTTTGTCAGCACGAAGATGCGCCTTGATAATCTCAGGCGTTTTTTCGTGCGGATAGTAAATGACAGGTTCGACATTGTCCGACGTGTGTGTCATCAGCCGGTCAACCGGCATGTCGAGCCATTGTGTCAGCCGGGCAATATTATCGGCGTCCGGCCGACCCGTTCCGTTCTCGATCCTCGACAGTGTCGAAGCCGAGACTTCCGTCAAATCACCGACATCGCGAAGACTAAGCTTTAACTCTTCGCGTCGACGTTTAATTGCCTTTCCCAATTCGATCGTGCTTATAAGACTTGGATTTTTTGATCTCATATTATTTTTCTCCTTTATGAAATTTCGAAGTGTCACGTGTGCACTTGCGATCTCACAGATAAAACATACCACAGGAACTTTTTATATGCAACACCTAATTGCACACTTGCAACATAAAAATTTATCTGGTACAGTGTTTCATGATTGCAACAGTTTTATTAATGCTGTGCAGTCAAGTTGACAATCAAAGCTGAGTCGCGTGGTCTGACATGCGGCGAACAGGGATCGGGATATTGACCAGTATTTACGGGCATTTCAGACTTGTCCGGTGCAGACATTTACGGTAAGACTCCGATCCAGCAACAACATAGGAGAACACACAAAATGAAACGCAACACGATAACCGAAACGAAGGAATTCGAAATTCAGGAAAATTTATTTCCAAACGAGGCCTTAAATAATGTGCTCGATTTTTCAACGACGCTGAAAGAATTGCGTAAAACAGTCGATCCGAATCTGATCCGCCAGCGCGCCGGGCGACGCGACCGCGACGGCAATGTTCACATGGTCGAGTACGTTGAGTGGCACACGGTCGCCGATGTCCTTGACGATAAAGCGCCGAACTGGGGACACGCCGTTAAAGATATTCGCTCGATCGGCGAAATTATCTCCGTAACGGTTGCCATTACCATAGATGGCGTCACACGCGAAGGCATTGGCACCGGCAAAGCGATCAGCGAAACGGGCATCAAGAAAGCGGAGCATGACGCTCTGAAACGCGCGGCGGTAAAATTTGGCATCGCCCGTGAGCTTTATAAAAAGGAATTTGACTCGATCGAGCATTCAGATGAGACGGTGGTCGAGCCCCAAACATCGGTCGACCCGATTGCAAAAAGTCTCGGCGATATGGTTACCGCCAAACAATTGGGCATGATCCGTGCTATCTCACTTGCTTCGGCTATCGACGCCGAGCACGAATGCTCGCAAATGATGCATTGCCGCATCGACGAGCTTTCAAAACGGGCGGCGTCCGATTTGATCGAACATTTAAAGAATTTGCAGCAAAATACATTTCCGATGCGCCGTGCGGGCTAACAACGTTTGCTGCAACCAGTGTTTTGAGTTGTGATATAAGCCATTCGCTTTCCTACTATTAAGCGTCAATCTCCCGCGTCACAACTCAAAACTTTTTTTTCGTAAAACCTAATCTCCCCTCAACGCGTATCATGCGATATTGAGCTAGAATATTTTTACAATCACAAAAGGAGAAACATTCATGGCAAAAGAAGCAAGTGAAATGGCCGGTTGGGCGTTGCTTAAGCAAGGTCACTTTGTATGGACCGAGATCGCGAGTAATGACGCCGACAAATGTCAGGCATTTTACGAGACGGTATTCGGCTGGAGTTTTAAGGGTGGCGAAGCGTCGAACACCGGTATGGACTATCGCGAATTTTCGACCGATGGCGGTCCCGCCCCAGCTGGCGGCTTGTACAAGATCAATCCGGAATGGTTTGGTGGCGATCCGCCTCCGCCGCATTTTATGATCTATGTTGCAGTCGACGATGTTGACGAAAATGCTCGGCAGGCCGTCGAGCTGGGCGGCACGATTCACAAAGGCCCGATGGACATACCCAACGTTGGCCGCATGTGTATCATCCAGGACCCGACCGGCGGCGTGTTTTGCACGTTCCGCATGAAGAATTAAAGGAGAATCGACATGGCTGAATTTAACGTACCCGCCCCGGGATCGATCTGCTGGCGAGAGCTTGCGACCAGAAATCTGCCCGTGGCAATGGAATTTTATTCAAAACTCTTTGGCTGGAATCTACAGCAGACTAAGATCACGCCGATGGAATACAAAGAGATCATCATGGATGATGTCGCTTGCGGCGGAATGATGCCGATCGACGAGAACTGGCCCGCCGAAGTGCCAACACACTGGAGCACCTACATCGCCGTTGCGAGCGCGGACAAGACGGTGGACAAGATCGTCGCTAACGGCGGCAGTGTCCGTGTTCCGCCCTTTGACGCACCGGGAATCGGACGCATGTCGATGGTCGCCGACCCCGACGGAGCGGCATTCGCGATCATCCAATTCACAAAACCAATGTAGGAATATTGGCCGCAAAAAGGCACAAAAGACGCAAATCAGAGAATTCCCTTTTATGCGTCTTTTGTGCCTTTTTGCGGCTAATTTTTTTTCAATTTTCCTTCGGTGTCGAATATTTCGACCGATTCGGCGTATTCTTTCGCCTGCGGCAGTACCTCGCCGGCGTCACCCACGATCACAATAGCCATCTCATCCGGACGGACGTGTTTCACCGCAACCCGCTGGACATCATCCACGGTAACCGCATCAACCTTTTCACGATATGTTTGCAGATAATCCTCAGGCAGTCCGTACAGGTGCTGGTTAACGATGAGGTTGGTAAGCCCCTCCTGCGTTTCGGCACGTATCGGAAAGACGCCGGTCAGGAAATTTTTCGCGTCAGCCATTTCCTCTTCGCCGACCCTTTCGTCGCGGATGCGGTTAAGTTCGTAGAAAAATTCTTTGAGCGAGTCGCCCGTTACGCCAGTCCGGACGTCGGCGGTTGCTTCAAAATCGCCCGAAAGTTTCTTAGCCCCCATCCGCGTGTATGCGCCGTAGGTATAACCTTTTTCCTCACGCAGATTCATAAACATGCGCGACGATGCCCCCGCTCCCAGCACCTGATTCATAACGATCAGCGGAAAATAATCCGGATCAGTGCGTTTTACTCCAAGGTTAGACAGAACAATATTCGACTGGGCAGATCCCTGCCGGTCGACTATCGTCAGGCTACGTTTATCACGCACAGGCGTCGCCGCAAAATCGCTACCTGCGATACTTCCCTGTTGCCATCCGCCAAAATGGTCATTTAGCTCCGCTATCAATTCGTCGCGATTTACGTCACCCACGACGATGAACATCGCATTGTTTGGGATTAGCGTCGCCGCGTGATGGGCGACAAGCTTGTCGCGGTCGAGGCGTTCGATATCTTCGGCATTCGGCGAAACGGTGGCGTACGGATGTCTGCCGTAGATTAGCCGTGCAGCCTGCTCGCCAGCGAGAAATCCTGGCTGTGAACGCTGAAATTTGAGATGCTCGACGGTATTGCGGCGATAGAGGTCGAGTTCGTCCTCCGGAAAAGTCGGGTGCAGAACGACCTCGGCCATCAGGGTCAGGATCTCAGAGCTATAAAGCGATAGCGACGATGCAGAAACGGTCGTAAAATCGTCGGACGAGCTGGCGGAAATGCCAGCTCCGAGTCGTTCGATCTTTTCGGCAAGCTGTCGGCTTGAATAATTTCCGGTCCCCTCGGTGAGCATCGACGTCATCGCCGAGGTCATCCCCATTGCCCCGGCCGGATCGTTTACGTCCCCTAAATTAAAGGACAACCTAAAGCTGACCAGCGGCAGGCGTTCATCCTCAAAAATAACGACCCGCAGGCCATTTGCAAGCACCGCCTGGTGCGGCCGGGGAATGTCGAATGAAACCGGAGCCAACGGCTCAGGTGCGGATTTTCTAAATTCTCGTGTCATAAAAAAGATTTTCAACGCAAAGACGCCAAGCCGCAAAGGGAAGATAAGATTGAAAATAAAAAGCTTTGCGTCTTTGCTCCTTAGCGACTTTGCATTAAATTCCTACCCCGTTGCCTGTCGGGACGACATCGAGCAGAGCGCGATTGTCGGTATTCAAATACTTTCCCACCGCGTGGCGAATTTGCTTGGCGGTGACAGCGAGAAGGTCGTCGAGGTCCCGGTTAACTATCGTCGGATCGCCGTCGTACAGAGCGAATTCCGCTATCGACTGTGCCCTCGACATTGACGATTGCCGCATCCTGATGGCGTCGTTGACGAGCTGATTTTCGATCTTTTCCATCTCCTCGGCGGTCGGCCCGTGGGCGGCAAGATCGTGGATCTCGGTCATTATCGTCTCGCGAATTTTGCTGAGATCTTTCTCTGGTTTTGGTATCGCCCCGACGAAAATGCTTGACGGCCCACGCCGTTCGTCAGTAAATCCGAATAGCTGGATCACCGATTCCTCGCCCTTGACGAGTTTTTGATACAGACGAGAGCTTTCCCCGTCATAAAGCACCTTACCCGCCAGATACAGCGCGTTAAACTCCGGCGTCCGGCGTTGAGGTATTTTCCAGCCGAGCAGAAACGCCGGAAACGGTGCAAGTTTGTCTTCCCATTCACGATAGGTTTCTGCTACCTCGACGGGTTCTGACACATCAAGCGAGGGCGGCACGGGTTGCGATTTGATGTCGCCGAAATACGTGTCGATCAGCTGCTTGGCAGTCGCCGTTTCAAAAGCACCCGACAGCACCAGCACGGCGTTATTCGGTGCGTAAAATATACGGAAAAACTCCTGAACGTCTTCTACCGTCGCATCGTCAAGATGCTCCATCGAGCCGATCGTCGAGTGTGCATTGGCGAAATTCTGGTAGATCATCTCATTGATCAGGTCGAAAATCTGTCCGTAGGGCTGATTGTCGTACCGCAGCCGCTTCTCTTCCTTGACGGCCTCACGCTGGTTGTCGAGATTCTCCTGCGTGACGGCAAGCGAGAGCATTCTGTCGGATTCGAGCCATAACGCGAGCGGCAATTGGTTCGCCGGCAGCGTTTCGAAATAATTGGTCCGCTCGCTCGATGTGGTGCCGTTCATGGTGCCACCGGCCTTCATTATGTGCTGAAAGTGCCCGGCCTTCGGCACATTCGCCGATCCCTGAAACATCATGTGTTCAAACAGATGAGCAAAGCCCGTGCGACCCTCACGCTCGTTACGCGAACCGACATTGTAATAGACGGCGACAGACACGACCGGGATCCCGTTATCGCTATTCAGGACGACGCGAAGCCCGTTCGCGAGGGTGTATTCTTCGATCTTAAGCGGCGTTAATTTGAATGTTTCCGACATAAATAGAGGCTGTTAATAACAAATTTATGAGAACATTTTGAATCGGAAAAAGCAAAAACTATGGAAATCCCGGTGGAATTCAATAATAACAGCCTTTATTGCACCCCAAAGCGGCGATTTTGACCTATCGGTACGGTAGCGAACATTCACGGCCCTGCAAACGGCCTATGATAAAAAATCGGATGCTCGCTAATTAGACACATTAAGGAGAAACTTACAATGACAGCAATAAATAGAAACCAATACGACAACAAGGCAACGGATCTTGCCGGAACGGGCCACTCAGGGCTTTTATATCTTATGGTCGGGGCTGGCATCGGGGCCGCCGCCGCCCTTTTGCTCGCGCCAAAATCGGGGGCGGATCTGCGCGGTGATCTGACCGACCTAGCTCAGCGGGGATACGACCAGACCACCGACCTCGCTCGGCGTGTCAAGGAACAATCTACTGGCGTTTACAACACGGTGAGAGAAAAGGCCGGTGACGTACTTGACCTTGCGGGATCAAAGGCATCAGACGCAAAAGCTCAAGTGGACAAAGCGGTTGATAAGGTCAGCGACGAAACGTCCTCAGCTCTTCACCAGTTGGAAACCAAGTTCGGACGAAAAGATTCAAACGCTGACCATAAATCGTCGAACACATTTTAGTCAATAAATACCGGGCTGCCGGTTCTATACAATTATTAATAGCCCGCCGGATTATCGGCGGGCTTTTGATTTATTTGGAAATCTTCCCCGTTTCGTTGTATAACTTAGCCATACAAAACTGTGATCGGTGGTCTATGGGTGCCGCCATGACCGCCGATCTTTTTTTACACTTTCAAGGCAAGGATCGGAGTTTTCGCGACCTTTGTTACGGGATATCCGTTTTTTTATTATGATCCCTATTCGCCGTGCGGTTTATCTGTTGTTTTTGGTGTCAATCGCATGGGGCCAACTGGCGGCTCAGCTCAAAACTCCTCTCAATGCTCCGGTCGAGCCTTTTAGCATTAAGCGCGGCAGCACATTTTCGGCATCGGGTGGTGCTCCAAGGGCGAGCAGCGATGTAACGGTAAACTTTTCCAGGCCCTCACAGATCGCCGCCGACATTAGCGAAGCCGAAGACCTAATCCGACAAAATCAGATTGACGGACGCAGGATCGCCCCGAGCGAGATGACAAAAGCGGCGTTGACCGGGGCCCTTCGCGCGCTGGACCCGCACTCCAGTTTTTTCGATCCGGCCGAATGGAAGGACCTTCTCGACGAAGAACGCAGCGGTTATAGCGGTATCGGCGCGACCATCGCAAACTTCGACAAGGACGGCGTGAGCGACACTTATGTGCTCTCGACCTTCCCAGGATCGCCGGCCTCGAAGGCCCCTCTTCGTTTCGGCGATAAGATCGTCGCGATCAGCGGCGAAAAGATGACTGGCAGGACCTCGGACGTCGTCCGCAACAAGATACGCGGCACGAATGGCAGCTCGCTCCGCATGACCGTCGAACGTGCCGACAGCAATCGGCTCGAAACGATAGAATTGCGACGCGGACGTGTGCCGCAACCGTCAATTCCCGATGCATATATGCTGCGTCCCGGAATTGGCTATATCGAACTAACTGAAGGGTTTAATTATACGACCAGCGAAGAGTTCGACGTCGCGATGCGCGAATTAAAGCGTGCAGGCATGCGTTCGCTCGTGCTCGATCTGCGTGGCAACGGCGGTGGCATCGTCGATCAGGCCGTTAAGGTTGCCGAGAAATTCCTCCCGGCAGGGACCCTAATATTGACACAACGCGGCCGCACGCGAATCGACAACCGAGTCTGGAAATCGACAAACCCGGCCGCCGAAACGATGCCGCTCGTCGTGCTTGTCGACCAGGATACGGCGTCGGCATCCGAGATTGTTGCGGGGGCCTTTCAGGACGATGACCGCGCGATGATTGTCGGCGAAAAAACCTTCGGCAAGGGTCTTGTGCAAAGTGTGATTGATCTGCCCGGAAACACTGGTCTCACATTGACCTCAGCCCGATACCTCACCCCGTCAGGACGGTCGATACAGCGTGACTATTCAAAAATGGACCTCTACGATTATTTTAACCATACAAACGACAACGCCGCGGTCGCGGGTGCATATTTTGAGGCCAGAACGATAACCGACCGCAAGGTATTTGGTGGAGATGGAATTCTTCCTGACGAAAAAATAAAGGCCGACGAGATAACCGCAACTCAGGCCGCGCTGCTTGACCCGATCTTCTTCTTTGCACGCGAGGTGGTAAGCGGCCGCGTCGTCGGCCAGGAAGCGTATCGTGCTATCCCAGGAACCTTTGGAAAACGGGTAACGCCCAGCGATCTACCGTTCACCCCGTCGCTCTTGCGAGCGTTTGAGGATTATGTGAAGTCCGCTCCTTCGTGGAAAATAGATGGGACTACTCTCAACCGCGAAAGCGAATTTATCAAACTGCGGCTTCGTTTCAACATTGTCATGGCTTCGTTCGGAGCGATATCAGCGGATCAAATCCTTATCGAAAACGACCCGCAGGTCGCCAAAGCCGTTGAGACACTACCGCGTGCCGGCCAACTCGCCCAGCTTGCCGCTAAAGCACGGCAGCAAAAGAAATAAAAAAATCCGCGACCCTTTCGAGCCGCGGAGTTTTTATTATCAAAGCCGACCCGTCCTAGAACTTCAGCTTCAGAGCAAACTGGATCACCCGAGCCGATTCACCCGTCTGCACGATCGTCTGCGTTGACGGTGGAGCTACAGCGGCGCAGCAGACCTCGGCAAACAAACTCGAGCGGATGCTCGGTGAACCCACCGATGCATCGCGCGGGTTGTCGAAATTTGCATGATTGAGAGCGTTGAACATTTCGGTTCGGAACTCCAGCTTAAATCGCTCTGTCAGCTGAAAATTCTTCACCAACCCAAAATCCACGTTCCAATAGCCCGGAGCGACGAATATATTCCGTCCGGCGCCGTTGGTGCCTGGTATCGGCAGGCAAAATATCTCATCCGGCTTTGTCCCGCAAGTATATGGATTGCCAGTCGCCGGATTTATGCCGACAGGTTGAAATAGCACCGGTCCGGCAAAGGTCTGCCCGGGCAGATACTGCACCTGTGGACTCACGAAACGCTGCACCCCGGCCCGCGATTCATGACTACCGTTGATAGTGAAAGTGCCGCTGCGGACGGCGAATGGTTCGCCGCTCATAACCGTAAAGATGCTATTGACGGTCCACCCGCCTACAATCGCCCTCACGACGCCGGGTGCCGAGCCAAAGTAGCTCTTACCCTTTCCGAAAGGAAGTTCCCAAACGGCCGACCCCTGCAATACGTGAGTGCGATCAAAATCCGATCGCGCCCGCTCTTCGCGGAAGTTGGTAATGTCTGTCGGAGTACGCGAATTGGTGTTGGAAAGTCCGCCACCTGATGCCGCTCCAACCGGATCGACCGACTGGTTGTCAATCGACTTCGCCCACGTGTAGGCAATGCCGAGGCCGAATCCTCGGTCGAATCGCTTTCGCAGAGTGAATTGTGCGGCGTTGTAATTCGAATCGCCGCTGTTATCAAGGTAAGTAATCACCCCGAACTGTTGGTTTGGCCTAAGTTTAAGGCCCAAAGTCGTGTTCTCGATCCTTACGGCAAGATTGCCGACGCTGTTGCGGTTCAAGTCGGTCACCGTGTTCGCAGAATTCACGAAAGTCGCGGCCGCGGCGGCCGTCAGGCCTCCCTGAGTCTGAAGAGTATTCAGAAGCGATGGAGTGACACCGGTTACACCGACAGGGCAGGCCGTTCCGGCCGCCGCGCAGCCCAACGCACGATTTTGCTGCATAATTATGAAGGAGGAAACGAGTGGGGCGACGTTAACCTGGTTCGCATCATAGGCCATAAAGAGGTGAGTTCCATGACGACCGATATAGGCCATCTCCATCACCATGGCCCACGGCAGTTCGCGCTGAAAGCTTATATTCCACTGATGCACGGTAGGAAGCTGCATCTTCGGCGCAAATACAGTCACCGGCGGGGCGTTCGACCTTAGCTGTTGCGGCGGTGTGAAGTAAGTCGACGGACGCACACTCGGCGCTGGCAATTGGATCGGAAAACCACCCGACAGCGTACTCGTTATGTTTGCCGAGTTAACACAGCCGTTCGTGATCGCGGTAAACGGGAACGTTGTCGTACAAGATTGAACCAGACCGGGGATCCTTCCCGCTGCGGCCGTAACCTGGAACGAGGAGATCGTGTCGAACGCGATTCCATACCCCATACGGATCGAACTCTTGCCGGAGCCGCCCGTGAGCGCGTTTAAAAAGCCCGTTTTGAAATCGGGACTCCATGCGACGCCCAGGCGCGGACCGATTGCCCCGCTAAACTTTCCTTCATACCAATGTTTAGCAGGTCCGAACGTCACTGCACCGGGGGCATTGACAACAGGCGTTGCCGGTAGCGCGGTACCCGTAATCGGTGTATTAGCGACGAATACATTCGAGTTAGGCGACGTATTCGACGGTGGATTGTACTCCCAACGCGCACCGTAGTTCACGGTGACATTAGGCCTGAACTTCCATTCATCCTGAAAATAGAAGTTGTACTGATCCAGGTTGTGTTTTTCGGCATAAAGTGTGATCTTGTCGCCGACCTTATAAGGCAGGAAGGCGTCATCACGCAGATTCGAAATAAATGTCTGCGAGAATCTGTCAGGCAGGCCGTAAAGCGTATTTATCAGGTTGCCCAACGTGGGCTGATCGTTCGACGCATTGATCCCAGATGCGGCTGTGAAAGCGCCGCCGGCTGTACTAAACGGATCGCGGTTGGCCGATGAAAAGGTTACCGACGGCGTCACGTTAATGCCGCCCGGCTGTCCGCGTTGATCTACGTGACGATAGAATCGAAAGTTGCCCCCCATGCGGAATATATGTGACCCTTTAACGATGCTCAGATTATCAAGTACCTGCGGCGTCGTTACCCATCGAGCGGTGCGTGGTGTATTGATATAGGGCTCGCTAATGCCGGTGAAATCAAACGGAGGCACATTAGGCCAGGCGGGATTGGCCTCGCCTTGAGTGAAGAGAAATCCGAAGCGCCCGTAGCCGGCCGTAAACTCGTTGACCATTTGCGTGGAAATCACGCGACGGTAACCGATCGCGAGGTTGGAGGTCCGCCGGTATACCTCGCCGAGCGGTGGGCCATTAGGAAAGACCTGAGGCCGGCCATTCAGAGGATCGCCCTTGAGCGTGTTGTAATCCGAGAACAGATAGCGGCCAAACAAGCTGTTGTTTGCGTTGAAGTTGTGATCGATGCGTAGAGAATATGCCGGTCCGCGTACGGCAGTCGGAGGGTTCCACAAATAAGCTCCCGTATTCAGGCCGTCGCCAGACGCAAAATTATTTGGGAGAGGTATCGGGTTAATGATCCCGGCGGCGACCGTGTCGATAGTCCGGTTCGCGATATTGTTCACGTTATTACCCGCAGATCGAATGTCGTAGGTCCGAATGCAACGAAGAGACGCGGCGGTAGCACACGCACTAATCCCGGCGATCAGATTGCCGGAGCTGTCAACGAGGAGTGGACTGTTTCCAGTGATTAGCTGAGTTCCGATTGACAGCGGGTTGGCTGGATCTGGCACGAAATAGCGAAAGAGTCCAGCCTTGGCCGATGCAGTGTAGACGATCGGAATGCCGAACGTTTGGTCGATCGGCTGCGTGAAGTCGATGCGGTTATATTGATAGCTGCCGAAAAAGAACGTTTTGTTCTTAATAATCGGGCCGCTCGCCTCAAAGCCGTACTGGCCGAGCCTAATCAGCGGCTTTGGAGTTTTTTGGGCGTTTGAAAAGAAGTCCTTCGAATTGAGAGCCTCGTTACGGTAGAAAAAATATCCCGTTCCGTGAAACTGACTGCCGCCCGAGCGCGTTGCGATCGAAATCGACGCCCCGCTGTTACGTCCTTCTTCTGCCGTGGCGTTGTTTGTCGTTACTTTGAATTCCTGCACATTGTCGGGAGTGACGCGGTACAGATTACTGACTGGATTCGGCACAGAGGATTCGTTGGCCTCAATACCATCGATGGTCACGTTATACGCACGATCACGGGAGCCATTTATGTGTACACCGGAACCTGCGCCGCCGGCCGACCGCTGAACAACCCCCGGTTCGAGAAGAACCAGCGTAAGCGGATTTCTTCCATTCAATGGCAGGGCCTCTAGAGTTCGATGGTCAACCACATTACCCATAGTGGCGGTGTTTGTCTGAACGGTTACGCCCTCCGATTGAACCGTAACCGTTTCAGCAACGTTCCCCGCCTCCATGACAACGTCGACATCTAACGGCGAATCAATCTGAAGCACGTTGTTCGAGCGGAGACTTTTCTTGAATCCACTGTGCTCGACCGTGATTGCGTATTTGCCAGGTATCAACGAAGGAAACGAATAAACGCCGCCCGAGGTCGTCATCTGTGTCAACGAAATCCCTGTGGCCTCATTGGTAAGTGTCACCTTTGCTCCCTCGATTACGGCGCCATTTGAGTCGGTGACGGCCCCCGAAAGCCTTGACGTGCCGCCCTGCGCAAACGCGAGGTTAGCAAACACAAAAACTATCGAAAAAAGTACAAACGTTCTCAATAACCGCTCTTTAATCATTTTTTTCCTCCAAAGAAAATAGCTTCAACACCCCACTCGATACCAAATATGCAGATAAATAGAAATTCATTCAAAATTTCCTTATCGCTCTAAATACGAGAAACAACGACATTCCTCGCGAAGTCGCTAACATCGACAGATTGGCCTGAAAAAGTGAATCCGCACTGTTTATACCTCGAAAACTACCTATTTGTAAAGCAAAGGTCGTGCCTGACAAACCACTTGTCCATCAATTTTCGATGTAGATGCATCACCTAAATCGAAACGCCCCGCCCGCCTGCTTATGGAAAAAACCCGCGAGGCACAGACGGCATCGCGGGTCGAGATTTACCGTAAGGCTCGATTTCTAGAAACTGAGCTTGCCGGAAAATTGTATCCTTCGTGCCGAATTCGCAACACCATCGAGGATCCTTCCAAACGCTGTGTTGTTAAATGTTAGATTGCTGTTGGACGCCGAAATATCAAAATTCGGATGATTAATTAGATTCCTCGCATCGACGCGGAAATCGAATGCCCACTTTTCGCCGAACTTAAACTTTCTGAGAACCGAAAGATCCGTCTGGAAGTACCCGGCGTTGCGGAAGAAGTTGCGGCCGGTGTTACCGAGCGTTCCGGGGTCCGGAGACGTGAACAAAGCTCTCTGGGCCGCGGTAAAGTAGTAATTAATACCGTTCTCAACGACGACCTTACCCATATTCGAGCTACAGCCGTTGCAATTCGCCGGCGACTGAATGACGCTGCTGACTGTGTTGGCACCGGAATACACCGTGAATGGACGGCCCGATTGCCAGAGCGTCGTTCCCGACACCTGCCAACCGCCGATAACGTAATTTACCGCCTTACTACCGGAGCTAAACGATTTCCCGGAGCCGAATGGCAGCTCATAGACATAGGTCGCCTGGAAAACGTGTCTGCGGTCAAAGTCGGAGTACGCATAATTCAGATGCCGGTCGCGAAGATCAAATGGTGTGGCCGACCCGGCTTGTGAGTTTCCCGTATTGATCGTGCTCAGCGAGGGGTCCCATGAACGGTTGTCGAATGACTTAGACCAGGTATAAGCCAACTGGAATCCGAGGCCCGCACTCATACGACGCTTGAAGATAAATTCTAAGCCGTTGTAGTTTGAGTAGTCGCTGCTATCGAATACATTTAAGCCGCCTGTAAACTGAGAATACGGCTGAAGCACGGATGAGAATCCGTTGACATCGAGGAGCCGCAGGTTCAATTGGGCATTGGTACATATCGTCGCCGTAACATCCGCCGCCTGACATGTTCGTTGTGACGTTGTTACAGCGGCGGAACCAACGCCTCCCGAGCCTGCTCCTGTGAGGGCCAGGGCCGTCGGGTTCAAAGCCCTAAAGCGTGTCGAACCGTTGTTGTTCGCCGCATTGCCGGACATCAATAGATTGATCAATTGCGAGTTCGCGGTCGAATCGTTCCTGAGCTTGTTAAAGGCAGCGAGGAATGTCGTTGCTCCGTCAGTCACCCCCGGTATCGTAGCGAAGATATTTGCCTGGTTGGCGTTATATCCACCGAGAAGATGGGCTGCGTGTTTGCGGATATACGTCACCTCAACAACGTTCCCCTTCCCGATCTCCCGCTGAAAACTCAACGAAAATTCGTGAATCTGAGGGTACCGCAGATCAGGGTCAATGACGCTGATCGCATTTGTCGAGAAAGATGCCGGCGTACGCGCAGCATCCGGGGTTTGATTGGGGAGAAGGGCAACGATGACCGGGGCAACATTTCGATAGAGACCGCCTGCCGCTCCATAGTTCGCGTTGGTGGAAGGGAGAGTATTTCCGGGCGTACTCTGAAATATGCTTGAACCAAACAGGAAAGTAGCGAACCTGTCCGACGCCAGACGATAATTGCCTCTGATCGAGGTTTTGCCGGTCTTAAACGGGTCCCACGCAAAACCAAGTGAGGGTTCGATGTTGTTATATGCCGTCTTGAATAACTGGCCCGGCACCCACTTGATGTTATTCGAGGGGGCCGCTCCTATTTTGACAGCCTGATTTGGCACGAGCAGTGGACGGTTCGCCTCTTCCGGCGTAGCCCTTACCTCCCAGCGAACACCAAGATCGAGGACAAAGTTTGACCGGAACCGCCAGTTGTCCTGGCCGTAGAAGTCATATTCCTTGTAATTTGCCTTGTTTATCCAACGTGAGCCACGAGTTAGAAATCCGCTGGCATTTGAAGGGTCGGCAACAAACGCTTGCGATACACTTCCAATGCGGCCAAGAAGGTCAGCGATGGTATTGCGCAGCCGCGTAAGATCGGCCGTTTGGATACCCGTATTACCGGTCCCCGGATAATTGAATCCGATATCGCCGCCCGCCGTACCGCTCAGGGTTACGGTCGGCTCAATTGCCTGGCCGGAAACGCTCGACCGGTCATCCTTGTGCTGGTTGAACCGGAAATTGATACCAGTCTTGATAGTATGGTTTCCATGCACCATCGTCAGGTTATCGACAAATTGATGAGTTGTGACGCCTCGAGCATTATAGGTGAAATTCGTATTCGGCGTCGCCGCGTTTATGAAAGCAAAGGGCAGCAGTGGATCGGGAGTAGGGGTAGCAAACTTAAAGAAATACTTGCTCAGTCCATAGAGAAACTCATTCGCGACCGTCGCAGTCGGGGACCAGCGCCAGTTGAGTGCCAGATTTTTCGGGGTGCGGCCGGTTTCGACAAAATTCGGCGAACCCGGGAAGATAGGCCGACCGCCGTTAGCAGAATCGCCTAGGCTGGTCTGGCTTCCCTGAGCGTAACGCACATAGGCGGAATTTTTCGAGTTGATCTTAAAGTCGAACTTGCTCGAAAGGTCGTACTGTCGCTCATGCTGCGGCGACGCCCAATTAAATCCCGCGGTATTCAGACCGTCACCGGCGGTGAAATTATTCGCCTGCGGCATCGCATTTAAATAGGATTGAAGTACCGGGTCAATGGTAGCGACCGCCTGCTGTGTTGCTATGTTATAGGTGGCGATGCAAAGCGTCGTAACGGTGGCGGAACATGGCGGCAAAACCGGAGCGCCTGTCGCATCGACCGAGGCGGTCGCGCTCCCAAACGGAGCGTTCGTCCGTCCGACGACATATCTATAAAGCCCCGCCCGGGCTGACGGCGTGTAAACCGTTCGCGTAACCAATGACGTGTCGTACGCCGCGAGCTTTTGGAGGTTGAAGAAGAAAAACGCCTTGTCTTTTAGTAAACTGAACGGTTTACCCTCGCCAAACCCCGGATTGAACAACGGCCCGCCAAAGCTGCCGCCATAAATATGCTGCACAAATTGATCTTTTGGCAGACCCGCGATCGTGACGGGATAACTCTTAGCATTAAAGCGAGGAGTCTGGTAATACTCAAACAAATTTCCGTGAAACTGGTTCGTGCCCGAACGTGTAACAAATGTCACAGACGCTCCGCTGCTGCGGCCAAGCTCCGCTGTAAAATTGGATGTGACTATCTGAAATTCCTGGATCGAATCGGGATTAGGACGCAGCGGCGTGAAATTTGAACCGCCCGCCGTTGACTCATTAATGTCGATGCCGTCAAGCGTGAAATTGAAGGCACGATCGCGTGAACCGTTAACACTGACGCCGCCGCCAGTGTTCGAACCGACCACGACGCCTGGTTGAAAGTTTAATAGATCGAGCGGATTTCGTCCGCGTGTACCCACGATAGGCAGGCTTTCCAATGTCCTCTGATCAATAGTGCTTCCGACGTTTCCCGAGGTACTGGTTTGAACCTGTTCGGCCGACCCTGTGACGTTAACAACCGCCGAAACATCGCCAACCTGAAGGTTAACGTTTACCGTCGTCGGCTGATTGACAAGAGCAGCGTTCTTCGATGACACGTATTTCTTAAAGCCAGGCTTCTCGACCGTGACCTCATATGAACCGGCCTGGATGAGATCGAACACGTACGAGCCGCCATCGCCGGTCTGCGTCTTAAGCGTTGCTCCGGTACCTTCCTGTTTGAGCGTAACGGTTGCTCCCGCAACAGGGGCACCCGCCGCGTCCGACACGATACCCGTTATTCGCGACGTTGTGCCCTGTGCAAACAGCGTCGCGGCCGACAGAACTACCAACGAAATAATTACAAATGTCCTCAGACACGTCTCTTTCATCATCTCTTTCCTCCCAAGAATTTTGGCTGGTATAACTAACCTTGATGTTTTTCGATCAAAACTGTGAAATTATTTATGCAATATATCATAGTTTCACCAAAAGTGTAACAATCAGGTAACAAAACCGACCAGTCATTGCCAATTTTCTACAATTTATTTCTTGAAAGAGAGAGTTGTGCCTTTTGCACCGACGGCCCAGCCGTATTTTTTGTCCATGTAGAGACCGTACAGGCGTTCGTGGGTATTGCTTTCCTGGCGCATCCAGGTCACGCCGCGGTCGGTCGAGCGCAGTATTAAGCCGGAATACCCGACTGCCCACCCGATCTTGTCGTCGGCAAAGTCAATACGCATGAGGCTTTCCTTGAAGTTTGTGGCAACCTGTCGCCAGGTCATGCCGCCGTTTTCAGTTCGCAGTATTGTCCCGCCTTTACCGACGATGCACCCCTCGGTGCTGTTTCGAAAGTCGACGTTGTAAAGCGACATTGTCGTTCCCGAGTTCTGTTTGTTCCACGAATTCCCTTCATCGGTCGACGCAAGTATCAGACCGCCATCGCCGACAATCCAGCCGCGCTGGTTTCTGTCAAAGTCTAGGTGAAACAGCTCCGTTTTTGACGGGACGGTAATCCGCCGCCACGTGTCGCCGCCGTCTTCGGTCCGCATCACAAGCGAATCGACGACGACCTCTTCGTCGCCGCTTTTTTTCAATACCGAACCGATCACGTAACCGCGCTTCCTGTCTGAGAACCGGATACTTAAAAACTCCGGCCGTCCGGCGCCAAACTCCCCACTGTGATAAATCCTGATGTCCTGCCACGTTTTGCCGCCGTCGTGAGTGTTAAACATCTTGCGACCGGCGACGAGATAGCCGTTGTCGTCATTGCGAAAATATATCTCGTTAATATTTTCGGTCGTATTTAGCGGATATGGCGTCCAGGTTTGGCCACCGTCTTTGGTTGACGCGAGATAGCCGTCATCCCCGGCAACCCATCCCTTTTCCGAGGAGGTAAAGAATACGGCAACAAGATCGCCTTTAAGACTCGATGAACGCAATACCCAACCGGTCTGAGCGGAAACGCCTGAAATGAACAAACCCAGGAAGACGAAAACGAAAATGATTGCTCTCAACTCCAATTCCCTCCAAAAACAAAAAGGTGATCCTTCTAATAGAGTAATCGTTCTATCGACAAAAATCACCTCTTGTCAGTAACCAGCACCTAAGCAAGGGCCACATAATGTAGATGGCCTTCACTCACGTGCGGGCTACCGACACCCGCGGCTACTGTCATTTGCAAGTTACTGATATTACTTCGTAATGCGGTAAACTTTCCCCTTCCAAAAGATCACAACCTGGTCACCGAGCGATAGATACGGGGCCATGCCCGGTTCACGTTCAATCAGCTTGAAATACTCGTCGCTCGCGAACTTGAGCGATATCTCCTTCGTGACCACCCGATCGGTAAATTCTGAATCGACCCATACGCCGTTTTGATTGATGAAATTCTTATTCGCCACAAACTGGTTATTGACCGTATTCCTGAGCACGATCTGTTCTTTTTCGTCCTTATCTTCGCTCGCCACGGCACGAGCATTCGCCTGCATCGTGTTTTGCTGGACGCTCATTTGCACCGCACCTGCACCGCTCTTCGCGGCCATTTTCGCGGGAGCCCGGTTCATCATATCCATCGCCGCCGGAGCGTCACGCCGGACATTGGCCATCGAGCCATCAGTTGCAAGATAAGACGTATATGGCGTTACGAGCCCGTAACGAGTGCCAAGTTCCACCACCTCATCGCGGGTCTCTTTTGTCTCGCCATTCGACCGGATCTGTTCGAGCAGCCACCCGACGCGGCGGCTCGCCCAAAGACGCGGCAGAAAGCTGTTATCATCCGAACGCATTGGAAAATCAAGCTCGGTATAGTTAAACGAACGGCTCTCTTTCCCTGCCTTTCCGGTCAGCTTAAGCGTAATATTCTTGAGATCATTGGTGTTTTTGTACCGCCCGATAATCGTCATCTGTCCGCCGCGAAACAGATCCGTCAGCTTTCGCGGATACATGTAGTCGGTCAAAACCGGCCCGAAATCGAGATCGAGGTCCGCCAAAACCGGCGAACTGACACGCTGGAAAAAGCTCGAAACTTTTATCTCCAGATCTTCCTTCGGCTGAATGTAGTCCGAAATACCCGAATTTTCAGAACCTATCTTATCGAGCAGAGTCGTATTGACGTCATACCCAAAACCGAACGGAAAAATGCGGACATCGACATTTTTATGAGATTTCAAATTTGAAACTATCTTATCGACGTTGGTCTCGCCGACCGTCGGCAGCCCATCGGTCATAAAAACAAGCATCTTCGGCCGGTCGCCCTTCTCAAACTGCTTTAACGACGCGATCAGCGAGTCATTGATATTCGTCCCGCCGGTCGGCTGCAATTTGTTGACAAACTCCTCACCGCGTTTCTTGCCGTCTGCATTTGCATTGATCAGCCCACGCTCCATCAGGTGCTCCTCGCCGGAGAAATTGATGACGTTAAACCTGTCACCGTCACGTAAGCTGCGGATGCCAAATAGCAATGCCTTGCGAGCCTTGTCCATCTTGCCTTCGTCGGCCATCGACCCCGATGTATCGAGCACAAAAACGATGTCTTTGTTGACCAGTTCCTTTTCCGAGATATTGTCCTTCGGCGAAAGCATTAGCAGGAAATACCCGTCCTTACCCGGCTCTCGATAGGTCACGAGCGACATGCCAAAATCATTGTTCGACAACCCGTAAAAGAGCTGAAAATCACTGTCGTTACTGCTAGTTTCAAACGAGACCTTCGCTGCGGTTTCGGCTTTATTAGCAACGTCGATCTTATGCGTCGGCGAATAGATATTTCGCAGGGCTTCCTTGCCCGTGATCTCGATCGTGCCTGAGATGGAGCCAAATTTTTGCTGCGGCCCGTTTGGATTTCTTCCCGTGTTGTTTAACATCATCTCATCCATCGGTATTATCTGCGGTCTAGCCCACATATTGCGTCCCGTTCCGAGAGGATATCGATACGCGACCGTCCCCGATTCGGCTTTCAGCACTTCGGTATAAGTCATTTCGAGTTTTTTATCGGAATTTGGAGGAATTGGGAAGATCGACGCTTGAAACAGGTCTTTGCCCGCGTATTCGAGCAATCCCGGGTCTTTCTGACGCCGAACGATCTCGTCGTATATCCGTCGGGCCTCCTCACGCGAACGCACCTCACCAACCAGCTTTTTGCCGTTCTCCCAGATCGCAAATTCCACGATCGACGCCGTTTCCGGTATCGGAAAAAAATAGGTGCCCTCTAATGTATATTGCGTGTCGTTGCGAAATATCTGCTCGACATGCGTCGTCGCGACTTGCCCCACGATCCTGGTGTCGAGCTTGATCGATTTGACCGGCAAAGCATTGGGCAAAGGCTGTGGAATTGGCCGCGGCCTGCATGGCCGGAAATCGCAAATCATCGGCACGATCACGCCTTGTGCCGATACAGAAATGGAAAATGAAAGTCCCGCAAACAATATGCAGAAAACAGCGGCAATCGATTTATATGTCATATAAAAACTCCGAAATTCATAGGTATGGGCGGGGAGTTAGCCTTGTTTGTCATATTGAGAACGCGGCCGTTCGCGTATTCTTGCATGTTGACGGAACGATCTTGTGATTTTTATGGCCTTTAAAAGGCAGCACTTTCGGGTTGTTTTTATCTAAAGTGAGCCAACACGCACTTTTTCACTGTCGAGGGGCACCAGAACATTGTGGTCGAGGCGACTATTGGCGTAAAATAAGGCAACAATCTATCCGCGCGGAGAGTCTAAATAAAGTCTCCCTTTTATCCGGGTTAGGCATTGAATATATCGGCGATCATTATGAAGAAAGGTATTTTATCCATTGTTGTTTGTGCGGGAATACTTTTGACAGGCACCGGTTTATTCCCAACGGCTAATGCCCAGACCAGGGCTAAACGAGGAACTGCGGTTTCGCGATCGTCGGACACTAAAAAACCCCCGGTGTCGGACGCCAAGCGGTCCAGTATTCAGGAAACCTTTCGTGCCCGAGGAGCGGGCCAACTCTCGCCCACCGACGCCTGCACGACAAGAACTCCAGTTACACTCGGCCAGCCGGTAGACGCCAATCTCACGTCCGACGATTGTAGACTGACTGATGGCACGTACATCGACTATTACACTTTCCAAGGTACTGCGGGACAAGCGATCTCGATATCGATGGTCTCGGGGTCATTTGATACTTATCTTTATTTGCTCGACAATACGGGAGTTACGATCGACGAAAACGACGATAGCGGCACGGGTACCAATTCGCGGATACCGATCGATGGCGGCGTCATGACTCTGAACTACACCGGTACCTACACGATCGGAGCCAACTCATACGCTCAGTCGACCGGTTCATACATCCTAAGTCTTGTAACAGATGCCCGCTGCGCGACGGCGCCAGTTATGTACAACCAAGCCATTAACGGCTCGCTTGCCACCACCGATTGTCCCGTCAACTTTGCGGATCAGTCCTATTACACCGACCTCTACACGTTTAACGGCATCACGGGGCAGCAGATATCGATCGCAATGTCGTCGACCGCCGTCGATGCTTACCTTGTTTTTCATACGCCCACCGGTGCCGGCAGTCTCGGCGACGACGACAGCGGCGGCGGAACCAACGCAAGGATCCCGGCCAGCGGGCTGTTTACCCTGGCAGAAACTGGGATCTATACGATCGAAACAAGTTCGTCCGGCCCGGCCCAGGTCGGCAGCTACACATTGACCGTAAATGGTCCGGCGGCCGCCCCCGTCAGTGTCAGCGGCAAGGTGCTAACGTCGGATGGCCGAGGTCTGAGAAATGCCACGGTATCAATGACGAACTCTGCCGGAACAACAGTCACGACGACAACCAGTTCGTTCGGATTTTTCACTTTCGATAGCGTCCCGTCGGGCGATACCTATACTTTCAGGGTCAACTCGCGCCTGTTTCGCTTTGCAACCAGGACCGTTGCCGTTACTGACAACGTAACGCTGCCGGATTTTGTCGGTCTGGAATAATTTCCTCACGGCGTTTCCGTGCTTGACTTTAGCCAGCATCTGCTTTTTAATTAGCACGTTCCCGATGTAATCGATTTTTTGATCGTAGAACGAGCGATGTCCGAGACATCGTTGAAATTAGTCGAAACTTAAAACACCGGCGATGACCGCTCGATGGCAGCGGACGCCAAAGACGAGGATTAATATATGAAAAATAGACTCTTTCTTCTGGTCGCGATATTGTCGCTGATGGCCCTGTCGTTCGCTTGCGGCGGAGCACCGGCCGCGAATAATGCCAACGCGAACGCCAATAAGGCGTCGAACACGATGTCGAACACAATGTCGAATTCGATGTCGAACACCGCGTCGAACACGATGTCGAATACGACTTCCAATATGGCATCAAATACCGCCGCTAACAAACCGGCCAATACCGCAGCAAATAAAACGACTCCGCCCGCAAACACAGCGGCGAACAAGGCTGCAAACACCGCCGCCAAGCCGCCCAAAGGGTCAACCGCCGAATGTAATGACGGAACCTTTAGCGACAGCAAAACGGCTTCGGGCCAATGCTCGGGCCACGGCGGCGTCAAAAGAAAAATTGGTTAAAAATTAACGGCTTGAATTCTGGCCAAAATCCAATTCAAAAAAGCAAAAGCAAAGCCGCCTGACGATCTGATCGCCAAGCGGCTTTGCCTTGTTTGATGCAATAATACTCACGATTGAGAAACGCCGAGGTTTTACTTTCATTTCTTCTCAGCACCACAAAATGAGGACACAACCGAAACTACGGTAGTGGACTAATCTTGTGGTGTTGAAGAGAAATGAAAGCACGGGACTCGGCGTTTCTCTCTCGTCTTCCTCACGCGGTCTCTGCGTTAAAAGTCGGGTAAACGCAGAGTACGCAGAGGTTTTCGCAGAGGACGCGGAGAAGACTGCCTTTTCTTGTACACCGCCACGAATTAGTACGCCACCACAAGATTAGTCCACTACCCAAAACTACCAATTTATGCGCGCATATTGACTTTCATAATATTTTGTGCTATCTTTGCAACAAACGTAATATGTTCGTCCGTCATTTTCCGGCAAGCACATATGCTGATCTTTGAAAAAATATCGCGGAAATTATGAGTGAAGGATGTCAAACGGGGGATGGGTGTCCCATCAAACATCGCTTCATGCGGTGGAAGCGGATCACTGTAACATCCTTATTTACAGTGGTTACGAATTTTTGTGGCACACGTGTGGCGTGTTTTTTAAAAATCGCGGGACAGGGGGGCAAAATCGCCGTAACTTTAATAGCAAGAACGGTTTGCGTTGTCCCACAAGGGTGTGGGACAAGGGTGGGACACGTGGGACATGGAATGCTTAGTCTTCCGGCTTGTCGTCCTTGAGGAACGATTCGTCGATGTCTTTTTCGAATTTGGCACGCACCTTTTCGACCATCTCCTCGGATTTATTGAGGCTGGACGAAAGATTGGCACGCGTCGATTGGATCTCGACCAGCAGGGCTTGCAGGTTAGATTTTTCGGCGAGCAGGCTTTTGCGTTTGAATTCGCGGATCTCTTCGGGCTTCATCGAGCCTTGCATTTGCAGCGTGCGTTCGATCATTTCCGGCCGGCTGTCAAATTCGATCTGATCGAGGCGCGTCCGCAAAGTGCTTTCTTTTTCGACCATTTCGAAAAGCTGTTTTCGCAGACTCTCGCTACGCTGTTCGGCTCGTGTCAGGATGTCGAGGCTGAGCAGCATCCGCTTTTGCTTTTCGTCGTAATCGTTTTTTGGCGCGGATTCGAGCTTGTTGACACGCTCCGTCAGTTCTTTGACCCGGGCCGCAGAGTTAGCCGAAGCCGATTTATCTGCCGATTTGTCTGCGGAGCCCTGTATTACAGAAGCTTTGGTTACGGTCGGGAACTCGTAATCGCTGGCCTGACTTATGATCTCGGCCCC